>PLZX01000353.1:0-3671 GCA_003152325.1 Bryobacterales bacterium | reverse complement strand
CACTTCGCCAATTTCATCGATTGCGTCCGCAGCCGTAAGAAGGAAGACCTCAACGCGCCGGTGGAAGAGGGGCACATTTCATGCACGCTGGTGCACCTGGCCAATGTGTCCTACCGCCTGGGCCGCACGTTGAACTTCGATCCCAAGACCGAGCAGGTGATCGGCGACGACGAGGCCAACCGAATGCTTCGCGATGCCGACCGCGGCTACCGCCCCAACTTTACGATTCCGGATCACGTGTAAGAAGCGGCGGGCGCTCATGGGAGGTCGCGGGGGCTCGGCTTTCCATCGGGCCGCCGCGCCGCCTGAAAGAACTCAAAGTGGTTCCATCGAGCCGCCCGATTCCGGACAAGCCCTCAAGCCGGTTGCTCTACTCCCGCTGATAGACGCGCACGTAGTCCACAACCATCAGTTGCGGGAAGGATGTGGTTGCGCCGGGATTGCCGGGCCAGTTGCCGCCTACCGCCAGGTTCAACAGTAGATAGAACGGATGATCGTAAACCCACCTGGTTCCGGCGGGCAAACTGGCCGGGCTGACCGATTGATACTGCTTGCCATCCACGTACCAGCGGATTGCGTCCGGTTCCCATTCCACGGCGAACACGTGAAAATCTTCAGAGAATCGCTGCCCGGCAGGCAGATCGAGGGGCGCGCCGATCCCCTTCGCCCCGGAATAGCCAGGGCCGTGGATTGTCCCGTGCACGGTGGAAGGTTCGCGGCCAATGTTCTCCATGATGTCGATTTCACCGCGATCTGGCCACCTGGCTGTTCCCTCTCCCATCATCCAGAACGCCGGCCAGATCCCCTGTCCACCGGGCAGCTTGATGCGCGCTTCGAACTTGCCGTAGGCTTGCGAGAACTTGCCCCGCGTCTGAATGCGCGCCGAAGTGAATCCGCGCTCCACGCCGTCCGCGCCGCGGTAATCCTCCTGGATAGCCCGGATCACCAACATGCCGCCCTCCAGGTAGAGGTTCCGTGGGAGGTCTGTGTAATACTCCAGTTCGTTGTTCCCGAAGCCGCCGCCTCCCACCACGTAGACCCACTTGGAGGAGTCGAGCCGGGAGCCCTCGAACTCGTCGTGCCAGACCAGTTTCCATCCGGTAGTCTGTGCAAACCCACTCGCCGCGCACACCACCAGCGCCAAACACGCTCCCGGCATCATGAGACGATTCTCGCACTCATTCGGGCTGGAGCGAGCCACCCGCGGCAATCAGGCGATAGTAGTCGCGCAAGACGTAAAAGGCAGCCTTGCGCTCTCCGCGATCGGAGTAGAGTCCCTTGCGATTGAAGAAGTCCTGAATCCCGGCCAGCGGACGGCGCGGGGACCGGAAATCCATCAACACCCACGCGATGGTCCCACGCAGGAACGGGATACGCTGGAACATCGCAACCTGCCGACGGTAAACGTCCGCCTGGAACTCTTCGGTCCACGCAGTCCCATCGCCGCCGTGGCGGCCGGCCTGCGCGTCGGCGCCGAACTCGCTAATCAGGAACGGCTTTTCGTAAGTGGTTTTCCACGCGGTGCCATCGATTTTCTCGGGCGGTCCGTCATACCACCCGATGTACTCGTTGCAGGAAACCACGTCCAGGTACTGGCCCAAGGGGTCGTCCACCATGATCGTCTTGGGATCGATACGGTGCGTCTCCAGCGCCGCGGTCACCAGGCGTGACGGGTCCAGTTCGTGTGCCGCCGCGGCCAGCGTTGCAAGAAATCGCGTTCGAGGCTCGCTTGGCGGCGTCTCGTTGGCTACCGACCAAAAAATCACCGAGCTTCTGTTCTTATCGCGCGCGATCATTTCCGCGAGCTGCTGCCTGGCATTTCGCAGCGTCTCCGGGTTCTCCCAGGCGATGGTCCAGTACACCGGTATTTCCGACCAGACCAGCAGCCCCATCCGGTCCGCGAGGCGGGTCATCACTTCATCGTGGGGAAAGTGCGGCAGGCGGACGAAATTGCAGCCGAGGTCCTTGGCCCACTGCAGCAGCGTAGTGGCGTCAGCCTCCGAAAACACGCGTCCGGAATGAATGGGCGCTTCCGCTTGGATCGAAACCCCGCGCAGATGCAGGGGCTGGCCGTTCAGCAAGATGTTCCGGCCGGACGCCTCAATCGACCGAAACCCGATGCGGTCGGCGACGCGGCCGGTCTCCGTCTCGATCGCGACCTCATAGAGCTTGGGACTCTCCGGGGACCATAGCGTCAGACGCGCCTCGAGAGTCAGTTGCGCATAGCCGTTCGGATCGGGTACGACGGTCCTCGAAATACCGGCTTCGGGAATCCTCAGTGTCACTGGCTGCTGTTTCCGAGGCCCGTTCAAGCGGACCCACGCGGCGATGCGGCTTCGCGATCCCCTTTCCAGTTGCACGGAGTAGTCTTCCACGAAGGTCTCCGGAACGTCCACCAGCTTTACGCTGCGCGTCAGACCGCCGTAGTTCCACCAATCCGTCATCAACGTGGGCACGGCCTCACGCTGGCGCTGGTTATCCACTTTCACGATCAGAAAATTCCCTTTGTCCCGCACCAGATTCGTGATTTCGAACTGGAATGGGGTGAAGCCGCCCACATGTTCGCCGAGCTTCGTCCCGTTCAGGAACACCATGGCGCGGTAGTTGGCTGCTCCAAACCACAGGAACTGCCGCCGGCCGGGCTTGCGCGTGTAGTCGAAGTCCTTCTTGTACCAGATGCTCCCTTCATAGAACAGGAGCTCCGGCTTTTGCGTGTTCCAATCGCCTGGCACCAACAACTCGCCGGCGGCATCGAAGTCATACTCCACGAACTCACCCGGGGATTTCGGCTTTTTGTTCGCCCCCATCCCGCCGTCCGCATACGGCCGGTAGCGATAGTCGAGATATCCGGCCTCGTAGGGATCGACAATGGCCCGCCACGGCCCGCACAGATCGATGGTCTGCCGGCCGGGAACGTTCTGAATGAGCGCGGGTTGCTCCGCCGCGGAAGAGGCGGAGGCCAGCCAGCCCACCGCCGCCAGAAGCCCGATGATTCTCATCTCGCTCTCGCTAAAAGTACACTTTCAGGGCCAGTTGAATGGCGCGGGCGGAATTCTGCTGATTCTTCTGCACGGTCCCGAATGCAGCGTCGGCGGGATTCGAGTCCGGCGCGGGGAACCGTGGATGGTTGAGCGTGTTGTATGTTTCGAAGCGGAACTGCACTTTCAGCCGTTCCGTTGGCTGGAAGTTCTTATAGATCCCCAGGTTCATCTCATTGACGCGGCTCACGCGAACGTCGCTCCACGCCGTCGGGATGGTGCGGACCCAGTTGGCGAAGTCCTGGTAGACGCCGTTCTTGATCGTGTCCCCGGCCTGCGGCACATAGCCCGCGCCGGGGAGACTTTGAACACCCGTCCACGCCGGATAGGTAGCCAGAATGCTGTTCTGGTTCGGATACACGGCGAACTGCGAAGTATCGAACCACTGCGCGAACGTGCGCTGGTTGCGCGCGATGCTGAAATCCTTGCCGCTGAAAAAGAAGTTGCCGTTGGTGGTGTTCGCGGTGAAGTAGACCGGCGTGCCCGACTGAATGGTGTACTGGCCTGCCAGCTCCCATCCGCCGGCGGCGAAGTCCAGCGCCTTTGACATGTTGTGGCCGAGCGCCCGCCCGCGACCGATCGGCACGTCCCAAACCGGCGCTATGGAGAGATGGAACGGACGATCCTCCCCGC
>PLZX01000036.1 GCA_003152325.1 Bryobacterales bacterium | reverse complement strand
GGTGGTAATCGCGCGACTTCCAGGGCGCGAACGCCCAATAAGGCGGCAATTCCTGTCGACCCACCAGTGCCGTGAACCGATCCAGGATCAGCGGGAACCGCGGGCCTTCGATCAGCACCAACCGCAAGTTGCGGGCATAAATCTTGACTTGCACGCGGTAACGCTCCGTGACGTTGAAATCGAAAGTGGCCTCGCTGGTGGTGTCCACCCACAGCCCATAGCCGCGCAGACTCATGAAGAACGGCGCCGGCTGGTACGTGCTGATGCCTTTGGCATTGCCTGCGTCGCGCGAACCGTTCCGGATAATCGAGTGCGCATGGTTCAGACGGTCGAACCGCTCGCCGAGGCCGAAGTAACTGCTGTCATCACCCAGGTCGAACTCCCACTCGCCCACCGCCTGTCCATCGATCGAGATGTCACTCACGCCGACGGCCAGTTGGCGCGTGTGCACCGCACTGGTGGCAGCCGTGAGCGGTTGGCCATTGCGAAGAAAATGGTCGAGCGTGATGTGCTGCGTGCTGCCGTTGGTTGCCGGAAAGCTGAACTCAAACTGCAAGGGTCCGGCCGACGGCACGGAGCGCACTTGGGCGCACGCCAGTCCAGCGAACGCGAGCAGGATCAGCCCCGTTCGGGAAAAACGGCTTCTATTCTTCATAAACCTCTATTCTGTGCGCCGGGCGTGCAAATCACAAGCTCACGAATTGGGCCTTTGCGCCGCTCTCTGCGGAATTCGCATATAATTGAAAAGCACGTGAATTTGGGCCACACTCCCTTCCGAAGGATTCCCGATCGATGTCTACATTAGAAGTGTCCCCGGTGGAATCTCAGCCGGGCCAACCGAGCAAGCCTGTTGTCAACGACTTCAGCATTCAGATAGCCACAGTGAACGGGTCGGGCAGCCAGACTGCCAACAGCGTTCTCATGCGCTCGCTGTTCCAGATGGGCATTCCGGTTTCGGGGAAGAACATGTTCCCCTCGAACATTGCCGGCCTGCCGACTTGGTTCACCATCCGAGCCAGCAAGTATGGCTACGTCGGTCGCCGCAAGGAAATCGACATCCTGGTGGCCATGAATGCCGAAACCGCGCGCGAAGACGTCATGAAGCTGGACGGCGGCGCGGCTGTGGTTTATGACGAGCCCCTCAAGCTCAACGAACTGCGCAGCGACCTGCACTTCTTCCCCATCCCATTTGACAAACTGGTTGCTCCGGTTTGTCCCAACGCCAAGCTGCGCAAGCTGGTCCGCAATATGATCTACGACGGCGTCGTCGCGCGGCTGCTGTCGATCGATATGGAAGAGGTCTACAAGGCGCTGGTGAAACAGTTCGGCGAGCGTAAGGCCAAAGCCGTCGATCTCAACTGGGGCGCCGCCAAAGCCGGCTTCGAATTTGCCGCCAGCACGTTCGCCGATAGCGTCCCTTACCGGGCGGAGCACATGAATTCGACCGCCGGCAAGATCATCATCGACGGCAATGCGGCCTGTGCTCTGGGCGCGATGTTCGCCGGCGTCACGGTAGTGACCTGGTATCCCATCACGCCGTCATCGTCTCTGGTTGAATCGCTGATCGGTTACGCCAAGCGCTTCCGCCACGATCCCGATACCGGCAAGGCCACCTACGCCATCGTTCAGGCTGAAGATGAGCTGGCTTCCATCGGCATGGCGCTGGGCGCCGGCTGGGCGGGCGCCCGTTCCATGACCGCTACGGCCGGGCCGGGCATCTCCCTGATGTCGGAGTTTATCGGGCTCGGCTATTACGCCGAAGTTCCCACGGTGGTTTTCGACGTGGAACGCGTCGGCCCATCCACCGGGCTGCCCACCCGCACTCAGCAAGGCGATCTCATTACCACCGCGCTGCTCTCCCACGGCGACACCAAGCACCCCCTGTTCTTCCCCTGTTCGCCGGAAGAGTGCTTTTCGATGAGCATCGAAGCTTTCGATTTCGCCGAGAAGTTCCAGACGCCGGTCTTCGTCATGACCGATCTCGATCTCGGCATGAATAACTGGATGTCCGACCCGTTCCCGTACCCCGAAAAGCCCATCAACCGCGGCAAGATCCTCACCGCCGAGGACCTCGACCGGCTGGGCGGCTTCGCCCGATACAAAGATGTGGATGGCGATGGCGTCGGCTGGCGCACCCTTCCCGGCACCCATCATCCCAAAGCTGCCTGCTTTACGCGCGGCAGCGGCCACAACGACAAGGCCCAATACACCGAGCGCGAGGACGACTATATCAACAACATGGACCGGCTGACCCACAAGTTCGAAGTCATGCGCCAGCACGTTCCCGAGCCGGTAGTTTATATCGCCGAAAAGGCCAAGATCGGCTTCGTGGCCTGGGGCACTTCGGATTACGCCGTGCGCGAAAGCTGCGATCAGTTGAAGGCCGAACACGGCATCGAAGCTAGTTATCTGCGGCTCCGGGCGTACCCCTTCACTGATCAGCTGCTGGACTTCATTCGCCGCCATGATCGCGTCTACGTCGTGGATCAGAATCGCGACGGCCAGTTGCTGGGCCTGATGCGCCTGGAACTGGATGTCGAACTGATCGCCAAACTGCGCAGTTTGCGATATTACGGCGGCCTGCCGCTGGACGCGCGCACCGTTACCGACCACATCATCGCACAGGAGGGTAAATAGATGAGCACCACCGTTACTCCACCGCCCAAGAAGGTCAACCACATTGGCCTCGAAGTGTTGCAGTATAAGGGCGGCAAGACCACCTTGTGCGCCGGCTGCGGCCACAATTCCATCTCTGAGCGCATCATAGAGAGCTTCTACGAACTCGGGATTGATCCCTATACCGTCGCCAAGTTCTCCGGCATCGGTTGCTCATCGAAATCACCGGCGTATTTCCTGGGCCTGTCGCACGGCTTCAACGCGGTCCACGGCCGTATGCCGGCCATCGCCACCGGCGCCCTGCTGGCCAACCGAACGCTAATGGGCATCGGGCTCAGCGGCGACGGCGACACCGCATCCATTGGTATCGGCCAGTTCATGCACCTCATCCGCCGCAATATGCCGATGATCTATGTGATTGAAGACAACGGCGTCTACGGGCTAACCAAGGGCCAGTTCTCCGCCACCGCGGATTTGGGGTCGACTCTGAAATCCGGGACTCCCAACAACCTGCCGCCCTTTGATTGCTGCGCTCTGGCGATGAAATGGGGCGCCACCTTCGTCGCTCGCTCNNGTCATCTCGCCGTGCGTCACTTTCAACGATCACGAGGGCTCCACCAAGAGCTACTCGTACATGAAAGAGCATGAAGAGGTATTGCAGGAACTGGACTTTGTCCCTTCGTTTGAGGATATTACCGTAGAAATACCGGAAGGCGAGGTGATGGACGTCCTGATGCACGATGGTTCGCATCTGCGCATCCGCAAGCTGCAACGGGATTTCGATCCGACCGACCGCTTCAAGGCGCTGGTGGCACTGGAGGAGTCCGAAGCCAAGGGAGAGGTGCTGACGGGTGTTTTGTACCTGAACACCGCCAAACCAACCTTCCTAGAACTACTAAATCTAGCCGATGAGCCGATCGCTACGCTGCCGGAACCCAGAGTTCGGCCGTCACGTACTGTTTTAGACCAAGTTATGGACGAGTTACGTTAACTTCTATCCTAATACCCCTCGCCATCGCATTGCTTTACGGGTTATCTGATGTTAGAATCGACACCGGTCTGTCATCCTCCGAGACAGATTGCAGTAGAACTTCATGCCCCACGCCACCCTAGGCGCGGGGCTTTTTTTTGGCTAATTCCCCGGCGGTCCGCGCGTCCAGTAAATGGATGAGCTTGGTAGGATGAAAGCACTAATGGCTGCCCAGCAAGAACCGGCCCAACTCTCCGCTGCCGATCTGGAGCGGACCTTTCGTGAGCACCACGCTCTAGTGTTTCGCGCGGCATACCGGGTCACCGGCAATGCCGGCGACGCCGAAGACGTGCTGCAGACCGTGTTCCTACGGCTCCTCAAACGCGACCCCGGAGCAGAACCGGTCGGCAACATGGCGAGCTTTCTACATCGCGCGGCAGTGAACGCGGCTCTCGACCTGATGCGGTCCCGGCAGAATATCCGCCACGTGCCGCTGGACGAAATGGAGCCGGTGCTGGCCGAGCCGGTCCATCGGAGTCCAGACCGGCTGCACCATTCTGGCGAAATCCGCGAATGGCTGCGCGGTGCCCTGGCCCGGCTCAATCCTCGGATCGCCGAAATGTTTATGCTCCGCTTCTTTGAAGGCAAGGACAATCCCGAGATTGCGCGTCTGCTCGCGACCACACCCGGGACCGTGGCGGTGACCTTATCGCGCACGCGGGTTCGCCTGGAAAAGGAATACCGAGCTTATATGGGAGGAGTAGCATGACCCCCGAATTCGATTCCATGGATCCCGCCCTGGAGCAGGCTGTGCTGGAAATCCGCGACGAGAATATCGATCCGGCGGTGATCGAAGCCGCTGCCGGCCGCGTCTGGGCGAATATCGCGCCCGCCGGCCACATCCGCGGCTGCGCCGATTTCCAGTTGCTGATCCCGGACTACCGCGCCGGCCGGCTGACGGCAGCGCGCGCCCTGCTGCTCAAAGACCATCTCAACCAGTGCGTGGCCTGCCGCCACGTGTTTGAAGGCAAGGTTGTGCCCATGATCGTCCCGAGGGTCGCGCCGCGCCGGGCCTTTCGTTCCATGCCCTCCATGCGCTGGGCCGCGGCCGCGGCGGTGCTGGCGGCGGCGGGAGTGTCGGTGTGGGTGGCCGTCAACCAGTCCGGTGGCCACACCGGCCGGGCCATCGTGCAGACCGTCAACGGCACGCTATTCGTAGTTTCCGCCAACGGCATCCAACCGCTGACCAAGGGCCAGGATCTGCCCGGGGGCGTCGAACTGCGCACCGCTAAGGATTCCGACGCTATGCTGGAGCTGCGCGACGGGTCGGTGGTGGAAATGCGGGAACGCTCCAGCCTTTACACCACCGCTTCAGGCGGCGATGTGACGGTGCACCTGGGGCGCGGCAGCGTAATCGTTCAGGCCGCGCACCGCCCGAGCGGCCATCTCTATCTCGAAACCGCCGATTGCCGCGTAGCGGTGACCGGCACGCTGTTCGGCGTGACGGCGGGTCTCAAGGGTTCGCGCGTTTCGGTGGTGGAAGGCGAAGTCCACGTCACCGAAGACAACCGCGAAAAGATTCTGCATGCGGGCGACCAGGCCGTCACAGGTGTTTCGGTGGAACCGGAAGCCATCCGCGATGAGATCTCCTGGAGCCGCAACCGCGACAAGCTGCTGAAGCAGTTGACCGAGCTTCGCAAGAGCCTGGGCCAGTTACAGATGCCGGCGCTGCGCTATTCCAGCACGCTGCTGGGACGGCTGCCGGCCGGGACGGTGCTGTACGTCAGCATTCCGAACCTTTCGCAATACCTGGCCGATGCGCAATCGACAGTGGGGAAGAAGCTGGCGTCGAGCCCCGAACTGCAAGCCTGGTGGGCCGGGCACGATAACCATCTGGGCGCGGTGATCGAAACCCTGCGGCAGGGCAGCGAATATTTGGGCGACGAAATCGACATCGTGAGCGTGGCGGGAGTGGCCACGCCGGTGGTGCTGGCGGAGCCGCGGCGCGAAGGACTGGCGGAATTCCTGCGGCAGAAGGGCCTGCCGCTCCAGGTTGAATCGCGCAAGGGACTGCTGTTGGTTGGGGAACCCGGCGCGGTGGCGGCCATCGCCACCCAGATGGATTCGGGCTTTGCCTCCACGCCGCTTTATGGGCACATCGCGGAGTCCTACCGCCAGGGCGCGGGCCTGCTGGTGTGCGCCGATCTTTCGAAGATGCACACGCCGTTTGAGGGTGCGCGCTATTTTCTGGCCGAGGAGAAGCAGGCCGCCGGCCACATGGTGGCCAGCGCGGCGTTGGGCTTCGATGGCCCGCGCACCGGGATGGCCGCCCTCCTGGCGGAACCTTCGCCGATGGGCTCGCTGGACTATGTATCGCCGGACGCCACGGCGGTGCTGGGCTTCGTGGTGAAGAGTCCCGAGGCAATTCTGGATGCCGTACTGGCGGCGCGGCAGGGATCGCTCGCGATCGCGCAGAAGTCCCTCGACGACGAAGGCCACACGGCCGGCTTCGATGTCCGCAAAGAACTTTCCGCCAGCCTGGGCGGCGAGTTTGCCGTGGCTGTAGATGGCGCGGTGATGCCGGTGCCGTCGTGGAAGCTGGTGACCGAAGTCTATGACCCGCACCGCTTCCAGGCGACTCTGCAGAAGCTTGTCGAGGCTCATAACAACGAAGCTGCCAAAGCCGGTCGGCAACCGCTACGCACCGCGCAGGAGACCTTCGAGGGCCATACGTACTACATGATCGCAGCGGCCAATCCCAGCCCGCTGCTTGAAGCGCACTACACTTTCGACCAGGGCTACCTGATCGCCGGCCCGACGCGCGCCCTGGTGGCGCATGCCCTGCAAGTGAAGACGGCCGGCACTTCCATCAAGCATTCGGCGCGGTTCCTGGAATTGACGCCGCGCGACCAGCACGTGAATTTCTCGGTGGTGATTTACCAGAACCTGGGAACTACGCTGGCGCCGTTTGCGGCGCTGGCCGGGGCCTTCCTGCCACCGGGAGCTGCCGGCCGCGGGAATCCGCTGCAAGGTTTGAACGACGTCAAACCCGCCCTGTACGCGGTCTACGGCGAGCCCGACCGAATCACCATGACGGCCAACGGGGACGTGCTCGGCTCCACCCTGACGAACCTGATGAGCGGCAACCTGCTTGGCATGGCTGGTATTTCACTGCCCATGAACCAAATGTTCGGAACACACGCGCCGAGGATACCGTATCCTTCAAAGTGATGGGTCCGGTAATCGAACTCGACGGCCTGGAGGTGCGCTTCGGGGATCGCGTCGTCCTCAAGAAGCTGAATGCGGCGCTCACCGGAAGATCGGTGGGGTTGCTGGGGCCGAACGGAGCGGGAAAGTCGACTCTCATCAACACCCTGCTGGGCTTCCACAAGCCATCCGCCGGTACGGCGCGCATTCTGGGTCACGATATCCGGACGCAGGCACGGGCGGTGCGCTCGCTCATCGGCTATATGCCGGAGAACGATTCTTTCGTGGCGGGTATGAGCGGCGTGCACTTCGTGAGGCTGATGGCGGAACTCGCCGGGTTGCCGGCCGGGCACGCGCTCGAACGGGCCCATGAAGCCTTCTTTTACGTCGGTCTGGGAGAAGTGCGGTATCGCGCAGTGGGCACTTATTCGCTGGGGATGAAGCAGGCGGCCAAGCTGGCGCAGGCCATCGCGCACGGCCCCAAATTGCTGTTTCTGGACGAGCCGACCAACGGCCTGGACCCGCCGGCGCGCGCCCGTATGATCCAGCTCATCCAGGAAATCCGCGACCGCGGCGATCTCCACCTGCTGCTCTCTTCGCACCTGCTGCGCGACGTGGAAGACTGCTGCGACCAGGTCCTGATCCTCAAGGACGGAAACGTGGCGGCCTTCTGCAACCTGGAGGAAGAGCGCAAAGCCAACCGCCGGTTCCTGGAATTGGAGACGCGCGGCGAGAACAACGGCAGCTTTCTGGAGGCGGTGGAGAAACTGGGCTGCGAAACGGCTCCGGGAGCGCAGGGCCGCGTGAAGCTGATCCTGCCGGACGGCCTCGAAGTGCGACGGCTCTATGAGATCGCGGCCGCTCAGAACGTACAGATTCGCAGGCTCAACCGCAAGCGCGATTCGCTCGAAGACATCTTCCTCAAAGCCATGGAGACCGCCGATGGCCGTCTATAAAAAAACTTACCGGCCGTACCAAGGCGAACTGACGTCTTCCTGGTCGCGGTTTCTGGTGATTCCGCGGTATGCGTTCGTGGAGTTGCGCAGCTCGCGATTCCTCTCGCTGTTCTTCATCGGCAGCTTCATCTACCCGCTGATCTGCGCGCTCATTATCTACGTGCAGCACAATGCCAGCGCGCTGGGGTTGCTGGGCGTGCAGGGCGCGCGGAACCTGATCTCTATCAACGTGACGTTCTTCGCGAACCTGCTCGGCTGGCAGAGCATGCTGGCTCTGTTCCTGGCGGCGTTCGTGGGGCCCGGGCAAATCTCNNGAGTACGTGCTCGGCAAGATGTCGGTGCTGGTGGTGCTGATGTCGCTGATGACCTGGGTGCCGGGCCTGTTGTGTTTCGGCCTGCAGGGTTACCTGGAAGGCTGGCAGTGGATGAAGGACAACGCGCGTCTGGCCTCCGGCATGTTCTTCGGCGCGTGGATCTGGATTCTGATTTTGGCGCTGCTGGCGCTGGCACTTTCCGCCTGGGTGAAGTGGAAGCCGGCGGCGGGCGGCCTGATGTTCGGCGTCTTCTTCGTGGCGGCGGCCTTCGGCGCGGTGATCAACGGTGTGCAGCGCACCAGGTGGGGCCACCTGTTCAACATCAGCCACCTCATCGGCGTGGTCTGGGTGCAGCTCTTTGAGGGCGCCAACAGGACCACCAGCGGCGGGGTCTTCTTCCGCGTGACGGCAGGCGAGGAACTTCCACTCTGGTGCTGCTGGGCGGCGCTCGGCGTGCTCTGCCTGATCTGCCTTTACATGCTGGCCCGTAAGATCCGCGGAGCGGAGGTGGTGCGATGAGCGAAACGCAAATCACCTTCGCCAATGTATCTCGCTTCTATGGAGAAGTCCTCGGCATCAATAACGTCAACCTGTCGATTCCGCCCGGCATCACCAGCCTGGTTGGCCCCAATGGATCGGGCAAGACCACGCTGATGAATCTCATGACCGGGCTGATCCGGCCGACCCAAGGTGATATCAGCGTGATGGGCATCGAGCCTGGCCATCCCGAGCGGCTCTGCCGTATGGTCGGCTACTGCGCGCAATTCGACGCCTTTCCCAAGGGCCTCACCGGACACCAGTTCATCTATTGGTTCCTGCGCATGCACGGGATGAGCCACGCCGAGTGCGAAGAAAAGACGGCCGCGGCGCTGGAGCGCGTCAGCATGACGCCGGCGGCGCAGCGCCTGGTAGGAGCCTATAGCAAAGGCATGCGGCAGCGCATCAAGCTCGCGCAGGCCATCGCGCATGACCCGCAAGTGCTGGTGCTCGACGAGCCGCTGAATGGCCTGGACCCCATGGCACGGGCCGAAACCATTGCGTTGTTCCGGGAGTGGGGCCAAAAGGGGCGGCACGTCATCGTGTCCAGCCACATCCTGCATGAAGTGGACCAGATTTCCGATCAGGTGATCCTGCTGAGCCAGGGCTACGTGGTGGCGGAAGGGCAGATTCAGGGCGTCCGCAGCGAGGTGAAGGAGCAGCCCATGCAGATTCTGGTGCGCTGCGACGACCCGGGCGGCCTGGCGGCGCGCCTGTTCCAGGATAACCACATGGTGGAGGCCAAGATCAGTAACGACCGCAAGGGCCTGCTGCTGCGCACCACCGATGCTGACCGCTTTTATTTGCTGCTCAACCGCGTGGTGCTCGAATCCGGCCTGGAAGTGGAATCGGTGGCCCCGGCCGATGACGACGTGAACTCGGTGTATCAGTACCTGATCGGCGCCGAAGGAGGCACGGTATGAGCCCTTTATGGCTGCGGCAGATCGGTGCGGTTCTACGTCTGGAACTGAAGAAGACCTTCTTCTCCAAGCGCGGCTGGTGGATCTACTGCCTGGCCCTCGGGCCGGTGGTGATCACCATGCTGCACTGGTTGTTCGAACTCCGCCGCCCGGGCGATCGTCACCACACGCTGGGCGAAGATAGCATGATTTTCGCGGGCCTGTTCCTGTTCTTCTACCTGCGGGCGACCATCTTTTTCGGCTGCATGGGGATTTTCTCGAACCTGTTCCGCGGGGAGATGCTGGAAAAGACGCTGCACTATTACTTCCTGACGCCCATGCGGCGGGAACTGCTGGTGGCGGGCAAATACCTGGCAGGCCTGGCAGTGGCTCTGACATTGTTTGTGGGCAGCACGGCGGCGGCGTTCCTGACGTTGAGCCGGCACTTCGGCCCGGCGTGGAGCGACTATTTGTACCACGGCCCCGGCCTGAGCCAGCTCGGCAGTTATATGCTGGTGGCGGCGCTCGGTTGCGTGGGCTACGGCGCGGTATTCCTGATGTGCGGGTTGTTATTCCGCAACCCCCTGATTCCGGCGGCGGTGGTTTTTGTGTGGGAGAATCTGAACCCGTTCCTGCCGACGCTGCTGAAGAAGGTCAGCGTCATTTTCTACCTGAAGAGCCTGTGCCCGGTAGAGGTCCCGGTGCCGCCGCCATTCTCGGTGATGGTGGTGGAGTCGGACCCGACGCCCCTGTGGATCGCCGTGCCCGGATTGCTGGCGGTTGCGGCGGTCCTGCTGATTTACTCGGGCGTCTCTGCGCGGCAAACGGAAATCAACTACGGCGAGTAGCTACTCCCGGCGGGTTGACAGACGGAAGCGTCTGTCCCACTTTGGCGCGCAAGCGCTTCGTGTCCTTTCGGCAGGCATGCGTAGCCCTGTGCCCGTCCGCATCAGCCCGGGTTGGAGTTTATTCAAGGGCGAGAGTCATCGACCTGAAGTCGAGCGTGACGACTCTTGCTTGGGATAGGAGGTCCAGGCCGAGATTCCCGTAGTGCCATTCCGAACCGACATCGTTCTGGAGCAGGTCGGCCGGGCGGAGCGTCGCCCCAAAGCCGGCGATCCGCAGGCTCAGCTCAGGCAGTACGATCGAGTCAAGGTCGAACGTCCCGCCTACAGCGACCCTGTGCGTCGTTCCGGAACGTCCGGTTTCCTTGACCAAGCCTGCGAATTCCTTGGCAAAGCGCCGGTAGAGATCGGTCTTGACGGCACCGGTATCAAGTGCGAAATCGAGTTTGTGTTGGCCGTACTGCACTTGTGTGACGGGCATCGCCCCATCGAAATACACGTTGGGCACTGCGGGTTTCGTCTGCGCTATGGGCAGTGCAATCTCGAATGTTCCGTCTGCACTCCAGCGTAGGTTCTTAAACTCGAGCAACACGGGTAAACCCAGAACGCCACGCTGTTCCGGCGGCATGTCCGCGAAACGCTCGTCGGGGACGATGAGAAAGGAAACGTTCTTGAGGCGAAAGCGTCCTACGGTGAGTTCATCCGCCATAGCGACGTCGCCAACCTGCAGCGAGTACAAGCTGGAATCGCCGAACTTCCCGTTTCCCGTGGTAACCTTCAGGCTCCTCCTCCTGGCTTCTGCTGCGCTGATTACGGGTAGATTTGCACCCGTATCTACCATGTAGAGAGCAGCTTGCCCATTGATCACAACGGGGATGAATAGGTTACCCGAACTCATGGTGTAGCGCAGTTTGGAATAGCGCCTGGCGGAGGTGGACTGGTCTGGGAATTGGGCCAACGCTGCAAAAAGTTTGCGCATCTCCTTTACGTCGGCGGCGTCGGGCTTCATCCTCGCGAGTGCGTCGAGTTGCGAGAGTGCCTGGCGATAGCGTCCGGCCCGCCAGTGTAGGTATGTCAGCAGTTCGCGGGCCATGTACGCCTGTTCTGAGCTCGGTGCGGATCGGACCGCGTTGCTGAGATCCTCAATGGCCCGCCCTGTATCGTTGAAGGCGCAAGCAACGGCTCCGCGAAAGAAAACCGGAGCCTCGACGGTATGAACGGCGTCATGGAGTCTGAACCATTGGTGCGCATCGTACAGTGCTCGCAGGTCCGAAGCAGTTCGGTCCGTTTGGCTCTGACCGGCGAGCGCGGATATCGAAACGCAACCCAATGCCAATACCAGTCGCATCAGCCTCCAGTCTACTCTTCGAATCTCGAACGGAGTTGGGCTCGGTCTTCCGTTCGACGAGTCAAGCCAGCCTCGCGCGCTTCCGCATCGTACCGGTACACCTCGCCCAGCATCTCCAGCACATGCCGGCACTCCTCGGGAAAGTTCTGAACGACTTCCACAAACTGGCGCCTTCCGGGCAGCTTTGGCACGTTGCGCGACATCGGCGATGTTCTCGCCCGCATGCTGGCGGCCGGTGAAGTACAAGGCAATCTTCTGGCCCTGCCCTGAGCTTCCAGTTTTTCCAACACGGCTGACGGACCCCGCATCATCTCTGAGCGAAGATCTGGCCCAGGGTTTCACCGGCAGCGGAGAGATTCGCCAGCCACATTTCGACATACTCGCGCGCGAGCACTACGCCGTCGGCCCCCGCGTCGAATGCAGCGTGCAGGGAGCGGCGGACGTCGTCGGGCTTGGTGCGCTTGTCGGTCGAGCGCGTGGGGACGTCGATATCGATGCCGGGGTAGATCTTGGTTTGGCCGGCGACGGCCGTGAGAGCGCGTTTGGTTTCCCTGGCAACGTAGTCGGCGGAGAGCCCGGTGGTGTGCAAGTCCTCGTAGGCGCCTTCCTGGTAATTCATGATCTTGTAGTAGAACGGCAGGAAGTCCTTCGGGGAAGCGTCGTGGAAGAGCGTGGCGCTCAGGCGGTCGAGGTAAGCGGCCATGCGCGGCCCGCCGGCGTTATTGTAAGTGGCGATCTTCAGGTAATCGGCGTAGTCTTTCGTGCGCGAGTAATCCTCTTCGGCGCGGTAGAACGGGCTGAAGGTCATGTTCTGCATGATATGAAGGCCGAAGGGTTTGGCGGGTGCGATCGATTTTGCGACGCCGTATAACTCCGATCGAACCTCATGATAACTGTCGGTCCAGAGTTTCTCCCAGCCGAGGATTTCGGGATAGTCGAGCAGCAAGCGCCAGAACGAGACGAAGTATCCATCTACCGGCCGCTGATCTTGCGAAGCGGCGCGGAACAGTTGGGTCAGCAGGCGGTATCCAGTCTGCGCACGATCTGCGGAGATGCCGCGCTCGCGTCCTTTGGCGCGGCAGTGCTCGCAGAAGCAGGAGATGCCTTCGCTGGTCCAACCGCCACCGATGGCATTCTGGAAAGGGCCCTGGCGCTCGCAGCCCCACGCGATCCCGTCCACTTGGGCCGGGTAACCGCTCAGGTAGCTTTCTATTTTTCCGGTGAGATGAGCGCGGTATTCGGGGTGATTGAAGCAGGGGCTGATAGTGCGCCGGCCGTCGATATCGATTTCCGTGACCTGTGCGGCGCCGGGCAGATTCTGGATCATGCGGCGGCTTTCGTTGTTGTAATCCCAGCAGAAGAAATCCATGCCGCGGGCCTTCACTTTGGGAGCGACTTCGGCGATGACGTTGAACTTCCCGAAATCGGGCGAGCGGAAATCGTTGAGGAGCGTGCCGCGGAAATACTTAGGATCGTAATCGTAGAATGCGCCGCCGCTAAAGCGGGGGTCGCCGTACTTGCCGTGGTCGGGCAGGGGAATGCCGCTTGCAGGGGTGTTGCGCGGGCCCATTTCCCAAT
>PLZX01000195.1 GCA_003152325.1 Bryobacterales bacterium | reverse complement strand
TCGCGCCGGCCATGAACCCGCGGACCGTGTGCTTCTGCCACCCCATCGCTTTCATGATCTCGGCCAGGGTCGCTCCGTTCTTCCGTTGGAGCATGGCGACCACCTGGGCGGTCTTGCTGCCTTCGCGCGGGCCGGCGCTTTCCTTGGCACCCTTGCGGGCGGAACCAGCCTTCTTGCCGGCCTTTGGGGATTTCTGGCTCACTTTCGGCCCCTTCTTGGGGGCCTTGGCAGTCTTACTCGACTTGGGCTTGGTGGGCGCAACACGGCGCGCCTGTCGCGCAACCTTGGCCTTCGTGGAGGTCTTCGGCTCGGCGGTTTCGGTAGCGGTGGCGGCCTGCGTCTCCAGGGTGGTGGTCGTTTCGGTTTCGATCGTCTTCATGGCTTTTTCTCCTTGGGCGGTGATTACCGCGTGACACATGAATCGCTCTGGTGCGCCGTTAAAGCAAGTGGATTGTGTGGCTTGGGCGACAGAAAGGCGATGGGATTGATGGCTCCCAGTTGTCCCTAGGAATCCTCAGATGTCCGGTCACGGCGCAAAACTACCGCGAAAGATGGAGGACGCCATCGCCGCGCTTCTTACCCAACGGAACACCGAAGAAGCTGCCAAGGCGATTGGCGTATCGACCAAAACCTTGCTCCGTTGGATGAAGGACCCCGAGTTCGACGCGGCCTACCGCAAGGCCCGTCGATTAGCGTTTGGGCAGTCCGTCGCACGGCTGCAGCAAGCCTCTGGCGCGGCGGTTTCGACCTTGTTGAAGGTCATGCTGGAGCCCGGCACGCCGCCCGCAACGAAAGTTCGCGCGGCGGACAGCGTGCTCGACCACGCGGCCCAGTCCATAGAGATTGAAGACATCTTGGCGCGCATTTCGGAGATCGAGCGGAATCTCGAGGCAAACAAACAGCAGGGAGCGGGACGATGAAGACCGGATCGGGAAGGGCCAACCTCCTGCGGCGAATCGAAGAACTTGAGGCGCGGCTGACCGACGGCAGCGGGCTGGCACCGGGTACTCCCGACTGGCTGGCGTTCTGGCAGGAGCAGGTTCGCCTCCACGAGACCGGCCAGCCGCACGCACAACTCACGCTGCAGGGTATGCGCGCCGTCATGCAGGCGACCCCAGACGAACCCGAAGACGGCGATGCTGAACGAGATGCAGTCTGAGCCCGCCGATGGACGCAGACCGGAGAAAACGACGATGATCAGCAGGAAGCTTACTCGGCGGCTCGAAGAACTCGAAGCTTGCCGGCAGGTGAAGAAACCGCTGCGACTGGTGGTCCGATACGTTGACGGCGCGTCCGACAGTTCAGACCCTCCACAGCCCGAGGACGACTCCCACGAGATCATCCAGATCGTTGTGGAGTATGTAGACTTGCCGGCCAAGACACCCAGGGCTTCTCTGGGCGGTTCGCCGGAGCAGCATTTACAGGCGGAAGAGGCCCTGGGTTGGCTTCCGATATTGTGAGATATCGAGCCGATAATTTGGCGGCGCCGGCTCCGCGCATCGCCCGGCTCTGCATGGGGAGGGTCTGCTGATCGTTGGCGGAAACACGGGCGTAGAGGCCGACACGAAACATTTTCGCCGGCTTCCGTGCCTGGCCAAAAACGGTATTGTATACTGATCGTTCCCGGCCGCGCGGCAGCAGCAGGTGCAGCTGCGGCGCCAGCAGGTGCGTCAGCGCGCGCCGCAACTGGAGGACTCCTGTGTGGTGGCGTATTGTGTTTTCCCTGCTATTGCCAGGCACTACTCTGGTCCATGCTCAAACCGCCAGCCTGAATCTGATCCGCGGATCCGCGCTGGCCTGCCCCTCCTCTCCGCCCCTGTTCACCACTATCCTGTTGAACGCCACCTCGGCCACCCAGAGCATTCCCGCGGGCACGGTATTCACGTTGACCTATTCCGTACCCGTGCTGGCCCCGCCTACCGCCAGTGCTGCGGCGGTCCGCGCCTCGGGAAACACCGCCACCGCAACCTTTTCCTTCGACCTCTCACTCCAGTCCGGCTTCACCTACGGCTTCCGCAACGCGCAGCTCGACCTCACCGGCATTCCCACCGGCACTCCGGTTTCCGTATCTCTCCAGGTCTCGCCCGCAACCGCGGTCTCCCTCGGAGGAGAGGGCTCCGGCACGGTGCTCGGCATCACCGATCTCTCGGCGTGTACGCCACCTCCGCCCCAGACCGCCGTTACCATAGACGAGCTCACCGCCACCTGCCCCACGGAGCAGGACGTCGCCGATTTCAATAAGGTCCTGGCCCTTGCCTTTCCCGGAGATCCCACCCCCGGCGTCCTCGTCTGCCGCGCCTCCCAGGGTTCCGCCGATCTGACGCGCCTTCAGGAGCGCGCCTATCAGGCATTGAAAGTAATGCGCCAGACGTCCTACGATGCGCCGCTCCCCTGGACCGCCAAACCGCTCTACGACTGGCTGATCCAGAACATCCACGGAATCGATTTCCGTTCCGACGTCCCGTTGAGCTATTGTTGCGAACCGGGCGGCGTTATCGTGATTCAGTCCAGCAGTCTCATAGTCGAGCAGGTCTTCAGCACGGATGCCCTGATCGGCTTCATTTCCCTGATCGTTCATGAAGCCCGGCACAACGAAGGAGTGGCCCACACCTGCCTCTCCATGGACAAGACCCTCGACGAAATGGGAGCCTGGGCCGCCCAATACTACTTCATGGAATGGAGTTCCTTTCACTCCGGCGGATTTCTGAATCCCGGCGGAGCCGGTGTCTTCGGATCGCCTGTGCGCAATGTCTATTGGACCGACGCCAACAGCATCCTCGCAGGCGAAATCTGCAGTCTCGCTCCCGGCGTGGTGGCTAGCCCTAGTGCGCTGAATTTCGGCGCGCAGTCAACCGCCATCGCTAGTCTCCCGCGAACCGTCGTCGTGACTGCTACTCAAGGTCCACCGGCGGCCGTCGCCGGGGCTACTGTCGCCATTACCGGACCCAACGCCGCCGACTTCACCATCACATCCAACACTTGCCGGACCGCCTCGGGATCTCCCGTGATGCTGCCTCCCAGTTGCGTGCTGTCCCTGGTCTTCACACCACAGGCCGCCAGCCCGAGATTCGCAAACCTGCAGGTCACTTTCCCCGGCCTGCCCACGCAGCAGGTCGCATTGGCGGGCTTAGGCGGCAATGCGCCGTGCTCCTACCAATTGCTGCCGAACGCGCAACTGCTCCCCCCAAAAGGCGGCGCCGGAACCTTCACGGTTACCGCCAGTCCCGGCTGCGCGTGGACTGCCGTGTCGAACGCTTCCTGGATTTCCGTCACCTTCACCGACGGCGGCAAAATCGCGTATTCGGTCGACGCCAACACCGGCGGTTCCGTCAGGCAGGGAACCATCGGCGTGGGTGGATTCACCTTCTCCGTGGCGCAATCCGGATACGCTCCGCAGTTCCTCCCGGCGGGAGTCACCAACGCCGCCAGCTTTGCGCCGGGTGCGTCGCCGGGCAGTCTGGTCTCGATATTTGGGAATCGCCTGGCCCGCAACGTGAGCGGCGTGGTCGCGGCCGGGGCGGCACTTCCGCTGACCCTGGGCGGAAGTTCGGTGCAGATCGCCGGCCGCATCAGCAGCCTGCTGGCTCCGGCTTATCTCGGCCCGGTTTTTGGATTGCCCGTTTCTGCGCCCATCCTGGCGGTCGCCGGCGATCCCAGCCCGCAGATCAACGCCCAGGTCCCTTGGGAGCTGGCAGGCCTGCCGTCCGCCAACTTCGTAGTCGATAACGGCGCCGGTAGCGCTCCGGTGCTGGTCGCGCTCTCCGCGGTGCAGCCGGGCATCTTCACCGTCGGTGGCGCCGCAGGCGCTGTCCTCCACAATTCGGACCTCACTCCGGTGACGCCGTCGAGCCCCGCCGTCCGCGGCGAAATCGTGGCCATCTACGCCACTGGTTTAGGACCGGTGAATCCGCCGGTGGCCACCGGCGCTCCGGCGCCTTCCGCCGAGCCATTCGCGCGCACCACCGACACGCCGCTCGTATCCTTC
>PLZX01000384.1 GCA_003152325.1 Bryobacterales bacterium | reverse complement strand
CCGGTAAAATAAAGCCCTTTGTCTTTGGCGCAACTGGCCTATACTACCGGCCGCATTCTCCGGTGCTTACGCATCTTGTTGGAATACATCATCGCGTGAAAGACGAGTCCACCTGAATCGCCGGTTGGAACGGGGTTCGTCATGGACCGTTCCACACCGCGCTCGAAACTCGTATCCGCGGATTCGAACGGCGATCTCGCCGTCGCCCGCGCGGACGACCTTGCCGGAAACAACCAGTTGGAGCGGCACGCCACCTTCTAGTGTCAGAGGCCATCCAACCGCGAGGTCAATTCTCAGTCCGACTCCGATCGGCCNNGCCCGGAACTGCTCAAGTCGATGGTTCGGCCGCGACCACTGTTCGCGGTTTTGCCCTGGTCGAAAACCGCGTAGTTCAGGGGCAGATCGAGAAGATACCTCGTGGCCCCACGCTGCTCAGCACGGCCGGCGCGGCGGAACTTGGGCAGCCGTACTCTCCGTTCCTTCGATTCCCGATGATCTGGCATACCCAAATTCCTCATTGCCCGCAGCGCCCACTTCAATTCTGGACTGCACCCTTGTGCTGAGACACGAAAAACTAAACAATAAATGGATCAGCCGGGCTGCCAATTCATGAAAACACCGGCAGTCCGCTTCAGTTTTAACCCGACAAGAAGGTTGCGGCGCCATCCGCTGCGAAGATGGCGGCCGCATTCCGACGGTACTTGTCAGGCTCCCCTTGGGGTCGGGTGGGCGACCAAGGTGGTGACCGCCCGATCTAATCGGCCGCGTCGGGCCGCAGATGGATCGCGGCAAGGGAGGCTTCCTCGTTCCGGTCCACCTTAAGGGTCTTGAACAGGAGGCCTTCTGCGCCGTAGCCAGACCATGCCTGAACCAGAGAGCAGGGGCCGCGGCCGCATACGAAGACCAGCTTGGCTGTGGTCGTGTCGCCCTTGCCAACGATATGGGTGATATACCTGGCCATCACCACACTCTTCAAGCCTGTGTCCCGGATAATCACCGTTCCCCTGGGACCGTGGAGATTCACCCGGTATGTGCCGGCCGCCATCACCTTTCCGCCCGCTTGAAAAGCGAACGGGATATCGGCCGTCATCGTCTGCGCTGAAAGAGCGCCGGCCGCGAACAGAGCAACCGCCGCGATCGTCAATTTCATCGTTAAACTCTTCATTGTCGCACCCTCCTTCGGGTTCGCTGCTGCGTTCCCCCACTACGGGACCTTATAATGCAGCCCGCGTGCCAACTGTTGGCAGACCTTTCGCGAGGACCGGCGCCGTTCGCAAGGCTTTGAAAACACGTGGTGGGGCGTTCCCAGCCACCCCGTCACGGCCGCGACTTATGAACCGCGTGGTTCACCGCGGCTGAACCCGGGGGTTCAGGTCCTGATAAACTGGCCTACCAGGCATGGAGGCTGAGTTGATCGCGGTGGACCGGCACATACTGGGCGAGCGCTTCCCGCTCGGAGCGGAGACGTGCATATCGGCCGCGCGCCGTCGGCCCAGATTCGGCTTGTGGAAGCGGATGCCGCGTGGGAGCACTAGACCGCATTGACGCAATCCGGCGTGCGGAAGCAGTTCTCGCAGGCGATATCGGCAAATATCGGAAGCTTCCTCATCAACAGCCATCGGGAGGATGGGCCCCAGTCCGTCTAGGGGAGACCCTGGCGGGCCAATTCGCAAAACAGTAGACTGATTTCGAGGCCGGATTCATGAAGCTGCATTCCGCCGTGTGCTTGGCTATTCTCTCACTGTCCAGCGTCGTACTCGCCCAAGAGGCGAAACCGGTGCCAGCATTCGAAAACGTCGACATCCACGCCAGCGCACCGGGCACCCAAATGTTCGGCGGGCGAATCAGTGCGGGCGCGCGCTTCGAGGCTGACGGCTACACCATGATGGACTTGATTTCGAGAGCGTACGGCCTCCCGTGGGATCGGATCACCGACGGACCGGCATGGCTGGGAACCGACCGGTTCGATGTCCTCGCCATCGTTCCCAGTGGAGTGACGTCGAGGTCGGCGCAGCCGATGTTCCGAACGCTGCTGGCGGATCGTTTCAAGCTGGTGGTGCACTCCGACACGAGACCGGTGCCTGTTTATGCCGTGGTCGCCGACAAACACACCCTCCTCAAGAACACCGCGGGCGGCGAGTCCCAATGCAAATACAATTCGGTGGACTCCTTCGTTGTTCTGACTTGTGTGAATATGACCGTGGCCCAAATGGTGAGGCAGGTTGCGGACTATGCCAGTGAGTACTTTGACCGTCCCCTGCTCGATAAGACGAGCCTTACCGGCAACTTCGACTTCACTTTCCGTTGGACGCCCCGCCGGAATATGCGGCTGCGTAGTGCCGACGGCGAAATGACCGGCATCTCGCCGCGGGATGCATTCGAGCAGCAACTTGGGCTGAAAGTGGAGACGCGAAAGGAACCGCTGCCGGTGATCGTGGTCGACAGCGTCAATCGCACTCCGACCCCCAATGCGCCGGGTGTGAGCGCGGTTCTGAACTCGCCGGCTTATACCGAATTCGACGTCGCCGAGGTGCGCGTACACAAGCCTGAGACTCCGTTCAAATACCAGGACAAGTCGACCCAAATGGAGTTATTGGGATTCAAGTTGCCGGTGCTGATTCATATGGCTTGGGTCAATCCTCCGCAGAAGCGCGAAATCTCCGGCGGTCCGGCTTGGGTCAAGACGGATGCATTCGACATTATCGCCAAAGCCCCCCGGGAAGTGCCCTGGGAGAACACTCAATTGATGCTGCGCAACCTGCTTACGCAGCGATTCCAGCTCCGTCTACACGAAGAGAATCAGCCGACCACCGTGTACGCGTTGACGGGCGGAAAGCGGCTGCCAAAGTTGAAGGACGCCGACCCCACCCGCAGGAGCGAGTGCAAGAAGAGCCTGGGGGACGGCACCATCACCTTAACCTGCCAGAACACCACCATGAAGCAGTTGGAGGAGACGGCGCTGAGCGAGGCCTGGGGGTTGCTGGACCATCCGGTGATCGATCTGACAGGGCTCAGCGGAGCGTACGATTTCTTCGTGACGTGGTCGCCGGTGGCGCGGAATGGCGGCACAGTTGCCGGTGGAGATTCCAGCCAGGTTTCCGAGGTGGCCTCGGCGCCGAGCGGAGATCTAACCTTTTTCGAAGCACTGGAGAAGCAGATCGGGCTGAAGCTGCAGAAGCAAAAGCACGAGATTCCAGTGTTGGTGATCGACTCCGCGGAACGTCCGGTTGAGAAATAGCTCGTTCTTGGTTCGCGCGTGGGCACGCCAAGGGCACTGGCGGCCCGGAGATCCGAAGCCCTTTCGGGCAAAGACCTGCCGGTATTTCAGGCAGCGCTCGTTCAGCCCATAAGGGCAGATCCGGCATGGTAGTGCGCAACCGCCCACCGCCCTCCACTCTGGCGAGCGTTAAGGCGTGTTATCGCTAGTGTTCGTGCTTGCACCGCAGGCGTCGCCAGCATCTGTTCCAGAAGCATCAACGACGCGGCTAATTCTGTTTGCCGGGAGGCCTGGCAAGCGGCGGAAACAGGTATTGCAGAATCGGCCCGATGCGCTGGCTCCAGGCCTTCTCGTTGTGCCCCGCGCCTTCCGCCTCGAAATAGTGCAGGTTCGCCTCCGGCTTCCAACCCTTTTCGATAAGAGCGTCGCGGAGCATTCGGGTGTCGTCCACTGTCTTGGCAGGGGTGTTCCCCTCCGCGGTGCCGATGTCAAGCCAGATGCGGGGACGCTCCGGGCCACGAAACCCGGCTAGTTCGCGCAGGATAACGCGATTATCCCACCACACGGAGGGGGAGACGATGGCCAACTTGCCGAACACGCCTGGGTACCGCAGGCCCATCGCGATGGAAACCAATCCGCCTAGCGAGGAACCTCCCAGGCCGGTGTCGTCCGGAGCGGGCAAGGTGCGATAGTGCGTGTCGATAAAGGGCTTCACTTCCTCCACT
The DNA here is from genome assembly GCA_003152325.1 of Bryobacterales bacterium. Lineage (GTDB taxonomy): Bacteria > Acidobacteriota > Terriglobia > Bryobacterales > Bryobacteraceae > PALSA-129. The sequence continues at coordinate 22,699 of PLZX01000384.1, read as the reverse complement.
ACCAACTGCGCGTACAACGGTGGCTTGTCGCCCAACCCGGAGGTGTATTCCTGGATGCGTTCGCGTCCGGTGTTATAGATTCCGACGATGATGAGAGGCTCGATCTTGCCGGCGGCAATCAACTCCGCGGCCACCTCGTCCACGTGCCATTCATTGCCGGCGAAGGCGGTGGCTGGGTCGAACAGGTTCTGGCCGTCGTGCATGTAGAAGACGGGGTACCGTTGGGTGCCATCGCGGTATCCAGGCGGCAGGTAGACGATCAAGTCGCGCGGGGTGGGCAGGAACTTGGAAGGGAAAGCGCGGTGGGTTTCGAAATCCCCAGTCATTCCAGGGCGGGCGGGAGCGGACTGAGCAAAAGTGGGGCAAACTCCGAATGGGGCGAGCAGGAGCCCAAGGAGTCCGGACGCGATCAGTGAGTTTCGCATGATTCACCAGGATATCAACAGCCATTTTCGAGTTAAGTATGAGGTAGTAGCGAGCCGCTTTGGAAGCGATCAGCTTCCCATCGCATAGTGCCGGAAAAGTTAAGAAGGAATATCGCTAGCGTTCCGGGTGCTTCGGCGGGGCGGCAAAACTGGCGCGGCTAAGTTTCGGAGGTTTCCGACGAGTGTTTGCTGCCCCGACTCATGAACTGATGCAGGGCGAAGGGGACTTCGTCGGGATGTGTTGCGCACCAGGTGACGATGCGCTCGAACTTGACGATATCGTCGGCGATAGCGCTGATCTCCATCAGTTCGGTGTCGATGATCTCCGGGTCTCGCATAGAACCTTTAGCATGGCACACAGTCGGCATCATTGACAGATCGGTTGGGGCGTTAAGAATATTGGTAGCGCCAAGCCAGGGAAACCAGATCCGCGGTTTGCGTGATACGGCCACTTGGACTGTTACGCGGCGGGTGACGCGCTTGGGGCTCAATCGGGTAGTGGCGAACCATTCTGGTTGTTGGTGGCTGTAGGATGGGAGAAGTGATCCGAACGCGAAGGCAATGGCTGCAGACCGCAACGCTGTGGCCGGCGTGTCTCGCCCTGGGAGCCGCGCGGAAAGACTTCTGGGATAGCAAAGACCCCGCCACTTGGAGCAACGATGAGAAGCAGGTTGTCCTCGGCCAATCGCCGTGGGCGCGGGAAGGTTTTGTGCAGGTGGAGTTGGTAAACAACCGGAACAAAACCCCAGGCTACGGAAACGACGGGAGGCCGGCCGTCAGCCCGCCGCCGGTGAGGCCGGGAGTCCCACCCGAGGGCGTGCATAGCGTGCCGATCGGCGAGCCGCTGCCGCCAGTTCCGGATCCCGATCCGAACCATCCGGTGCAATTCCGGGTGCTGGCGCGATGGGAGAGCGCGAAACCGGTGCGCCTGGCTGGCGGGCCGGAGGTGCCCGAATTAGACGGGCAGTTTTACGTGATCCGGCTGCGGGGACTGCCGTTGATGCCGCCGCCGAAGGCCAAACCGGGCGAGGCCGCACCCAATCCGAACGAAGGCATGCTGGAGGCGATCAAGGAAGGCAGCCGGCTGCAGCGCAAGGGCAAGCCCGGCATTCCATGTGCCCGCCTGTTCGCGGGGTCAGGGGATGAGGCGACTCAGGTGTTGCTCTTTTTTTCGCGGGGAACTGACGCGATCACGTTGGGGGATAAGTTGGTGACGCTGGAGAGCCGCTTTGCTCAGTTTCACTTGTCGATCAAGTTTCCGCTAATCGACATGACGTACAAAGGCGAACTGGCTCTCTGAGCGCGACTGGGCCATCACAGGCCAAATCGCGTCGGAATCCGACTGGATGGCAAGGAGCATCAAGCGCACTCTCTACTCTCTCACCCGGAGCCGGAATATCCAAGTGAGGCGAAAGCCAGAGGCATTGAGGGGAAAGTCGGCTTGGATGCTCTTATGAACAAAGACGGCAGTATCAAAGCCTATCGGTCAAAAGCGGAGATCCGCTATTGGTTCAGTCCGCAATCGAAGCGGTTCAACAATGGGCCTATCGTCCGACGAAGCTGAACGGAGTGCCTGTCGAAGTCCGAACGGAAATCGAATTGAACTTCGGATTGCCCAAGTGAGGTAAGGGTGAAAGAGACTCCTCATGGCCGAAGACGATCCCACCAAACGAATCCCGATCAAGGACATCCGGCAGGAAGAAGGGGCACGTGAACTGGCGTCCTCACCGGACATGAAACCGCATCTGGAGTTCATCAAGGCGGTGATGCAGAGCCACGATCCATCGCCGGAACTGCAAGCGATTCGCCAGTTGCCGCTCGAAAAGCGATACGTCTGGCGGCTGGCGTCCGCTCTGAAATGGGGCTTTGCTGATTTCGACGATCTTAGCGTCGAGGCCGACAGGCGGACGTTGACGCCGGAAGATCTCGCCAAAGTGATGGACCTTTTGAAATTCCGGCCCATGCAGCTTGCCATCGTTCTGAAAGCCCTGGTGGGCGTCGAAGAAATGCAGCGGATGATGGTGGAGGCGATCAAGGTTGCGAAGCAAGCCAACAACTGAGGAAACATGCCCAAACCCAGTGCTGGAATCCTCATGTTTCGGTGTCGCTCCGAAATCATAGAAGTCCTACTCGTCCACCCAGGCGGTCCTTTTTACAGCAAGAAGGACGTCTGGTCCATTCCCAAAGGTGAATACGAGGCAGGCGAAGATCCGTTCGATGCCGCACGACGAGAGTTCAAGGAAGAAACGGGATTAGAGGCCGTAGGATCATCCTTCCTTCCACTGGGGGATGTAAAATATCCTTCCAACGGCAAAGTCGTGTCTGCGTGGGCCGTAAAGGGCGATTGCGACCCGTCTACACTCCACAGCAATACGTTCTCCCTGGAATGGCCTCCCAAATCTGGGAGGCAACAGGAGTTTCCAGAGGTGGACCGGGCTGAATGGTTTTCGGTGGAAGTGGCTCAGAGAAAAATCGTGAAGGCGCAGGTCGGGTTTTTGGAGAAACTCGTTCCATTGATCGTGACGCAGAGATGCGACCTAGCTCAATGAGGTATTCGTCGGGCATGGGTCAATTGTTGAACTTCAACTTCCGTTTCGTCCATCATTTGTGGGTGTGGTGTCGGCTTTGAAATGGGGGTTTGCTGATTTCGATAAGTCTCGGCGTCGATGCGGATAGGCTACGGTCGCAAACGCTGGTAGCCGCATTGTAATAACGGCCCCGGTCGCACAAACCTGGATCGGGGCTGGTCTCGTGGAGAACGCCGAAGCATCCCGGCGTCGCCATCGGCAGTGGCCGTTCCTGAGCACTTGACTTCCGGGTGGCTTTGTCCGAAACTGCGGTTATGCATGGCAAACCAAAAATCATCGCTCTATTGAATGAAGCACTGCAAAAAGAGTTGACGGCCATTACCCAATACTTCCTCCACGCCGAGATGTGCGAGAACTGGCACTACGACAAATTGGGCGGCTACATCAAGAAACTGTCCATTGTTGAAATGAAGCACGTCGAAGCACTTATCGAACGCATCCTGTTTCTCGACGGCACGCCCAACCTCACCGAGTTGTTGAAGCTCTGCGTGGGGCAGAACGTCAAGGAACAGGTCGAAAGCGATCTCAAGCTGGAAATTGAAGCCGTGGCGCTGTACAACCGGGCAATCCAGATCGCTCGTGACGAAGGCGACAATGCCTCAAGGGAGTTGTTCGAGCGTCTTTTGAAGGCCGAAGAAGGTCACGTCGATTGGCTGGAAGCGCAACTCCATCAAATTGGCGAGATCGGCTACGAACGCTACCTGAGTCAGCAAATCCGGGAAGAGAAGTAGGGCACCCAAGAATGTCAGTTCCGCTCATTGCGGAGCGGATGGCGAGAGACGGCATTCGGGTGAACTTGGTGGTGCACCAGCGGAGTAGTGCGAAGGTTTTGGACCACACGGCGTCGGCCATCTTCTTATAACGCTGACGACGCTGGCGGAACTGAGACGTGATCCGGTTGGAGCAAGTTTAATGAAAAGAATTTCCGTCATCAACTACAAGGTGGAGTTGGCAAGGCAGTACTTGCAGAGGTGGGGGCATGATCCCAAGAGATGATTTGGCAAAGCTGTTCCGCATTTTTGCGGCAGTGATTGACGGTCTTGACCAACGGCAACTGGATCAGTTATTGGCCGGGGAAGGAAAGCTGGTCTTCAATAGTGCGGAGAAATTCGGAGAAACGAGCACAACAAGAGCAGTCGATCAGACGGCAATTCTGCAAGAGCTAAATGGTTGCCAAGAGCGGGACGAAGCCCGTCGAACGCTAAGTGCGATAACGAGCAGGGATGCCCTAGCATCATTCGCAAGGGCACTGAAAATTCATGTCGTCAAACGGGATCGGCGTGAGGATATTGAGTCGAAGATTATCGAGTTCGTGATTGGCGGAAGGTTGCGGACAGAGGCGATTCAGTCCCTTAACTTGAAAGGGTTCGGCAACACCCCTTCAAAAGCGGAGTCGGAACCTCCAAAAGCCCATGAAGAATCGAAGCCGTGAATGGCTCCGGGCCGTAGGTTCCAATACGCCTATCCGATAATTGTACTCTCGCATCTGGAAACGGCGGAAGCTGAACACGGCGGCTGGCTCCCGTGAAGGGACAGTTTACCGCTTGGCTCGTGGGCCGGGACGCCGCCAGAATGCCCCACAGTTGCACAGGAAAGCCGATGGAACGATTCGCCAATGCCGGGAGGTGTCTGCCATCCACCGACGACGGTGGCGGCTCAGACAGGCTCCATTATTGTTCGGGCATTCCTCCACTTCGCAGCCTGATAACCGTGCTGTGCTCCGCGGCCTCAACCGTGCCCTTTGTGGAACACGTACAGGAATACCGCCAGACTCAGGCTTGCCAGCAAATGAATCAGTGATGTCAAAAGCACTACCGCAGCAATCACACCAGCCAGGAAATTCGATACGTCACGGATGAAACCCACTGCCAGCAGAACCGTTAGCAGAACCATGCCGATCAGTGCGAAGAACGCCGCACTCTTGAGACTCATGGTACAGATTATACGCCGCAGCTTCGCTGGCAGAAAGCGTCAGTCTTCCTCGGCGCTTCGTAGACTTCGACGCCTTTTTCTGTGCCGCAGCAGCCGGGTGCTGCCGCCTTGGTTCGTTGACGGACGTAAACGGCGAACTTCATCATCGACATCGGGCCGAATCAATTCCTTGGATTTGGCGGCGAAGGTAAGTCCCACATCCGAATTGAATTCGCTAAGAGCAGTGCTGGCGTTGCAAATCGACCGCCATGAGCATGGAGAGCGTGATGGGAAAGGGCTGACCCCGGAAACACAGAGCGAATTGCAGTCGAAGTTCAAACACCTTCGTGAGCGGCTGGACGGGCTACATCGATTCGGGTGAGCCATGCCGAACGCACGACCATCCGGTTCAGAGCCGCCGAAGCGTGGTCTCGCCGTGCGCCAGAGCCGTGGCACGGTCCCGGTCCCGCATGGCCGTAAACATAGACCGAAGGTGCGGCATCGCTCGATTCAGCTTATCCGCAACCGGACGGTGAACATATCGTGACGTGGCCCCCTTCGACGGATTGACAGTGGGTTCCGACATCTCTACTATCTCAGCAAGACAGGCTTGAACCAGTTCAGTTTGAGCTTGCCAGTCGGCATCGTCTTGGGGAGCTTCGATCTTCAACCACCGGACGACACTGTCCAGTAGGTTTTTCGTGCTGCCGTACCACATTCGAGGACTCTTTGATTTCTGTTGACCTGTACGAGAACCGGGGCCATGAACGCCGCCTACTGCGTCACGGCTTCCGGCGTCGGTGCTGATTCCGCCGCCCCTTTGGGTTGAGCAGTCACCGGAGCCGACTTCTTCGCCGCTCTCTTGAGCAGAGGTCTCGCCGTCTTCGCCGGGGAGGACTTCTTTGGTGCCCCTTTCTTGACGGCAACCTTGGACGCCGCCTTCTTTACCGTTTTCTTCGCCACCCTTGCTCGTGCCGTTTTCACGGCCGCCTTCTTAGCAGCAGCCTCTTTCCTGGCAACCTTTCGGACGGCTTTCTTTGATGCAGGTGGTTTTGGCGTTTCCTTCGCCACATGGAACGCCGCCCATCTTTTCTTCGTTGCCGCTGCGATTGCTTTCCTGCCAGCCGCACTGAGTTTTCGTTTGGGTCTTGAAGGTTCCGGCTTGGCCCTTGATGGTGGCTTAGACTGCTTCACCAGAGGATTCTTCGCCTTCCGGGAGGATGCTTGCCAACTCACAGCATCCTTCGCCCGTGTGACAGCAGCCTTCGCATCCTGAAGCACATCTCGGATGCTGGGCGCACTTGAATACCGCTCCGTCACATCCGATATCAACGCCTCAATCTTGGCTAGTCGCTTGAGAGCCTTATTCCTTTTCATAACCACTCCTTTCAGCCACGGTAACCGTCACCGCCATTGTAGATCCTTGGGACCCATCTGCGTTACGGGGCTTCCGCACGTTCGCTGCCGAGCATTCATCCCTGGGCGGTTCAACCATGAAGTCGGTACGTCGGTTTTATACTATCGTCTGTCAGTTGTTTCAACTATTCTGCTGAGGCCGTCCAAGATTCAATGGCTCACAAGGGCCACGATGGATAAATGTAGGCGCAAGGCGTGTTGCCGCATTACCGTATCCCCCCAAAAAGTGGGTTGGGTAGTGTAGTGCGTCATGAATAGTAATGGCCGATGCTTGCGTCAACGGCAAACTGCGGCCTGGTTCTGTGGTTAAATGTAGAGCCGTCAAAGCGCTATTACCTTTGAATACGTGCAACGGAGTAGCTGTGCGTTAACGGAAAGCTCACCAGCACAAGAGCCGGTAGCTGAAGGCAAGCCAGCACACCAAGCGATAGATGGTGAGCGTGGCGATGAAATCGAGTTTGTCAAGAGTGTTCTGAGGGAGGTTGGAGGATCTGTACCGACTGTCGTCAAGAAACTCCAGTACGACAGCTTTGCCGTTGACATCTTGACGGGTCGTATTCGCTATGAGAGTGGCCGTTGGGCTTTTGGTGGTCGCAACCCTGCTCAACCAATGCCTGAAGAATGCAAGTCTCTGACCCATAAATTCAAAGCAGCCGCCAATAAGCTCGATGAAATTGCCGCCAAAGTTCGATGCGGCATGGTAGATGATGCGATGCGTCATCGACTCGAAGAATACCGTCTCCGGGCGAAAGGCGGCAAACAAGGGCGTTGGATGTGCGATGGGTTGGCTGTCGAAATGGCGAAGATCGGCAATCAGCCTATGTGAAGGCTCCAAGTGTGCCGGGTGCCGTGGTGTCCGGGCAAGTCCCGGCACGGTCTGGTATAGAACTCATGAAGTACATCCGGTAAGTTGCGATAATCCGGCCAGCGTCCCGGCGAAGTTGGCGCTGAAAAATTGTGAGAAAGGAGATAGTTATGAGCCGCATCAGTTTATTTGTTCGCTTCCAACGACGTGAATGAAGCCACGGAAGTACACATTGGATGAAAAATGCGCTTGGATGCGAGAGCGTCAGGCTAACATGAATCGTGAACCCTTCAACGTCACGCCTATGAATTTGGAAGTGCCGTTGACAGTGAAGGACGCTGCCCCGCTGTGGGGCCAGTCCTCTAGAAGGCAACCCGACGCCATTTTGCCAAAGTTGATGGCGTCAGACTGATTCAGAACCCGCGACGATATGACCCGAAAAGAAAGCGGTGGGTACGCAAGTACGACACCGTTCTTATTCCGCCATCTGTTCTACAACGTGAAATTCGCAGAACCACGAAAACCGCGGCGTAGTACCTGAAGGGGAGAACCGTGACCCGGTGATCCCCACCCCTACTTCCGATACGTTTCCAATTCTTCGTGATTCCAACTTCCCTCCGCTGCTTTATCAAGTTGCGCTTGTCTTTCTTCGATGAAGTGGGCGTATGTTTCCATCACCGTCTTCAGCGTATCGCCGATGAGTTCGGCGATTCGTGACGGTGGGGTGTCCGTCATGATGTGTTCGTGAACGAACGTATGCCGCCATTGGTAAAGCGTTCCCAACAGAGGAATCAACTCGCCCGTCTTTTCGTCTTTCTCGTAAACCGCCTCGCCGTGTTCGTCTCGTTGGTAGACGTTGGCCTGCTCGAAGTAGGGCCGCATCATCCGGCGCAGGTTTCCGGTGGCCGTCTCATGCTTGGATTGCTTTTCTTTCCGATTCCAGAACCAAAATCCGCCAGCCTGTGTTGGTAACGCCTTCAGGCGCTCAACGACAACGGGCGGGAGCTTCACGTTGACCCGCTTGTTCGTCTTCCGACGCTTCGTCACGATTCGATCTGCGTGGAGGTTCTGTGGCTTCAGGTTCACAATGTCCACCGGAGCCAGCGCTGAATACCGCATCGTTAAGTTGAGCGTCAGCAGGTAATCGTCTTCGGCAACCGCATTCAGTATTGCGTCACGATCTTCCTTTGGGAAAGCGTAAACTGGCTTCTCTTTAACCTTGGGCGGTTTCAGCTTCGCTGCCGGGTTTTCCAAAATCCACTTCATGTCGTGGCAGAATTTGAAGAACTGCTTCAGCCGTTCATTTTGAATCTTGAGAGCGTGACGCTGGACTTTCCATTCGCCACGGAACCGGGTCAGAAGGTCCGGGGTGAGGTCTCTCAAATACGTGACGGGTGGATTCTGTCTGGCGGCGAACTCAAGGAGTGTAGGGGAGTAGTTGCCATTCGGATTGCGCTTCGGATTTCCGCAAAGGAACTTCTGAAGCTCTTCAGGGTTGACTCCCCGACCTTCCGGTCCTTTTCGAGCGTCAGGAAATCGTCAACAGACTGCTGCACGGCCTTCGGCGGCTCTGCTGGCTTGGTCTCGCCGCCGACGATCATCTGCTTAATGAGTTCCCACGCAACGGCCTCATCGTTCGTTCCTAGCAATTGTTCCTTGCGAACTTTGCGGCCAGTCGGCCCCATCTCATACCGGCAAATTATGAGTGGGCACTTCAATTTCGTGTTCGGTGGGCAATCGTCATCCCACTTCCCGTAATTGCCGCAACCTTTCACATGCCGTCGCATCGGTCTCAGCCGTGATCCAGAATGCCCTCAATTTAACGTTGATTTTAAAGGAGATATTTGGTGAGCCGGGCGGGACTCGAACCCGCGACCCTGTGCTTAAAAGGCACATGCTCTACCACCTGAGCTACCGGCCCTGCTTGTGGTGTGGAGGAATGCTCGCTCCAGTTTATCAAACCGCCGGCCCCTATACAGTTTTTCTCTCGCGCCGCCGATCTGGGGACTGATGAAACACGAAAGGCGTTCCGAAGAACGAATTCGCTCGAAAGGGCAAGTCACCGTAATGGCCGGCGGCCAGGAACGGCTCGCGGCCGAAGTGTACGACATCAGCCGATCCGGGATCAGCCTGCTGGTGGAACGGGCCTTCGATCCGGGAACCAGGGTCCAGATCGATACGGGCCACCTGGCCGCCGAGGGGGTGGTGGTGCACTGCAGCGCCCAGGGCAACCAGCACCAAATTGGGATTGCGTTCGATCCGCCGACGGCCGCCTAGGGCGGTTCGGACTCCCGGAGACCTCCGGTATGGCGGGGGCTCGCACGTTATCATTGTTAGAGAGCGCTCGCCCCATGCCGTCAAAACCGGAACCGGATTTAGGAATCAATAGCTGGCTTGAGGCCGAATTGTATGAGCAGTACCTGCGCGACCGTTCGGCGGTAGACGAAAGCTGGAAGCATCTCTTCGAGGAAGCCGATGGCGCGACGGCCGCAGCGGCCGCACCCGCCGCCACCCTGCCGCATTCGTTTCAGCCGCTTCGCGGCGCCGCGGGGCGCATCGCGGAGAACATGGCCGCGAGTTTGTCGATCCCGCTCGCCACCTCGCAGCGAACCATCGCGGTGAAGGTGATGGATGAGAACCGGCGCATCATCAACCAGCACCGGGGACTGCTGGCCAGCGGCAAGGTTTCCTACACTCACCTGATCGGTTGGGCGGTGGTGAAAGCGCTTGAAACGCAGCCAGCGCTGAATCACGCCTTCATAGAAAAGGATGGCCAGCCTTACCGGGTGGTGCAGCCGCAGATCAACCTGGGGATCGCGATCGATATCGCGGCGAAGGATGGAGGCCGGAGCCTCCTGGTTCCCAGCATCAAAGACGCCGGGGCGCTCAATTTCCAGGAGTATCTGACGGCATTCGACGATCTGGTGGCGCGCGCCCGCAAGAGCAAACTCACGCCGGCCGATTTTCAGGGCACCACCATCTCGCTGACGAATCCCGGAACGGTGGGCACGGTGGCGTCCAACCCGCGGTTGATGCCCGGGCAAGGTGCCATCATCGCCGTCGGAGCCATCGACTTCCCCGCCGAATACCAGGGGACGGCGTCCGAGACCAGGGCGATTCTGGGAATCGGCAAGGTGATGACACTCACCTGCACGTACGACCACCGCATCATTCAGGGCGCCGAATCGGGGGCGTTTCTGGGCCGGGTACAGGCGCTGCTGGACGGCGAGGACGGCTTCTACGAGGAGGTCTTCGACCACCTGCGCATGCCGCACCGGCCGGTGCACTGGGAGACCGACCGGCGGCCGATGCTGGGCGGCAAGACCGGCGGGCGCACTGACGAGATCGCCAAAGAAGCAGCCATCCTGCAAATGATCAATGCGTACCGCGTGCGCGGCCACTTGATCGCCGACCTGGACCCGCTGGGCGCTGAGCCGAGCTATCATCCGGAGCTCGACCCGGAGACCTATGGGCTGACCATCTGGGATCTGGACCGCGAATTCCTCACCGGTAACCTGGGGCACGGCATGGGGGAAGCCAGCTCCAAACCGATGGCCACGCTGCGCGAGATTCTGGAGACCCTGCGCAAGACGTACTGCGGAAAAATCGGCTGCGAGTACATGAATATCCAGGTGCCGGAGCAGAAGCGCTGGCTGCAACAGCGCATGGAGCCGGAGGCCAATCAGTGGGCGCTCACGCAAGAGATGCGGCTGCGGATTGTGCGCAGCCTGGTCGCGGCCGAAGAGTTCGAACACTTCCTGCACGCGCGCTTTGTGGGACAGAAGCGCTTCGCGCTGGAGGGAGGCGAAACCGCCATGGCCATCCTGGAAGAGATTCTGGAGCGGGCGGCCGCCAACAATGTGGCCGAGATCGTGATGGGCATGGCGCACCGCGGCCGGCTCAACATCCTGGCCAACGTGATCGGCAAAGACGTCAAGCAGATCTTCTCGGAGTTCGAAGGCGAGCTCGACCCTTCGAGCACGCAGGGCTCCGGCGACGTGAAGTACCATCTGGGCGCGACGGGCGTGCGGACCACCGATTCCGGCCACACCATCGCGGTATCGCTCTCGCCCAATCCGAGCCACCTGGAAGCGGTGGACCCGGTGGTGGAAGGCCTGGTGCGGCCGAAGCAGGATCGCCTGGGCGATACCAAACGCGAGCGCGTGATTCCGGTGCTGGTGCACGGCGACGCGGCCTTCGCCGGACAGGGAGTGGTGGCGGAGACGCTCAACCTTTCGCAGCTTGAAGGGTATTCGACGGGCGGCACCATCCACCTGATCATCAACAACCAGATCGGCTTCACCACGCTGCCGGACGAATCGCGCTCGACGCCCTATTCCACGGACGTAGCGCGCGGGGTGCAGGCGCCCATCTTCCACGTGAACGGCGACAGCCCGCAGGCCGCCATACGCGCGGTGCAGATCGCCTTCGATTACCGCCAGCAGTTTAAGAAGGACGTGGTGATCGACATGTACTGCTACCGCCGCCACGGCCACAACGAAGCTGACGACCCGAGCTACACGCAGCCGATTCTCTATCGCAAGATCAAGGAACATCCCTCGGTGGCGAAGCAGTACGCAGAGCGGTTGGTGCGGGAGGGCGTGGTGACGGCCGAAGAAATCGCGGCCATGCGGCGCGCGGTATCGGAACGCCTGTCGGAAGCCTACGACGCGGTGCAGCAGAAGTCCGAGAGTTACCAGTTGCCGGAGCTGAGCGCGATCTCGCGCGACGACGTCCCGAGCTTCTGCCCCCGGACCGCGGTGAACCAGGCGGTGCTCGAGCGCGTGGTTCGCGGCATCACCAACTTCCCCGAAACCTTCCACCTGCATCCCAAGCTGCGCGGTCTCGTCGAGAAGCGGCGCGATACGATTTCGAAGGGCGGCAACATCGACTGGGCCTTCGGCGAAGCGCTTGCCTTCGGCACGCTGGCGCTCGAAGGCACGGCGGTGCGGCTCAGCGGGCAGGATTCCAGCCGCGGCACGTTCAGCCAGCGCCACCTGGCGTTTTTCGATTTCGAAACGAGCAAACGCTACATTCCGATGCAGCATATCGCTCCGGACCAGGCGCGCTTCGACACGCTGGACAGTTCGCTCAGCGAATACGCCGTGCTGGGCTTCGAGTTCGGCTATAGTGTGGCCGATCCGCTGACGCTGGTGATCTGGGAAGCGCAGTTCGGCGACTTCGCCAACGGCGCGCAGATCATGATCGACCAGTTCATCTCCTGCTGCGAACAGAAATGGGGACAGCCCAGCGGCCTGGTGATGCTGCTGCCGCATGGGTTCGAAGGGCAGGGCCCGGAACATTCGAGCGCGCGCATCGAGCGCTACCTTACCTTATGCGCCGAGAACAATATGCAGGCGGCGAACTGCACTACGCCGGCGCAATATTTTCACCTGTTGCGCCGCCAGATGTACGGCGGGGTGGACCGGCGCGGCGTGCGCAAGCCGCTGGTGATCTTCACGCCCAAGAGCCTGTTGCGGCACCCGCGAGCCGTTTCCACGGTGCACGATCTCACGGCCGGCGGTTTCCAGGAAGTTCTGGCCGACGAGGCGGCGGACAAGGCGGCCGTCTCGCGCGTGGTCTTCTGTTCCGGCAAGGTTTATTACGATTTGCTGGCCGGGCGCGATGAGCGCAAAGCCGGGCAGGTGGCGCTGGTGCGAATGGAGCAACTCTATCCCTTTGCCGACGCCCCCGTGGCGGAAATTTTGGCGCAATATGCGCCCACCGCGGAAGTGGTCTGGGCCCAGGAGGAGCCTCGCAACATGGGCCCGTGGAGATTCCTGGAGGAGCGGATCCAGCCGCTTCTCGATTCCTCCGGCCGGCGGATTCGCTACGTGGGGCGGCCGGAGAGCGCCAGCCCGGCGACCGGATCGGGCAAGCGGCACCAACAGGAGCAATCGGCAATTGTGGCCGGGGCGTTGGAGTAGCTGCCCCCGCCCTGCGTCCCACCGCGTCGTGGTGTTAATCTGAGTTTCGGAGAAAGCGACCCATGATCATCGGCGTTCCGAGAGAGATCAAAGACCACGAGACGCGCGTCGGGCTGGTGCCGAGCGGCGTCACCGCCTTGCGGGAGGCGGGCCACGAGGTTCTGGTGGAGACCCAGGCCGGCGAAGGCAGTTCCATAACCGATCGCGAGTACATGCAGGCGGGCGGGGCCATCGTGCAGAGCGCGGCCGAAGTCTGGCGCAAGGCCGATCTGGTGGTGAAAGTGAAAGAACCACAGAAGGCCGAGTACGAACATTTTCGGCCCGGCTTGATTCTCTTCACGTACCTGCATCTGGCGCCGCTGCCGGAACTGACGGATCGCCTGCTGGCTTCCAAAGTGAACGGCGTGGCTTACGAAACGATTCTGGAATCCGACAATTCCCTGCCCCTGCTGACACCCATGAGCGAAGTGGCGGGCCGCATGGCGGTGCAGGTGGGCGCGCAGTATCTGGAAAAGCCGAACGGCGGCCGCGGCATCCTGCTGGGCGGGGTACCAGGCACGGCGCCGGGCAACGTGGTCATACTGGGCGGCGGAATCGTGGGCACGAACGCAGCCAAGATCGCGGTGGGGATGGGCGCGCGCGTGACCATCATCGACCGGAGTCTGAACCGGCTGCGGGAACTGGACGATATTTTCGACAGCAAAGTGTCGACGCTGGCATCGAACACCTGGACCATCAGCGAAAACCTGAAGACGGCCGACCTGGTGGTGGGCGCGGTGCTGATTCCCGGCGCGTCGGCGCCCAAGCTGGTGCGGCGCGAAATGATCGCGACTATGAAGCGGGGCGCGGTGGTGGTGGACGTGGCCATCGACCAGGGCGGCTGCTTCGAAACTTCGCACGCCACCACGCATACGGAGCCGATATATTTCGTGGACGGCGTGTTGCACTACTGCGTATCCAACATGCCGGCGGCGGTGCCGCACACCTCGACGTTCGCACTCACCAACGCAACTTTCCCCTACCTGCTGGAACTGGCCAACCATGGCCTCGAAAGCGCCTGCGAACGGCGTCCGGCGCTCAAGGGAGGCGTCAACACGTACAACGGATACGTGACGCACGCCGGCGTGGCCGAGTCCCAGGGCCGGAAGTGCCAGGACCTGACGGCGGTAGTGTAAGCGAGGGAGCGGGGGCCGACGCGCACATTGAAGAGCGGCGCGGTCCGTGGTACAAACAAACGCATGGACAAGAATATCCGCACGTATGCCAGCTTCGATGAAATGAAGGCGGATGAGTACCGGTATTGGCAAAGCGCCCCGGTCGAGGAACGCATGGACGCAGTTGCTGAAATTACCTTGGCCACCTACGCGATGAAGGGCGCGGGCTCTGATGTTCCCAGACTTCAAAGAACTCTTGTCCATCTTCAACGCCCACGGCGTTAAATACCTGATCGTGGGGGGGTACGCGGTATCGTTTCACGCGCAACCTCGCGCCACCAAAGATATCGACCTTCTGATTAAGCCGGACGCCGACAACGCGAAAGCGGTCTACGCGGCCCTGGCGAAGTTCGGCGCGCCCGTTGAAGGACTCACACCCGAAGATCTGAGACAGCCGGGCAAGTTTTTCCGCATGGGCCGCGAGCCTGTGGCTGTGGATCTCCTGCTGGAGATCGATGGCGTCGATTTTGATCAGGCGTGGGAAAGGCGGGTTGAGGGCGTCATCGATACGGCCAGCAGCCTCACGGCGCATTTTATTTCCAGCGCCGACCTCATCGCCGCCAAGGTTGCGGCGGGAAGACCGCAAGACCTTGCGGACGTAGCGGCGCTTCGCAAGGCGGCGGAGAACCAGACATCACAGTCGCGGTAGGGGCGATCATCGCTTTGCTGGCGCGTGGCGCGGGGCGGTTTTACGAATGTGTCAATACCGGCATGTGGAGTATACTGTGGAGTAGAGTCCACATATGGAAACCATCCAGGTCGTTCTCGATACGAAGCTGCTGCAGGCGACCGACCGGGCGGCGCTGCGGACGAAGCGGAACCGCTCTGCGTTGATTCGCGACGCTCTTCGAGAGCACCTCCGGAGTTTGGAGATCCGAGCGTTGGAGGAGCGCGACAGCAAGGGCTATGCGAAGCAGCCGCGCGCGCAGGATGAATCGCTCGTTTGGGAAGCGGAGGCGGCGTGGCCCGCGGAATAGCCAGGGGGGATGTCCGTCTTTACCAGTTTGCACCGCCCGACAAGAACAGGCCAGTGGTCGTACTGACTCGCGACAGCGCCATTGCCTATTTGTCGACCGTTACCGTAGCGCCGATCACGTCCACGATTCGCGGAGTGCCCTCCGAGGTGGTGCTGAGTGAAGAGGACGGCATGAAGGCGCCTTGCGCGGTGAACCTACACAACGCGGTTACGGTCTCCCAGCAGCGCTTGGGGAGGCGAGTGGGCCGGATAGGTTCGTCACGGATGACCGAAGTCTGCACCGCTTTGCGCTTCTCGCTCGGCTGCGATCCCAGTCAACGCTAGCGGCCGTTGCCGGTCAACCGTGGACTCGAAGGGAGAGATTTCCGTGAACGGCGTTTCACGGGATCTATCCTGCCGACCTGGCAAGGCACCAAGCTTCCCAGAACGGGACTTGGGTACCGCCGCACTCGGGTGCCAATTCCCGAATACCCCGTGACACGACCGGAGCAGCGCCGGACACCTTCCCAGAACGGGCTTCTGGTTGGGATCAACGCGGCGATGCATTCGAGAGGGTAGGATAAGATTCGAAGGAGCACACCAGATGCCCAGCATAGTCCTGTGCGCCGCTTTACTAACTTTGGTTTCCGCCGTTGCGTTCGCGCAAGGCCCAACAAGCCAGCCAACATTTGAGGTGGCGTCAGTACGGCCGACAGTTCCACAGGACGGCGGCAGTTTCGTGGCGATGAACTGCAGCGGCGGTCCGGGAACCTCCGACCCCGGGCGTCTTAGTTGCACGAACGCTTCTCTGAAGATGCTGATCTGTCTAGCCTACGAAGTGCAGTATTATCAGGTCGCCGGACCGGGATGGATGGCCACAGACGGGTACGACATCGCCGCCAAAATTCCACCCAACGCGAGCAGGGCGCAGTTTAGACAGATGCTGCAAAACCTGCTGGCGGAGCGTTTCCAGTTGGTGCTGCATCGCGAACCCAAAGACCAGACGACTTATTCTCTGGTGGTAGCCAAAGGCGGCAGCAAGATGCAGCGGTCAATCGCTGAGGTGCCATCAACAAGCGTGACGGCCGTCACTCCCGGGATGGCTGTGAGCACCGCTGATGGACATGTGAGAGTTACTGCTAGCCGGCAGCAACTCAGCAAACTGACTGGTTTCCTCTCAACCCTATTAGGCGTGGGCGGACCGGTGGTGGACGAAACTGGTTTGGCCGGGTACTACGACTTCACGTTGGAGTATACGCCGGAGGCATCCCTAGCCAGCGACAATGGCGCCGGCCTGTCTCTTTTCACCGCGTTGCAGTCTCAGCTTGGATTGAAACTCGAGGAAAAGAAGAACCTGGGCGATGTCCTCGTTGTTGACCACGCCCAAAAGAAGCCGACCGAAAATTTATAAGATGGGCGGGCGCTGATCCCCGGGGCGAATCGTCGCCATTCGGAAGTTGCCCCCAAACGGCGTTGTGGGAGATCACTCCCGTGAAGTCCTCATCGCGTCAACTGGACGATTGACGCCCGCCGCGCGGAAGTGCCCTGCGCGAACGCCCGGGTCCGCTTCCAGGAGACAACCCCCTTACCAGGCCCCGTTCCTCGATCCCGACAGGCTCGCCGGACTGCCATTCAACGGGTTCAGTGAACATTGGGCTCACGGCTGTACACTGTATCTATGGCAGCACCCCCCAAAACCATGGATGCCGTTCCACAGCCGCTGACGTCGCTCAGTGAGGAAGAAAAGTTTTTCCAGACCACCGTGCGCAAGTTCGCGCGCGAGGAGATCCGGCCGTATGTGCGGGAGATGGACGAAGCGGCGCATTTCCGCCCGGACATCATCAAACAGTTTTTTGAGATGGGCCTCATGGGGATTGAAATCCCGGAGGAATATGGCGGACAGGGCGGCAGCTTTTTTCAGGCGATTCTGGCAGTGGAAGAACTGTCGGCGGTGGATCCCTCGGCCGGCGTAATCGTGGACGTGCAGAACACCATCTGCAACAACGCGCTGCTGAAGTGGGCGACGGCGGAACAGAAGAAGAAATACCTGCCGCGGCTGGCGGAGAACATGGTGGCGTCGTACGCGCTGTCGGAGGCCGGCTCGGGCTCGGATGCCTTCGCCATGGCCACCACGGCGGCCGATCATGGCGACCACTTCCTGTTGAACGGGCGCAAACTGTGGATCACCAACGCGGCCGAGGCCGGCTTCTTCCTGCTGTTCGCGAATGCCAACCCCGCGGCCGGATACAAAGGGGTGACGGCGTTCCTGGTGGAGCGCGAATTCCCGGGCTTCCAGGTGGGAAAGAAGGAAGACAAGCTGGGGCTGCGCGCGTCTTCGACGTGCGAGCTGCTGATGGACAACTGCCGCGTGCCGCGCGAGAACGTGATGGGCGAGGTGGGAAAGGGCTACAAGATCGCGATCAAGACGCTGAACGAAGGTCGGATTGCGATTGGGGCACAGATGATTGGGCTGGCGCGCGGAGCGCTGGACCACGCGGTGGCGTACGCCAAAGAGCGCAAGCAGTTCGGCAGGGCCATCGGGGAGTTCCAGGGAGTACAGTTCGAGCTGGCGAAGATGGCCATCGAGGTGGAAGCGGCGCGGCTGCTGGTGTACAACGCCGCGCGGCTGCGGGATGCCGGGATGCCGTTCCTGATGGAAGCGGCGATGGCCAAGTATTATAGCTCGGAGATCGCGGAGCGGGCGGCGTCGAAGTCCATCGAAGTGCATGGCGGCGTGGGAGTAACGAAGGATTATCCGGTGGAGAAGCTGTACCGGGACGCCAAGATCGGGCGAATCTACGAAGGCACCAGCAACATCCAGTTGCTGACGGTGGCCAAGAAACTGTTAGGCAAGTGAGTCCGTCTCACCGATGAGGGGCAAAATGCGTATGTTGATTTTTGGCGCCGCGATGGCGGCGCTGTGTGTAGGGATGCAGCCGGCGGCGAACCAGGACCATGTGGACCCGCAGCAGATTATCCAGAAGTTTGCCGCCAAAGAAGCCGAATTCCGGGAAGCGCGCAACAACTACACCTACCGACAGACGGTGAAGATGGAAGAGCTCGACATGGGCGGCAATCCCTCCGGCGGGAAGTGGGAAGAGGTGGACGACATCATCTTCTCGCCCGACGGCAAACGCGCGGAGAAGGTGATCTATGCGCCGGTGATCTCGCTGCAGCACATCAACCTGGATCCGGAAGACGTGAAAGACTTGCGCGACGTGCAGCCGTTTGTTCTGACCACCTCCGATATTCCGAAGTACCAAATCGATTACCTGGGGCGCGAGAAGCTCGACGAGATCGGCTG
The DNA here is from genome assembly GCA_003152325.1 of Bryobacterales bacterium. Lineage (GTDB taxonomy): Bacteria > Acidobacteriota > Terriglobia > Bryobacterales > Bryobacteraceae > PALSA-129. Next base: position 4,154 of record PLZX01000384.1, on the reverse strand, counting down.
CTATAGCTTTTCCGTGAAACCCAAGAAGATGGTGAAGGGTGAGCGCTACTTTGAAGGGCAGATCTGGGTGGACGACCGCGATCTGCAGATCGTCAAGACGAACGGCAAAGGCGTGGGCCTGATCGGCAAAGAGCACCAGTTTCCGAAGTTCGAAACCTACCGCGAGCAGATCGACGGAAGGTACTGGTTTCCGACGTACACGCATGCCGACGACACGCTGCACTTCAAAGATTCGGACCAGCGCATCCGCATGACCGTGAAGTACCAGGATTACAAGAGATACGAAGGCAGGTCGACGATCCGGTTCGGAGGCGTGGTGGACGACAAGAAGGGCACGACGGAGCCGCCGGCGACCAAGAAAAAGTAGCGGCCCCGGGTTGCGAAGGCGGCGTGTTACGATCCAGGGATGCCTGCGAAGATTGCTCCTCAGAACAACGGTCCGATTCGGATTGAAGGCGAATTCGAAATTGTGGACCCCAGCGGAACATTGTTCGGCCTCGCCGGAAGAACGGTGATTTCTTTGTGCCGTTGCGGCCACTCCGCCAACAAGCCGTTTTGCGACGGCAGTCACCACCGGGAAGCTTTCTCGGATACGGTAGTGGCGCGGGAGCTGCCGCCGCCCAAGCCCAGGGTTTAGGCTGGTCCGGGCGGTGCACGCTTACGAGCCCTTGCGGTGCACGAATCGTAACCTTTACCATGGGGTTAGCGCCAAAACTACAGATACGACTTATGCCTTCCTCTGCATTGCGTGTGTGTGACGGCCACAGGCGATTCCAAAGTCTTTGGATTCTCGCGGCTGCCGTAACAGCACTGCTTACCCTGAACGGCTGCTCCAACTCCGGCGCCAGTACCGCGGGATCCGGAGGCGGCAAAGGCGGTAAGAAAGGGATGGGCGGCGATGCGCCGGTGACGGTGGCGGTAGCGGCCACCAAGGACGTGCCGGTGGAGATCCAGGTGATCGGCAACGTGGAAGCCTACTCCACCATTTCGGTGAAGGCGCAGGTCACCGGGCAGCTTACGCTCTCTTCGTTTAACGAAGGCGATTACGTCAAGAAGGGCGATCTCCTGTTCACGATCGACCGGCGGCCGCTCGAAGCGGCGCTGAGCCAGGTCACGGCCAACGAAGCGCACGACCGAGCGTCGCTGGCGCAGGCGCAGGCCAACCAGGCGCGCGACTCGGCGCAGGCCAAATACGCCGACTCGCAGGCAACCGCCTATGCGCAGTTGTTCCAGGACAAGGTGGTGTCACGCGACCAGGCCGATCAGCTACGAGCCAACGCCGAGGCAGCCAAGCAGTTGGTGGCGGCGGACCAGGCGGCCATCGAGAGCGCCAAAGCGGCTATCGGGGCGAGCCAAGCGGCGGTGGAGAACGCGAAGGTGCAACTGAGCTACACGGAAATCCGGTCGCCGATTAACGGCCGCACGGGAAGCGTGGCGGTGAAGCAAGGCAACATCGTGATGGCCAACAGCATGGAGATGTGCACCATCAACGAGATCGAGCCCATCTACGTAACGTTCGCGGTGCCGGAGGCGCAGTTGCCGGCCATCAAGCAATACATGGCGGAGCGGAAGCTGCCGGTGCGGGCGCGGCCGCAGGACGACAGCAACGCCGGAGAAGAGAATGGGACCCTGACGTTCGTGGACAACGCTGTGGACATGACCACCGGAACCATCAAGCTGAAGGGGACGTTTGCCAACCAGGACCGCAAGCTTTGGCCGGGCCAGTTTGTGCGCGTCACGCTGCGGCTGACCACGACGCCGAACGCCGTGACGGTTCCGAATGAGGCAGTGATGACCGGACAGAACGGTTCTTACGTTTACGTGGTGAAGCCGGACCGCAGCGTGGAGAACCGCGCGGTAACGACCGGCGCGCGAGTCAACCAGGACATGGTGATTGAGAAGGGTCTGGAAGCGGGCGAGACCGTAGTGAAGGAAGGCCAGTTGCGGCTGGCGCCGGGCAGCAAGGTGATCATCGGCGGCCGCGGTGCAGGCGGCGGGGCAGGCTCCAGTGCAGCGCCAGGCGCGAGCCCGGCCGGCGGCAAAGGCACCGGCGAAGGGCGGGGCGGACGCAAAGGGCGTCCGCAGAACTAGGCGGAACGTGTTCATTCGTTGCTGACGCATGAATATTTCCCAGACATTCATCGAACGGCCCATCGCGACCAGTCTGCTGATGGCCGCCATCGCGCTGTTCGGCGGCGTGGCGTACCGGTCCCTGGCGGTCAGCGACCTGCCGAACGTCGACTTCCCTACCCTGCTGGTCACCGCTAGCCTGCCAGGCGCCAGCCCGGAGACCATGGCGTCGGCCGTGGCGACTCCGCTTGAGAACCAGTTTTCCACCATCGCCGGTTTGAATTCGATGACGTCTTCGAATTCGCTCGGCAACACGCAGATCACCCTGGAATTCGAACTGAACCGCAAGCTGGACGGCGCGGCAGTGGACGTGCAAGCAGCCATTACACAGGCTTCGCGCGTGCTGCCGCAGGGCATGCCCACGCCACCGACTTTCACCAAAGTGAACCCGGCGGACCAGCCGATCCTGTACCTGGCCCTGACTTCTCCGACGCTGCTGCTCTATGACCTGGACAACTACGCCGAGACCCGCATCGCACAGCGCATTTCCATGATCTCCGGGGTGGCGCAGGTGCAGGTGCTGGGCGCGCAGAAATTTGCGGTGCACGTGCAGATGGATCCGCATGCCCTGGCCTCCCGGCAGATCGGCATCAACGAAATCCAGACGGCGCTGACCAACTGGAACGTGAACCTGCCGACCGGCGCAATCATCGGACCGCAGCGGTCCTTCACGCTGCAGGCCAGCGGGCAATTGCTGACGGCCGCGGAGTACAAACCCATCGTGGTGGCCTACCGGGGCGGCTCGCCGGTGCGGCTGGAGGAACTGGGCACCATCATCGACAGCGTGGAGGACGATAAGACGGCGTCGTGGTACTACACCCACGACGGCAGCAGCCGCGCGATTGTCCTGGCCATCCGGCGGCAGCCGGGGACCAACACCATGGAAGTGACCAACGGAGTCAAGAACCTGCTGCCGCTCTTCAAAACGGAGCTGCCGCCGTCGGTCAACATGGACATCCTGTACGACCGCTCGGACACCATTCGCGAGTCGTTCCATGACGTGCAGTTCACCATGTTATTGACGTTGGGGCTGGTGGTGATGGTGATTTTTCTCTTCCTGCGAAACATCTCAGCGACCATCATTCCGAGCCTGGCGCTGCCGTTTTCGATCGTGGGAACGTTCGCGGTGATGTACCTGTTGGACTACAGCCTGGACAACCTCTCGATGATGGCGTTGATCCTGTCGANNTCGATGACGCTGTCGCTGGCGGCGGTGTTCATCCCGGTGCTGTTTCTGGGCGGGGTGCTGGGCCGGCTATTCAAGGAATTCGCAGTGACCATCACGGTGGCCATCCTGATTTCCGGCGTCGTCTCGGTGACCCTGACACCCATGCTGTGCAGCCGGTTTCTGCGCGCCCACACCGAGGCAGGGCACGGCGCGCTGTACCGCCTGACGGAGAGATTCTTCCAGGGAATGCTGTACGCCTACGATCATTCCCTGCAGTTCGTGCTGCGCCACCGTCCGACCATGATGGTGAGCTTTGTGCTGGTGCTGGGAGCCACCATGTACATGTTTGTGGCCATCCCCAAGGGCTTCATCCCGGACCAGGACACCGACCAGTTACAAATCATCACGGAAGCCCAGCAAGGCACCTCCTATTACCAGATGGTGGATTACGTGAAGCAGATCGCCGACGAGGTTGCGCAAGACCCGAACACGGAGGCGCTGATGGCCAGCGTGGGCGGCACGACGGCGTCCGACCTGGGCGGTCCGAATTACGGCGAGCTGGTGATTCACCTGAAACCGCGCAGCCAGCGGAAGTTGGGTGTCAACGACATCATCCGCGAACTGCGGCCGCGCCTGGCGGGCTACGTCGGCGTGAAGTCGTACCTGCTGAACCCGCCGACCATCCAGATCGGCGGCCAGGTCACCAAGAGCCTGTACCAGTTCTCCCTGCAGACGCCCGATAAACAACTACTGTATGCGGAGACCGACAAGCTGGCGAAAGAGGTGGAGCGTCTTCCGGGAGTGGACGACGTCACCAGCGACGTGGCGGTAACCACCCCGCAGGTGAATGTATCGA
>PLZX01000030.1 GCA_003152325.1 Bryobacterales bacterium | reverse complement strand
CTTCCAGCCGGTTGTTCACGAACAGAAACAGGAATTGCTTTTCTTCGCGCGCCCGTCCGATCAGCACCCGCATGGAGTCCCGCGCTTCCGGGTTGGGGTCCTGAATCCGGGTGTACGGCGCAAACAGCCCCACCGCATCTTCGTACACCCGTCCGTGCCGCAACAGGGCCCGGCACACCAGGAAATCGGCCGTCGCCGAATCGGGCATCGCCAGTTGGTGGCGCAGCTCCGGCATCTTCGACCAGGCGTTGTAAACGTGCGCCACGCCGTGGCTGCGCAGGCAGGAGAAGTAATCTTTCTCCAGAAATTCCGGATTGCGGATCTCGATGGCGTAGCGGAATTCCCGCGGCAGCGCGCTCAGGAACGGGTCCAGGCGGTCCAGAAACTCCGAGAGTGCCGCGAAGCTCCGCCGTCCGAAGGCGCCGAATTCGAAAATCAGCAGCGCCGTCTTCTCGCGATACGCTTCGAGCGGCCGCAGAAACATCTCCCGCAGCATCCGCGCGTCCAGAAATCCCTCGTTCTCTTTGCCCGCCTGCTGCCCGTAGCGCGCATGCTTCGGAAACACTTTGCAGGTGATTTGTTCCGGCACCTTGAAGGCGAAGCGGAATCCCTCCGGCACGCGCGAAAACAGCCGCTGCCAGAATTCCTGGTTGGGAAACTGGTAAAACGCGAAATCGCCGCACACCGCCGGAAAGGTCTCGGCGTACTCGCGCAGGCACTCCGCCTCAAACAGCTTGCGCGAAAAGCGGCCGCGCGTGAGGTACCGCTCCCGCGAGTACACCTGCCCCAGCCACCCCTCGTATTTCCACGAGCTGCCGCCAATGTAGATGTTCTCGCGCGCCAGGCCGCGCAGCCGTGCCGCCAGTGCGTCGCGGTTGAAGCCGCCGAAATCGTCGAAAAGCGGACCTACCACGCTTGTGCGAACCGGTAGTAGAACGGGTCGGCGCCCGCCTCGATCGCTCCGCTCGGGTAGAACCGGATGATCACCGGCGCCGATCCGCTATCCGTGCGTGGCCTGATTTCCACCAGGTGCCCGCGCCGTTTCAATTCGGCCGCCACGGCGGCCGGAATGCGTTCGTCCAACAGAAGGACGCCCGGCTTCATCTCGTGGTTGTCGAAGCTTTCCACCAGGTGCTCGGATTGGAAGCGGGGCCGTTCCACCGCCGCCTGCGTGTTCAGGCCGAACTCCACCGCATCGAACAGCACCTGCAGCAGCGCCTGATCCTGTTGATCGCCGCCCGGCGTGGAAAGCGTCAGCAGGTTCTTGCCCGGACCCACCACGATGGTCGGGCTCAGCGTCACCCGCGGCCTCTTTCCCGGTGCCAGCTCGTTGGGATGCCCGGGAATCAGCAGAAAACTCTGCGCCCGCTGCGTCAGCGGGATGCCCGTGTCCCCCGCGATATACGCAGGCATCCACGCCCCCGAAGGCGTAATCGAAATCGCCACTCCATCCTGGTCGATGGCGTCCACGCAGGTCGTGTCCTTTGCCTTGAGCGCCGGGTCCATCTTGTAGTGCGCAATTTGTGAGAGCGACGGATGCTGCGGCGGATGGTCGCCGATCTTGCCCGGCCGGAATTCGAGCGATGCATTCTCTCCAATCAGCTTCCGCCGCTCCGCTCCATATTCCTTGGAGAGCAGCGTCTCCATCGGAATGTGGTTGAACTTCGGGTCCCCGTAATACGTGTCCCGGTCCGCGTACGCCAGCTTCAACGTCTCCACCATGGTGTGAATGTAGTCGGCCGAATTCATCTGCATGCCGGCAAGATCGTAGCCCTCCAGAATGTTCAGCGCTTCAATCATCGAAGGACCCTGGCTCCAGAAGCCCGGCTTGTAAACCGTGTAGCCGTGGAAGGTGGTGGAGACNNGCGCGATATCGCCTCGGTAAAAGTAATCGCGCACCGCGTCCATGGCCTTCGCGCGCGTGGCCCCCGCCGCCCGCGCCTTCTTCTCCACGTCCGCCATGTTGCGCAGCGTCCGCGCCAGGTCGGGCTGCCGCAGAATGTCGCCGGCCTTCGGGTACGTCCCGTTCGGCAGAAAAACCCGCTTCGATGCCGGCCACTCCGCCAGGTACGGCTCCGCTCCTTGCAGTGACCACTCCCGCATTTCATCGATCGGAACGCCGTCGGCCAGCTCGACCGCCGGCTGCACCGCGTCCGCGAAGGACTTCGTGCCGTACTCTCTCAGCGTCACGATCGCCGCGTCCACCATCCCCGGCACCAGCGTGGAAAGAATGCCCGCCACCGGAACCCAGTCCTTCAACCCGTTCGGCCCCGGCTTGTCCACAATCTCCAGCGGAGAGAGCGTGTGCTTGCGGTAGAAATCCGCCGTTCCCAGTCCCGGCATGGTGCCCACTCCCGCGATCGCGTGGACCTTGCCGTCTTTCGTGCGCACCAGAATCGGCGCTTCGCCGCCTAGCCCGAAGTGCGAAAACTCCGCCACGGAGGCCGCCAGCATGGTCGCAATCCCAGCGTCCACCGCGTTGCCGCCGCTGTAATACATCCGCATCCCGGCCTCGGTGGAGCTTTCGCTGCCGCCCGCCACCGCGCCGTGTGTGCCGCGCGCCGCGAACTTAATGGGCCGCACCCGCTGCTGGCCCCATCCGCACGCCGCCGCCAACACCATCAGGACCGCCACTTGGAATTTCATAAGATAGTCCCATTGTATGGCGTTCGGACCGCTGCCGGATTGGTATAATCGCTTCAACGTGGAACCGGCAGAAGTCCCCGAATCCGCCCAACCCCGGCTCAGGCAGGAAGATGAGCCGATGCTCTGGTGCCCCGTCTGCTCCTCCCGCCTCATTTCCCACAAGTGCAAACTCTTGTGCCAGAAGTGCGGCTACTACATGAGTTGCGCCGACTACTATTGAGCCCTATTATGTCCGAACTGCCCGATTTGCTCGAACGTTACCGCCGCGGCGCCGAGCTGCTGGCCATGGTGCTCACCGGCGTCTTCGGTGAGGAGGAGGATTTCGCGATCGCTCCCGGCAAGTGGAGCATCCGCACCATCGTCGCCCACGTCGCCGATGCCGAACTCGTCGGCGCCGCCCGCTTCCGCCAGGTGATCGCCGAAGAAAACCCCGCCATCAACGCCTACGATCAGGATGCCTGGGCCCGCAATCTCGATTACGCCCATCGCAAGCCCAAGCAGTCGCTCGAAACCTTCCGCCGCATTCGCGCCGAGAACTACGGCCTGCTGAAGGACCAGCCGCCCGTCGTCTTCGAGCGCACCTGCATGCACTCGGAGAACGGCATCATGACCCTGCACCAGATGTTGGAAGGTTATGCCGGGCACGCCGAATCGCACGCCCGGCAGTTGCAGGAAATCCGCGACGCCTACAAACAGGCCAAGAGCAAAAAGTAGAAAGCCGCCGCGCCTACTTCCACTCCCACAGCTTGATGTGGGTGTTGCCCTGCGGGTCCACCTCGAATTCAAACAAGCCAGCCACGGTATTCAGCCGCGCCCACTTGGCGTACGCCGTGCTGTAGTAAACCGCTCCGCGATAGCTCACCGCGCCTGTCGGCAGAATCTTGCCAACGCCGCCGCCTTGCCACGTGGCGACGCCGCCGTCCGCTGTGGTCAGCACCCCATGTCCCTCGCCATACAAACTGCCGTCCGGGCGCGGGTGCGAGCAATAAGTCCCCAACTCGTTTGTGTCGACGCCCAGGACCTTTCCAGTGCTTTCAAACGACACCTCGACCGAGAATGTGCCGCCTTCCACCGACACCACTTTCCGATAGCTTCGCTTTCCGTTACTTTCTCCGATTTGTTCGCCCAACATAACCTTCCCCTCACAATGCTTTGAGATTTGCCGCGGCCCAAAGTGGCGCTGTGGCTCAAGGCAGTATACAGGATTTGGCAAAGGGGCGCTCGGAGTATGGCGCCTTCGCCGCACCGCGTTACACTGATCTTTCTATGCCCCAAAAATATGCCCCGTTGCAGGCGCCACGCCGCCTGTTGTTTGGCCCCGGACCCAGCATGGTGGCCCCGCGCGTCTACCAGGCCATGTCGCAGAACGTGGTCGGCCACCTCGATCCTTTCTTCTTTGAAGTCGCCGACCAGATCCGCACCCTCCTCGGCTACGCTTTCTCCACCGGCAATTCCTTCAACATCGCCATCTCCGGCACGGGCAGCGCCGGCATGGAGGCCGCCGTCGCGAATTTCGCCGAGCCCGGCCGCAAGTTCGCCCTCCTCTCCAACGGCTTCTTCGGCGATCGCATCGGCGAGATGGCGCGCCGCCAGGGCTCCACCGTCGTGCGCCTCGCCAAGGATTGGGGCGAACCATTCGACGCCCAGGAAGTCCGCGAGTTCATCCACCGCGAACAGCCCCACATGGTGGGTTTCGTCCAAGCCGAAACCTCCACCGGCATGTTCAATCAGGCCAGGCCCATCTGCGAAGCGGCCCACCAGGCCGGCGCGCTCACCATCGCCGATTGCGTGACCTCGCTCGGCGGCATGCCCGTCCTGGTGGACGAAAACGGCATCGACATCGCCTATAGCTGCACGCAGAAAGGTCTCGGCTGCCCGCCCGGCCTCGCGCCCATCACCCTCGGCCCGCGCGCCCTCGAGCGCCTCAAAGCCCGCACCGTGCCCGTGCAGTCCTGGTATCTCGACCTACAATTGCTGGACACGTTTTACTCCGGCCACAAGTATCACCACACGGCTTCGGCTACGCTCTTCTATGCCTTGCGGGAGGGTCTCGCCATCGTCGCCGAAGAGGGTCTGGAGAGCCGCTGGGAGCGCCACCGCCGCAACCATCTGGCCTTCGTCGCAGGCATCGAAGCCATGGGACTGAGCATGCACGTCGAGGATCCGGCCAATCGCCTCTGGACTCTCAACACTCCGCGCATCCCTGCCGGCGTGGACGACACCAGACTCCGCCAGTACCTCCTCAGCGAGCACGGCATGGAGATTGCCGGTGGCTTCGGCCCGCTGGCCGGCAAAGTTTTCCGCATCGGCACCATGGGCTACGGTTCCACTCGCGAGAACATCCTGATGCTTCTCGAAGCTCTCGAAGCCGCCCTGAAGCAGCAAGGCTACCGCTCCGCCGGAAACCCCCGCGCCGCCGCGGAAAAATCCCTGGCCGAGTGATCAGTCCGCCGCGTGCGCCGCTGCCACTGCTTCCGCCACTAGCCGGACGCCCGGCCGGCCGCAAGCGCATCGTGCCGCTTCCACCATTCCCGCCGGTGGTACGCATTTCGCCACAGCGTGCAGCCCGTCCTGCGCCTCGCATTCATACCCCGACACCCGGCCGTCCCGGTCGAGCAGCATCCCGTACACCGGCGCCCGGAACATTTCCCACAGTGCGTCCCGTTCGCCTTCGCTCAGATAAGGCCGCCCGTCGTAATGCAGCACGAATACCGCTCGCCGCGCCCGTGCTCCTGCGGCCCGCGCCCGCGCCAGTTCGTCGAATGAGCCCGCCAGCGCGGCATGCTCGCCCTGCGCCGTCGCGGCCCGCGCGGCCATCAGACCCGGATATAGTGGATGCCGCGGCGCCCCGCTACCCTTCCAGAATGCGAATTGCATGGCTTTAAGGGGTAGTGTCTCCGCCGCCCGAATCCTCTCAGGATTCTGTGGAATTCCCTGCTAATTTCGCCTGATTCTCGCCGCCGCGTCCAAAATCGTCTTCCTCTGGCCGGTCTTCACCAACTCCATCAGCCGAGTCTCATCGATTCCCGCCATTCGTCCCAGCAGGACCACGGCCGGCTCCGAGTGGTCCGGACACTGCCACAGCGCCATCTCGAACAGACTATCCAAGGCCTCCTCTCGCAGCCGCTCGATTACTAGCCCCCGTCTCTCGGTCAGAGTGCTCAGCACCATCAACCCTTTGTTTCGGTCCGTCCACGTGCCGGAGGACAGCATCTCTATGAACGGCCCCGCCGGAATATCGCGGGCGCCATCGCCGCCCGACGCCGCCATCACTCCCAGTGCCCGCGTCGCATTGTTGCGAACCAGGTTGCCTTCGTCGCGGGTGGCCGCCACCAGCGCCGCAATTTGCGCTTTGGAATGGTTGGCGTATCCCAGCAACGCCGCCGCAGCCGTCCGGTGCTCCTCGTCTCCCGACGATTCCAGCACGCGCAGCACCAGTGCCTCGTTCTCCAACACATACGCCCGCATCTGCATCTGGGCCGCGCGCAGCGCCGGGTCGTTGCTCAGCGAATAGCCTCCCGAGTCGTCCTCGGTTGCGGTTCCGGCCGAAACCGTTCGCATCCATTCCTTCATGTAACCGTCGTAAAGAGCCAGCGCGGCCGCCGGCAGCCGATCCTTGCCCACGGGTTCGGGTGTCAGGCGGATCTCTCGAAACGATATGCCCCGTAGCCCGATGTAGAATTCCCAGTCGCCCTGCTTGTCGCAACAGACCATGCCGACATCGGTAGCCGGACCACCGGTCACCCGCTTCACCGCGCGCTCCACCCGCTGCTTGACGGCCTTCGCCGTTTTCATCGAGATCGCAAACCGGTCGCCCTCTTTGTAAGGAATGGCCGCGCGCAGCCGGGCCGTGTCGATCCCCTTGTACCCGAAGAAATCGATTGCGCCGATGCGATCCTTCGCCGTGGCTGCCAGCGCCAGCAGCGCCGCCAGTGCTACCGCCCGGGCCTTCACCCTGCCAGCACCCGCACCAGATTCTCGCCCAGGATCAGGCGTGCGTCGTCTACCGTGACCCCCAATTCCAATAGCGCTCGCGTCTCCACTTGGAAAACCGCGTCGATCCAGCCGCGCGGAAAGTAGGACGAGTCCGTGCCGAACAGCAGCCGTCGCGGCCCGGCCACTTCCAGCGCCCGTTGAAACACCGTTGTCAGATTCAGTCCTTCGTACCGCATCCAGGAATTGCTGCTGGAGGTGTCCAGGTAGACGTTGGGGCATAGATCGGCCAGCATCAGCGCTTCGCGAAAATAGCCGGCGCCGAAATGCGGAACAATGAACTTCACGCCCGCGTGCCGTTGCGCCACCGCGTGCAGATCGAGCGGATTGGAAAACCGCATGTCGAAACGGCAGGGCAGCCCCAGCTTCTTGCGCACCCCCACCGTCAGCACGCCGCAGTGAACGAACACCGCGCAGTGCTGCGCCGCGGCCTGTTCCAACANNTGGCGTTGAGCCCGCGCTCTACCTTCGCCCCTTCGAGCAGCGGGTTCACCATCGCGTAGGCGTAAAACCGGTCTGGAAAGGCTGCCGCCGCGGCCAGCACCGACCCTTCGTCTCCCGGAATGCTCGCGATCAGCGCCGCGCGTGCCACACCCTGCGCATCCAACTCCGCCACCCATCGCTCGGCCAGTCCGGTTGGATGTTCGGGCGGCAATTCCCATCCGAGTGTCGCGGCCACCGCTGCGGCATCTTGCCCGGTTTCGCTCCCCAGCGCATCGAAAAAGCGCCGCGAGAAAAAATGCATGTGCGCGTCCGCTACCGCGCAATCACTCCATGGTGTCTGCATCCGGCTTGTTCCAGTGGGTGATGCCGGCTGCCAGCGCCAGTTGCGTCAGGCCCGCCACGTTGTTCACCCCGAGCTTCTTCATCATGGTCTTGCGGTAACTGCGAATGGTCTGCAAGCCCAAGTCCAGCAGCACCGCGATATCCTTGCTCGTCTTCCCTTCGGCCACCAGCCGCAGCACCTGCAACTCGCGCGGTGAGAGCGATTCCAGCGGGCTCCGGTCGTGCGTGTCCAGATCGCCGCGCTGGATCCGCGCCAGCAGCCGGTCCGACACCTGCGAACTTAAGTAGGAACCGCCGCGTGCCACCGTCCGCAACGCGTCCAGCAATTCCGTCGACGATGCCTTCTTCAGCACGAACGCCCGCGCTCCCGACCGGATTGCGCTTACCACGGAGTTCTCATCGTCGTACA
>PLZX01000163.1:18710-26725 GCA_003152325.1 Bryobacterales bacterium | reverse complement strand
GCCGTGGGACGTGGAAGGCGCCGACATGCTCCTGATCCATAATGCCGGCGAGGTGCTCTCATGGCCAGAGAACCCGGGCGCTTTCGCCACCATGCTGACCGTCGCCGGGGTGAGTTGGACGCTTTCCTCCGAACTGACCGCCTACGACGCTGTGAACTANNTGGTACGACGACGTGCAGTTCGCCCGCGTCGCCCTGCGGCAGATCGAGGCCGCCCGCAAGCTCAAGGTGAAACGCATCGTGATCGGCGAATGCGGTCACGCGCACAAAGCCCTCACCGTGATCGCCGATCGTCTCTTGCCCTCCGACCTCAACCTGCCGCGCGAAAGCTCCATGACCCTGATGCGCGANNGTGACCCTCCACGACCCCTGCAACATGGCGCGGCTGATGGGCATCACCGAAGCGCAGCGCGACGTGCTGAAGGCCGTCTGCCCCGATATCCGGGAGATGGTCCCCAACCGCACGGACAACTATTGCTGCGGCGGCGGCAGTGGCTTTGCTTTGATGAGCGGCAAGAACTTCATCGACTGGCGGCTCGAAATCGCCGGAGCCAGAAAAATGGAACAGGTGCTGGCCGCGTTCGCCGGGTGCATGGACCCGTCCATCCCCAAGTACATCTGCGCGCCCTGCAGCAACTGCAAGGGCCAGTTCCGGGATCTGTTGGCGCACCGCGGCTTGTGGAAGAGCAACCAGATCTTCTACGGCGGCCTGGCCGAGTTGGTAGTCAACGCCATGTGCGACGTCAAGCCGGGCTTTCTCGAATGGGAATGGCGATAGACGGGGCGGTTTATCCTGGAATGTGACGCCAGCCAAACGTTCTCAATCCGGGCCACCGAGGCGCAAGGGAAAGTTCCGGCGCTTGCTTCGATGGTTGATAGCCGGCGTCCTGCTTGGGTGGTCTCTGCTTGCTCTCACCCTCTTGTCCCTTCGCTGGATAGACCCGCCATTCACCGCCGTGCACATCGAGCGGAGGGTGCAGGCGTGGATGCATAAGAAGGCGTATCGCAAGCGCTACGGATTCGTCGCGCTCGACCGGATTTCGCCCGACTTCCAGCACGCGGTCGTTGCCGCGGAAGACGCACGGTTCTTCCAGCACCACGGCTTTGACTGGCATGAGATTCAGGTTGCGGTGGAGGACCACTTGGAGGAAGGCCACGGCCGCGGCGCTTCCAGCATTACCCAGCAACTCGTGAAGAACCTTTTCTTCGGGACGGGCCGCTCCTTCCTGCGCAAGGGCGTGGAGACCACTCTGGTTCCGGTAGCCGAGTTCGTCTTGGGGAAGCGCCGCATCCTGGAACTGTACCTGAACGTGATCGAATGGGGACCGGGCATTTACGGGGCCGAAGCAGCGTCGCGCTACTATTACGCGACCGCAGCAGCGAGTATCGGGCGACAGCAGGGGGCACGGCTCGCAGCCATTCTCCCAGCCCCACTGAAGCGCCGGCCGGAGCGGATGAACGAGTACAGCGCGGTAATCCTCGGGCGTATGCGTCAGATGGGCTGGTGAACCACCGCGGTGCAGCGTACGGGTTTGACACGACACGTGATATATGAGATATTTCAGCTATTAAGGCCTGAAAATGACGAAAACTCCGCCTAAGCCAACCCCGCTGCTGGATCAACTCGAAACCGGGCCCTGGCCGAGCTTTGTAACCGAAATCAAGCGGGCGGCTGAAAAGAGCCCCGCCGCCGAAGACCTGCTGGGCCTGCTGGAGCGCTCCTATGAGGACCGGAAGGGCCACTGGAAGCACGGCGGAATCGTGGGTGTGCGCGGCTACGGCAGCGGTGTCATCGGTCGCTACAACGACATACCCGAGGAGTTTCCCAACGTCGCCCACTTCCACACTCTGAGGGTCAACCAACCCTCGGGATGGTTCTACACCAGCGATGCCCTGCGCACGCTGGCGGATATCTGGGAGCGGCACGGGTCTGGCCTCACCAACATGCACGGATCCACGGGCGACATCATTTTCCTGGGAACCCGCACGGATGAGCTGGAGGCCACTTTCCAGGAGCTGACGGCGGCCGGGTTCGACCTGGGCGGTTCCGGCTCGGCCATGCGGACCCCATCCTGCTGCGTGGGTCAGGCGCGTTGCGAGTGGGCCTGCTTCGACACCATGAAGTTCTGCAACGACATCACCCAGGCTTACCAGGACGAGATGCACCGCCCGCCGTTCCCGTACAAGTTCAAGGTGAAGGCGTCGGGCTGCCCGAACGATTGCGTGGCGGCCATCGCCCGCGCGGACCTTTCCATCATCGGCATCTGGAAGGACGATATCCGGCAAGACGATGGGGCCGTGGCGGAGTACGCGGCCGGGGGCCTGGATATCGCGCGCGACGTGTGTGCCCGCTGCCCCGGTCAATGTATGGACTGGGACGGCGCCAGGCTCACCATCGACAACCAGGACTGCAAGCGCTGCATGCACTGCATCAACGCCATGCCGAAAGCGCTGCGGCCGGGCGTCGAGCGCGGCGCGGCCATCCTGATTGGCGCCAAGGCGCCCATCGTGCAGGGTGCGCTGCTTTCCTCGGTGCTGGTTCCCTTCGTGCCGGAAGCAGAGATCGAGACAACGGTGCGCGAACTGCTCACGCGCATCTGGGAGTTCTGGGACGAGTACGGCAAGAACCGCGAGCGCGTCGGCGAGATGATCCAGCGGGTGGGCCTGTCCGCGTTCCTGGACGGCATTGGCCTGGAACCGCGGCCCGAAATGGTGGCCTTTCCGCGCGACAACCCGTACGTGTTCTTCCAGAAGGAGGACGTGAAATGACGCCCACCCAGGCTCCCAAGCGCATCACCGACATCGGTCCTCCGAACTACGAGAAGTTCCTGCATCCGCTCATCAAGCGGAACTACGGCCAGTGGAAGTTCCACGAAACGCTGGCTCCCGGCGTGCTGTGCCACGTGGCCGAATCGGGCGAGCGAATCTACACGGTGCGCGCCGGCTCGCCGCGGCTGCTGAGCGTGACCACTATCCGGCTCTTCGCGGACCTGGCCGACAAGTACTCGGGCGGCTTCCTGCGGTTCACCAGCCGGAACAACATCGAGTTCCTACTGGACCAGCCGGACAATATCCCGCCGCTCAAGCGCGCGCTCCAGGAAGCTGGCTTCCCGGTGGGCGGCACCAACAATTCCATCAGCAACGTGGTGCACACGCAGGGCTGGATCCACTGCCACTCGGCCGCCACCGACGCATCCGGCATCGTCAAGGCCCTGATGGACGAACTGCACCCGCACTTCATCCGCGAGGACCTACCGGCCAAGGTGCGTGTGGCGCTGGCATGCTGCGTGAACATGTGCGGCGCAGTGCACTGCTCCGATATCGCCATTCTGGGCATCCACCGCAAGCCGCCGCAGATCAAGCATGAGCCGCTGCGCAAGGGCTGCGAGATCCCTACCCTGATCGCCTCCTGCCCCACGGGCGCCATACGGCCCGCCGTGGTGGACGGCAAGCGCACGGTGGACGTGGTGGAGGAGCAGTGCATGTACTGCTCCAACTGCTATACGGTCTGCGCGGCTATGCAGATGAACGATCCGGAGAACGACGGCCTCTCCATCTGGGTGGGAGGCAAGGTGAGCAACGCGCGCAGCGAACCGAAGTTCTCCAAACTGGCCATTCCGTTTCTGCCCAACAACCCGCCGCGTTGGCCGGAAGTGGTGGATGCGGTGACGCACATCGTGGACGTGTACGCCAAACATGCCCGGCGCTTCGAGCGGCTGGGCGAATGGGCGGAGCGCATCGGATGGCCGCGGTTCTTCGAGCTGACCGGCATTCCGTTCACCCGCTACCACATCGACGATTTCCGGTACGCCGGTCTGAGCTTCGCGCGCTCCACACACATGCGGTTGCGGCCATGATGACGGGATTGTTCAAGCCGGTAAAGAAGCCGGTGATCCGCCATCTCTCGTCGCCGGGCGGCGACATCGGCCCGCAACGGCCCCAGTATGCCGCGAAGACCGCGCCGTGTACCGCCGCCTGCCCGAGTGCGGGCGACATCCGCGGATGGCTGACTGCGGTGGCCGACGCCGAAGCTAACGCCCGCACCCCCGAGCAGGCGCTGCGCTCGGCGTGGGAGAAGATCGCCGCGCGCAATCCGTTCCCGGCCGTCTGCGGCAGGGTCTGCCCGGCCGATTGCGAAGGCGCCTGCCCGCGGGAAGCCAAGGACGGCACGGTGGCCATTCGCGCTTTCGAGCGGTACCTCGGCGATTTTGCCCTGGAGCATGGGTTGGCGGCTGCCTCCCCGGCCGCGCCACGGGGCGACATCGCCGTGGCGGGAGCGGGTCCGGCCGCCCTCTCATGCGCCTATCAATTGGCTCGCCGGGGATGGCGCGTCACGGTGTTCGACGCCGCGGCGCCAGGGGGCTTCCTGCGGTCCTTGCCCGAACTGCCGTCCGAAATTCTCGATCGCGAGATCGCCCGCATCACGGCGCTGGGCGTTACTCTGCGGCCGGAATCCCCGCCAGGCGAGGTTGCCTTCACGGATACCGGCGGCACGCTGGCGAAACTCCCCCACGTGATCGCGGAGGGCCGGCTGGCCGCCGAATCCATCGACGCCGCCGCCCGCGGCCTCTCGCCCGACAAGCGCGATGCGGTGCCCCGCGTCGCGGTGGACCGCATCAAAACGTCGTGGTACGTGGACGCGCCGCGACACCCGGAGATTCTGAATGAAGCCGACGCAGTGGCCGAAGCCCACCGCTGCTTTGCCTGCGGCATCTGTATGGGCTGCGGCAATTGCTGGATGTACTGTGCCAACGGCTGTTTCGAAAAGACCCCCAAGGGGAACCGCTTCAAACTCAAGATCGACTTGTGTCACGGTTGCAGCCGCTGCGCGGAAGAGTGCCCGTCCGGCTATATCGATATGCAGTGATCTAAGGAACGAGGTATTTCCAGTTGCCTAAATACGAACACGACGGACGCACTTACGAGGTGGATGAAGACGGCTTCCTTCAGGAGCCGGATCTGTGGAACGAAACCGTGGCCTGCGATTTCGCTGCCTCGGAAGACGTGCCTCAGATGACCGACGCGCATTGGGTCATCGTCAATTACCTGCGCAACTACTACCTGCAATTCGGCATCGCTCCCATGATCCGCAAGATCGTCAAGGAGACCGGCATCAAGCTCAGCCAGATTTACGAGCTGTTCCCTTCCGGCCCTGCCAAGGGCGCGTGCAAGGTGGCCGGGCTGCCCAAGCCCACCGGCTGCGTGTAGCATTATGGTCGCCGCCGCCATCGCGTACCTCGGCTTCGCGGTTTTCGTCGCGGGCATGGTCTGGCGCGTGGTGGCGTGGGCGCGCGTGCCGGTGCCGTTTGCCATCGCGCTCACCTGCGGCCAGCAGAAGTCGCTGCCGGGCATCCGCGCGGCGTGGCTGGAGAATCCCTGGACGCGCGCCGGTGCGGCCTGCCGGGTGGCGCTCGAGGCGCTGCTGTTCCGCTCCCTCCTCCGCAATTCGCGCGCCCAATTGTTGCCGGGGCCGCGCTTCGTGTACCGCGGCGACCGCTCGCTGTGGGCCGGCGCGCTGCTGTTCCACGGCTGTCTCTTGTGGGTGGTGGTTGGGCACCTGCGGCTCTTCCTCGAACCGGCGTTCCTGGGAAAGGCCAACGGGTTCGTGGACGCCGGGCTGCTCGCGGGATTGGCGTTTCTTTTCCTGCGGCGCGTCGCCGACCCTCGCCTGCGGTATGTGAGCATGGCCGCCGATTACCTGCCGCTGGCGCTGCTCGCCACCGTGGCCGGATCGGGCATCCTGCTGGAGACCGACGTGGTCGCGGTGAAGCGCTTCTCGCTCAGCTTGATGACATTCCATCCGGTGGCGCCCCCGGCAGCCGGCGCGATGTTTTATGTTCACCTGATCGCCGCCAGCGCGCTGCTTGCCTGCGTCCCCTTCACCAAGCTGGCGCACATGGCGGGCATCTTCTTCAGCCCTACGCGCAATCTGCCCGCCGACTCACGCGCGCGCCGCCACATCAACCCGTGGCTCGGGCCCGTCCAAGTCCACACGTATGCCGAGTGGGAGGACGAGTTCCGTGACAAAATGCGAGCCGCCGGCCTGCCGCTGGAGCGCGAATAGCATGGCCGAACCGAAGCCCAACCAACTTGTGCAGATCGACTACACGCCGCCGCGCGCGCCGTGGCCCGGCGGCCCTCCCGAATTCCGCAAAGGCACGTACTCGCATGCCGGCACAGCCAAGAGCCTCAAGTGTCTGGGAATGCCCAACCCGCGCGACTGGCAGCCCGCCGACCTCGATTGGAAGCTTCCCGAAAATTGGAAGGAGATCGTACTCGAGGGCATGCGCGAGCGCCTGAAAAAATACCGCTCCTTCCGGCTGTTCATGGATATCTGCGTGCGCTGCGGCGCCTGCGCCGACAAATGCCATTTCTATCTCGGTACGGGCGACCCCCGGAACATGCCGGTGCTGCGCGCCGAGTTGCTCCGCTCCGTCTACCGCCGGTACTTCACGCCCGCCGGTCGCGCGTTCGGCAGGTTGGCCGGCGCGCGTGACCTCACGGTGGACGTCCTCAAAGAGTGGTTCTACTACTTCCACCAGTGCACCGAATGCCGGCGGTGCTCGGTGTACTGCCCTTACGGCATCGACACGGCCGAAGTCACCATGGTGGCGCGTGAGCTGTTGAACCTGGTGGGGTGCAACATCAATTGGATCGTGGAGCCTGCCGCCAATTGCCACCGCACCGGCAACCATCTGGGAATCCAGCCGCACGGCTTCAAGGACACGCTCGATTTCGCAGTGGATGAAATCGAGGAGCTCACGGGAATCCGGGTAAACGCATCCGTGAACCGCAAAGGCGCCGAGATCCTGTTCGTTGCTCCTTCGGCTGATTTCTTCGGCACGCCTCATTACTACACGCTGCTCGGCTACCTCATGGTGCTGCACCAGGCGGGCATCGATTACACCTTCAGCGCCTACGCATCCGAGGGCGGCAACTTCGGCATGTTTGCCTCCCACGAACTGATGCAGCGGCTGAACGCCAAGATCTACGGCGAAGCCAGGCGGCTGGGCGTGAAATGGGTGCTGGGCGGCGAGTGCGGCCATATGTGGCGCGTGCTGCACCAGTACATGGACACGCTCAATGGGCCGCCCGACTTTCTGGAGCAGCCGGTTTCGCCGGCCACCGGAACCGTGTTCTCAAACGCGCGCTCCGCCCGCACGGTCCACATCTGCGAATTCACCGCGGACCTTCTGGCGCACGGCAAGCTGCCGCTCGACCCCGCCCGCAATGACCGCTGGACCGTCACCTTCCACGATTCCTGCAACACCGCGCGCGGCATGGGGCTGCTCGAAGAGCCGCGCCTCTTGCTGCAGGCTGCGTGCAATCGCTTCTTCGAAATGGCGGAGAACACCATCCGCGAGCGCACGCTGTGCTGCGGCAGTGGGGCCGGGTTGGGCGGGGACGAGAATTTCGAAACCCGCATGCGCGGCGGCATGCCGCGTGCCGCCGCGGTGCGGCAGGTGAAGGAGGCGCACGGCGTCAACCTGTTGGCCTGCATCTGCGCCATCGACAAGGCGTCGCTGCCCAAGCTGCTGGACTACTGGGTGGGCGGCGTGGAGGTAGCGGGTGTTCACGAGCTGGTGGGCAACGCGCTGGTGATGAATGGCGAGAAGCCGCGCGCAACCGACCTCCGCGGGGAGGCATATGTCTGAGCGGGGCATTATCGCAGCGGGAATCGCGCTGTTCCTGGTCGGCGCGTGCTTCCCATTCTGGCGTAACGCCGTCGCGCCGCCGCGCCCGCTCGATCTGCGACTGCCACAAGGCCAGCGCGAGTGCGTCGCCCCGGTGGCCTACATGCGCACCTCGCACGGCGACCTGCTGGAAGACTGGCGCGAGCGCGTGGTGCGCTCGGGCGAGCGCGNNGCCGGGTTCGCGAGCTGAGCCTGGTGCGCACCTGCCTGGATTGCCACGAAAAGGCGGGGTTCTGCGACCGCTGCCATCAGTACGTGGCGGTGGAGCCGGACTGCTGGAACTGCCACGTGGATCCGCGGAGCCCGCGATGAAGATCACCCG
>PLZX01000163.1:18294-18675 GCA_003152325.1 Bryobacterales bacterium | reverse complement strand
GCCGCGAAATCAAGTGGATCTGGAAGGACAGATTCGAAAACGCGTTCGGTCAGGAAAGCGCCTCGCCCGCCGTGGCCGGCTTTCCCGTACCGCTGCTCTGCAATCATTGTGAACATCCGGCATGCGTGAAGGTGTGCCCGACCGGCGCCACCTGGAAGAGGGAGAGCGACGGCATCGTGATGATGGACGAACACCGCTGCATCGGCTGCCGCTACTGCATGGCCGCCTGCCCGTACGGTTCGCGCAGCTTTAACTGGAGCGACCCGCGGTCTTTCCTGCGAGCCATCGATCCGGCCTATCCGACGCGCACGAAGGGAGTAGTTGAAAAATGCACGTTCTGCGCCGAGCGTCTGGCGCGCGGCGGGCAGCCGGCGTGCGTCG
>PLZX01000163.1:0-18184 GCA_003152325.1 Bryobacterales bacterium | reverse complement strand
GGGGCCTGTACATCGGGCAGTTCACATTTTTCGTGGGGGTGGCGGCCTCGGCGGTCACGGTGGTGTTGCCATATTACCTGCATGCATGGAAAGCCTTCGGCCGGATCGTGATCCTGGGCGAACTGCTGGCCATCGCCTCCATCGTGGTCTCGCTGCTCTTCATCATTGTCGATATGGGGCGGCCGGACCGGCTGCTGAATGTGCTGCTTTACCCGTCGCCCTCGTCGCTCATGTTCTGGGACATGCTCGCCCTTTCCGGTTACCTCGGGCTGAACGTCATTGTGGCGCACGCGGTGCTGGCGGCGGAGATCGATGGCGCGCCGCCGGCCGCCTGGACGCGGGCCATCGTCCTGATTTCCATCCCGTGGGCGGTCTCCATCCACACCGTTACCGCGTTTCTCTATGCCGGCCTCGCGGGTCGGCCCTTCTGGCTGACGGCGGCGATGGCGCCGCGCTTCCTGGCTTCCGCGTTCGCCGCCGGTCCCGCGCTGCTGATTCTGCTTTGTCGCGCGTTTCGTTACGACGCCGGTGAGGAAGCCCTGCGCAAACTCCGGTTGGTGATGACGTATGCCATGACGATCAACGTGTTCCTGGCCCTGATGGAAGTCTTCACGGCATTTTACAGTGGCATCCCCGAGCACTCCGCTCCCTACAGCCCGTGGACCTGGCTTTCGGGCGGCTTTGCACTCGCGGCGCTCGCCATGGCGCTAGGCCGCAGCCGCTATGCGGCGGCGGCGGTGTTCGCGTCGCTGGTCATTGACAAGGGCGTGGTGCTGATCCCCGCTGGTTTCATCCCGTCGCCCGCCGGGGCGGTGACGCCGTACATTCCCACCGCGGTCGAACTGGGCATTGTGCTGGCCATCTGGGCGGCGGGCGCGCTCCTGGTGACGGTGCTGTTCCGCATTGCGATCGCCGCGCGGGAGGCACCATGGCACACCGGTATATAATCGGACTGTTCTGCGCCGGCAGGAGATCCTACCATGCCTGGGGTGTTCATCAGTTATCGCCGCGAAGATAGCGGCGGCTATACAGGGCGGCTGTTCGACATTCTGAGCACTGAGTTCGGCAGAGAAAACACGTACATGGACCTCGATACGATTGAGGGCGGCGACGATTTCGCCTCCGTCATCAATCAGAAGATCAGTGTCTCCGATGTATTGGTTGCCGTGATCGGAGACCGCTGGCTGGCGGTAAAGGAACCGAACGGAACGCGGCGGCTCGACAATCCGCACGATTTTGTGCGTATCGAAATCGCGGAAGCACTGCGACGCGAAATCCGCGTGATCCCCGTTCTGGTGGCCGGGGCGGCCATGCCGCTCGAGCAGGACTTGCCTGACGACCTGCGGCCGCTGTGCGGGCGCCAGGCGGTGGAGATCCGCGACTCGCATTTCCACCAGGATGCGCAACAGTTGACGGAAGTGTTGAAAAGCACTCTGCACGGCATCGGCTTCCGGCCCGATAAGTCGAACGTCAAGCGAATCGTCCTGGCACTTCTGTTTGGCGTGGCAGCCATAGCCGGTGCCGGTATTCTGCTTTTTCACGAGCGCCGGCCGGCCCCGCCCCCGATATCCAATTCGGCACACCAGCAGACGATTCCGCCCACGGCCGGACCGGTTCCTGCACTCGACGTTGCGCGCGCCGGCGCGGATCTCAGGCAGAAGGCCCCGCAACCTCCCAGCGATATTGCCGGCAAGTGGAGTGCAACCGTGATATACGATTGGGGAGACACCTACAAGGAAACGTTCGATTTTGAAGTGGACGGCCAAGAGTTATCCGGTACGGCTGGACTTCTAGGTGAGGGCCGGACCATACGAGAGGGAAAGATAACGGGAAACCGGATCAGTTTTATGACCAGGACGCTTACCATGCTGGGCTCGGATCGGTACGAGGACACGCACTCATACAAGGTCACCGTCGCAGGCGGCGCCATCCGGTTTACGATGGTGACCGACAGCCGGGCTTCCGAACACACCCCCGTTCATTTCATCGCCACCAAAGTCAAGGGAGCACCTCAATAGGTAATCGCGTCAAAAGGTCTTGAGGAACTCGATCAGCGCGCGTTTGTCGGCGTCACTCAAACCCGGCTGGCGCACGCCGGGCTTCTCTCCCGGTTCCAGGAAATCGGTTCCGAAGTAGTGGCCGCGGTTTACGATCAGATCCGGACACTTGCTGAGGCTGAGCAGTTGGCCCACGGCGTTGCCGAAGACTTGGGTGGCCTGCTCGTCGGAGGCGTCCTTCCCCAGTTTCCGGAGGTCGCTGGTAAGAGTTTCGACGAGCGTGAGCACCCGGCCGGCGTGCTCCGCCTGCTTTACCGGGTCGGGATCCTCCGAGAGCGGGTTCAGATTCGCCAGCAACCCTACGGGCGTCCCCGCCGGAATCGGGCCGAGTTCGATTCCGCCATCACCGACCAGCCAGGGAGCGAAGCGCTGGCCCGCGCCGAGAAGCTTCTGCAGCGCGTCGGGTAGGTAGCCGCCGGAGATCTTGATGAAACTGGCCGTGGTCGTCCGGTCGATAACGCCCGGTATCTTAGCGCCCAACTTGCTGTCTTTCTCGCGCTGCTCCGGCCATAGCATCTGCGCGATGGAAGCCTGGAAGGAACGCATCCGGCCCTCCACCGAAGGATCCACTTCAAACGGCCCCACCGAGTTATTCAGCAGGAAAGGAGCGGTGGACCACAAGCTTACGAGCGAGGGCGGACGCGTATACCCGCGCCCGCCCGCCGGCATGGTGTAAGTTTGAGGTTCGCCGGTGATGGGGTGATACCAAGTGATCTGCCCGACCGAAGGTAGGTCTTTGTAGGACTGCGACGAGAAGTTGTCCCAGATGTTACCGCCGATTGCGTTGGTCGCAAGGGGACTGCATGCGTTGGTGTGCAGCAGCGTCACCGGAACCCGGAACTCGGCGGAAAGGTAATTGTCCTTGAGGAAATCGTCGGCCAGGACGATCTGACGCATCTTGCTCTTGAAGTCTTCGGTTTGGGTCCACGCCCAGTACTTGTCCCAGCAGCCCAAATAGTCTTTTCCCGCGCAACCGTTGGGGTCGAGACCGGCGGCGTTCTCCGGCAGCTTGTTGGAGTGGCACCGTGCGCAGGTTTCCGCAAATACAACCTTGCCGCGAGTGAGCAGAGACTTGTCTTTCGTCAGGTATTTCTCTCCGCCGGGCGCGTCCTTCAAGTAATGCGGATCGGTGGCTTTCAGGAAGAACTGAGCGGTGCCGAAGGTTTGCGCTTCGGTGGCGACGAAATACGCCGAGTTTTTCCGCGCCACGCTGATTTCGATAGGGCTGACTGGCTTGCCGCCCACCAGCGCGTTGAAGTGAAGCAGCCACTCCTCGCTAAAGGTCCCGATGTTCAGGTACACGCGGTTGAGCGCGCCCATCACGCCCACCGAATCGGCGCCGTCCTTCAAGACGCGCGGAGTCCACACGGTGTCGAGCGGCTGGAAGAACTGGGTGAGCGGTCCGGCCTTCACGAAATCGTTGATCTGGCGGTTATTCAGCTCGCCTCCCGCGAGCGTTTCATGGCCCCACCGCTTCGCTTCCGCGAGGCGCGGCCCTAGCTGATAAATCGCATTCATGCTGCGCGGGTTGTTGATGTTGTCGGACGAAACCAGTGAAGTATCGAGCGTGCCCGGGCGCGACGTGTGAAAAAGCTGATAGGCGAAGTTTTGCTGATCGCTACTCCAATAGAAAATACGGTCGATCCAAAAATACTGCGCGCCCACATTCGAGCTCAGATTGTCCCATTTGGGATGGTTGCGATCGGCGGGTGGCCGGATGGGATTCGGTCCCACGTGGCAGAATCCGCACGACATCCCCACGCGATAAGGTCGGATTAGATCCTTCGAATTGTAGTAAGCCGGGTCGGTGTAGTATCGCACGGGGTCCCATTTTTTCTGGGCAGCCTCGTCGAAGGCGGGATTCGGAAAGAGGCGCATGCCAACGATGCCCGTGGCGCAGCCGTAGAAGGAGCCGGCGGGAATGTTCTTGCCGCGCGCGCCGATCTTCACGCCCGGATACTTCTGTTCGTTTTCAAAAGGGTCAGGCGGGCAATTTGCCTGCCGTTGGTCAAGCCACAGGCCGTAGCGTTTGGGGTCCGGCGCCGTAGCTTTTTCGAAGCATGGTTCATTCACCAGACCCAGGTAATCCCAGCGGTTGTCGCGATTGGCTTTGAGACTGGGATGCGAAGAAATGGTCTTCACGAAATCCAGGGCGCCAACGCTGGTTAAGGACAACTGGTCCCACATCCGGTCATTTCCGGCGGTCCAGACAATCCAGGTGTTGCGGCCCTTAATCTCGTCCGTGTTTAGGGCCACGCCGCCGTCCATATCGTGAAAATAGTCCTCGTCGGCAGCTTTAAACTGCTCCGCGTCAACGCCGGCAAGGAGAGCCTCGTCTTTGACGTGGCCGATTTTCGGGCGTTGTAACCACTTGACGAGCCACACACCCGCTATGACCACGACCAGTATCGCCACGACGGCGAGGAGTTTTTTCATTGTCTGGTGCCTCCGTAAATGCTAAGCGGACACCGCTGCGGCCCTTGCGGCCGGCTAAGCCCACCTATTGTTGCGGGAATTCAAGACAAAAGTCGATCAACTTTTTCTTCTCCCCGTAGACCACTCCCAGGTATAAACCTGGTCCAATCTGGCGAATCTCATCGCGAATCCAGCCCGCTACGAAGGACGTTTTGGAGTAGTCGAGCACGATGCATTCTTTGCCATCGAACCAACTGGTGTCCTTATAAACTTCGGCGATGATTGCGTTCAGCCCGAAATGGGTAAGCCGGTTGGACAAGACGCCATGCTTGCTATCGAACGTCTTGCCTTGCCATGCGAAAAAGCTGACAAACTCCGCGATTGCGCGGCTGAAACTGATTCCCGGCGCGACGATCGCGGTGCCTTTGGCCTCGCCATTGGGAATCGGACCTGCCGGACTGGCCTTGAAGAGGTCGTCAAGCTGTGCCTGACTCATTGTCAATAATTGATTTGCATCTAGCGGCATGCTGTCCCCCCGGTTTTGGACTTTGGAAACAATGTATTTCGGACTAATGCTGGTCGCTCAGTCTACCACTTTTTGGCGCTCGGCCAAAATCATTTCTGCCGCTTTCTCACCGATCATATAAATCGCGCCCGCAATGAAGAATCCGGGAATCCGGGGGAAGACCGAAGCGTCCACCACCCGCAGGCCCTGGGTCTGGTGCACACGGAGATCGCTCGAAAGCACGCCATTCCGCTCCACGGGCCCGATCGCACACGTGCACGACGCATGGTGTCCCCAGGACTGGGAGCGCACATAGTCTTTCAGTTCCTCGTCAGATTGACATCCATCGCCGGGCAATTCCTCTTCCGCAATCATGCCCTGGCTTGCGAGCTTCGCATTCAAGCGGCGAACGAAGCGGATTCCATCCACCACCGCGGTCAGATCCTCGTCGCCGCCCTCAGCGAAGGAATTGAAGTTGATCAGCGGCACATCGCGCGGATCGCTCGATCGCAGGGTCACCACACCCGACCGGTTGCGCGTATGCGCTTTCAGAACCACCCACGTCAGGTAGTTCAGTTTCTCGGCGAAGGCTCGCGAATACGACGGATAGTATCCCGTAAAGCGCGCCAGCAGCGACATGCAGAACAAATCGGGCTGATCGCCCGCCACGGGCGAGCGGCGGAACAAAGTCAGGACTGATCCGTTGGTCGAGTAGATTCCGCTTCGCCGGTGTTTCCATTCCCGGAACTGCGGATCGTCAGCCGAGAAGCGAGCGTCCTTGTACGCACGCCAGGCCGGGAAGTTCATGCGGCTCACTACTCCGATTTCATAGCGATCCTGCAGGTTTCTCCCCACGCCCTGCAGGTCGGCGCGCACCGGAATACCGTAGCGCTCCAGCACTTCGCGCGGGCCCAGGCCGGAGAGCATCAGGAGCTGCGGGGTATTGAACGCTCCGCCTGCCAGAATGACTTCGCGCGAGGCATGGATGGAGGTGAGTTCGCCCGAATTCGGGTTCGGCTGTGCGTGGGCCCGGTATAGCCGTTCGCCCTTCAGATATGCAACGCCGAGCGCCCGGTTCCCATCATCCAGAAGAACCCTCGTGACCAGGGCATTCATCACGATCTTCAGGCGGTCGGGATGACGCCGCGCGACATCCAGAACACGCTCTCTTGAGCCTGCGCGTGCGTGGTTGAGGGTGGTGAGCGGCAGGTAGCGGATGCCGCTCGAGTTCTCCCGGACGAGCCGCCAGTCATTCGGGTCGAGACCACTTTCGATAAACCAACGGACACGCCTCGCCTGCTGGCCGTCTGCCTCGAACGCATCCAACCCGGCATCGACGATGGTCTTCTTCAGGGCCCTATTGTTGAGCAGCGACAAAGGGAGAGCTCTTTGCGTGGCAAGCCAACCGTTCCATCCATGACGAGTCGGGTTGTAGCCGATCTTCGCAAGCCACCGGTACAGAGGACGATGATCGCACCGTTCCAGCCGCTCGAAGTAGGTGCGCATTCGATCCGCGCGCCAGCTCGCATCGCCGGTGAGATCCGCGATGTACTCCCAATCCGAATTGTGCGGATAGACTAGAATCATCGCATTATGCGCAGTACATCCGCCTAGCGTTCCCGCGCGTGGATAGAGTACGCCGCCCAGGTCCGGCCTGTAGGCCGGGTCGAGCTTCTGTTGGCCTTCGTCCGCGTAGTGGCGGACGAAAAAATCCCATTTCATCGCGGAGTTTTCCGAGGCGAAGGCGTGAAACGCCGGCACGTCGTAATCCGTTGGAAGACGATTCACGTCAGGCTGGGTCGCATCGCCGCCCGAGAGTTCGCGCGGGTCGCCGCCGGCTTCGAGCAAAACCACGCTCCGGCCGGCCTCCGCCAGCCGTGCCGCCACGGTGCCGCCTCCGGCTCCGGAGCCCACCACGATGAACTCGCACTCCGGTACGGGCTTCTGCTCTCCGCTCATTCGTTGTTTGCTTTACTGCGTCATTATACTGGCGTCCGTTCGGCAATGGTGCAAATAAATATCGGGGGTTTCATAACCGGAGCGTGCCAATTCTGGTATTCTTTTTGCCACACCCTTACGGATTAGAGATTCACGGTCGGGGGAATTCCGGAGGTCTTGCCGATGCCTACGCTGAGCGAGATGTTCTTACGCTTGTTGAGAGCCGAGCGCCAGACTCGCGCCGCGCGCTCAGTCGAGTTCTTTGGGTGGCTGGATCTGACCCTGGGGATTATCATCCTCAGCTCCCCTCACTTCACCGCATCTGTTTTGAATTTGCCGGCACTCACCGTTCAGGGGGCGAACTACCTCCGGCTGGCCGGCCTGCTGGTCTCCGGCCTGGGGACGCTGTATGTGGTAAGCGGACGGCTGAATGCGCAAGGCTTTATATTCGCGTCGTTGTTGGATCGACCGCTGGTTCCGGTGGTCATGGCGATTCTGTGGTATTCGGATATTCTGCCGGGCCCGCTCGCGCTGGCGTTTTCGATCAGTGACTTCGGGGGATTTCTCTGGACCCTGTCGGCGTGGCGGGCCGATGCCCGGCTTGGCCCCAATGATCGCCCCACGCTCATCGCGAGAATGGCTGCCGGGTTTTTCGGATTCGTGAGCGGCGTGCTCCGCAACGCGCGCACATTTCACCCCGATGGTCGAGTGTTTCGCGGCACGGTGCGTTCTCTGCAGCCGGCCGATCCGAGTCTGGCACGAGCCGCGGAGCAGCTTACGGGCGCGGCCGTTCTGCGCATCGGCATGGGCCTGATGAAGAAAGGAATGCCGGCGTGGCTGGCGGATCACCTTGCCGATGCGCCGAGTATTGCGACCCGTTTTTATACTCCTGACACGCCGGGTGACATCAGGCTCCTCCGTCGCGCGGGCGAAGATCTGGATCTGCTTGCGACGGCCGGCGGCGACCGGCTGTGGAAGATGGTTGTGAACCTCGCGACGGGAGGCTGGCGTTACGGCCTTCACCAGTTCGACTATTTCCAGAACGTATATTCCGCCGATGTGCCGTACCGGATCGACGACGGCAAACT
The DNA here is from genome assembly GCA_003152325.1 of Bryobacterales bacterium. Classification (GTDB taxonomy): domain Bacteria; phylum Acidobacteriota; class Terriglobia; order Bryobacterales; family Bryobacteraceae; genus PALSA-129. The sequence continues at coordinate 10,181 of PLZX01000163.1, read as the reverse complement.
GGACGTGTGGATTCGTCTGATCCCGGAACCGTCGCAAGCTTCGCCGAAAGATGGGACGGGCCGCGAGGAAGCGCTGACCCAGGCGGTTGCGCGCCGTGCCACCATCCGGGCGGAAGCGCAGCGCGTGGGTAATGCCGGAGAGCCATTCATCCCCATCGCCGAGATCCGCTTGGAAGAGGAGATCCAGATCGACCAGGAGGCCCTGCATTTTGATCCCGTGGCGGCCCGCGGCTTTATGCCGCACGGCTTCCTGACCGATGTCCGCCGGAGCGTCTACCCGGCAAGCGTCCGGCACCGCGCCTCCAGTCAGCCGGAGCGCGTCCGGCGGGACGGAGAGGGCATCGCCGGGAGATTGGGGCCGTACCTGGGTGGCGACGACGAGAACTCTGCCATGAACGCAACAAGACCTAAGAAGCGCAGATGGATTCGAGCGGTTTTTCTGGCCGCGGCTGTATTGTTTGTTCTCTACCTTGCGGTGCGATTCACGCGGGATCGCCCGGTCGACTACGCGGACGACGAGCAGCATTTCAAACACGGCTCCACCGGCGGAGAGCGGATGACCGGGATTCCTTACTGGCTTTGGATCGCACTTCCGGAGCTGTTCCCCGAGTATCTGCCCGACCAAGCGCCGGGGCGCGGCTACTCTTCCTTCGGGATGATTTACGAGAACACCGACCCCCGATATGGACTCCCCGTGGGCATGTCCATGCGCAACGTGCGCGGCATCGACATGGTCTATCTGAACTGCGCCGTCTGCCACACGGGCACGGTGCGGGACGCGCCAGGCGCCCGCATGCGAGTGATTGCGGGAATGCCGGCCAACACCTTCGACATCGGCGCCTGGGGAAAATTTCTTACCTCGATTCCCTCAGATCAGAAATTCACGCCGGACCGTTTGATGGATCAGATCCGGGTTATGCAGGACGATCCGCACCGCGTGGTCGACAAGCCGGATCTGATCAATCGGCTGATCTTTCGTTACGCGGCCGTCTTTCTGATGCGCGATCGTCTCCTGATGCTGGGCCAGCGGCTCGCGTTTATCGACAAGAGCTCATGGGGTCCCGGCCGCGTCGACACCTTCAATGCTCCCAAGGCGCTGCTGAATTTCCCGATGGACAAGGCAGATCCCGACGAACTGATGGGCAACGCCGACTTCCCCTCGGTGTGGAATCAGGAGCCGCGCAAAGGGATGCAACTGCATTGGGATGGAAACAACACTTCCGTCGACGAACGCAACCTTTCCGCCGCATTTGGCACGGGCGCTTACCCACCTACGCTGGATGCCGAGCGCGTGCTGCGCACCGCCAAGTGGCTGGAAACCGCGCAACCGCCGAAATACCCTTATCCGGTTGATGGAGCGCTCGCATCGCAAGGCGCCCCTGTCTATCAGAGGTACTGCGCCAGGTGCCACGGGACCAAGGACCCGCCCTTCCGCCACAATCCTCCGCAAGCGGACGAACTGGTGGGCACCGTCGTGCCCATCGAGAAGATTGGAACTGATCCGTCCCGGCTCAAGTCGTACACGTGGCTGGTGGCGGTGAACCAAAGTAGCCTCTACGCGGGTTACGAGAAGGATTGGGGCTTCCCGAAGCCTTATCCACAGCGCTTCAGCCACTTCCGCAAGACGGAGGGGTACGCAAACTCGCCGCTGGATGGGATCTGGCTGCGGGCGCCCTACTTGCACAACGGTTCCGTTCCCACACTGCGAGAAGTGCTGGAGCCGGCCGCGGGGCGGACGAAGTTCTTTTACCGCGGCAACGACGTCTACGATCCGCAGAACGTCGGCTTCGTCTCTAATGTCGCGGAGTGGGAGGGCCGGCGATTCTTCGCGTTCGATACGTCGAAGCGCGGCAACGGCAACGGCGGGCATGAGGGACCGGCTTACGGCACTGATCTCCCAGCCGAACAAAAACGAGCTCTGCTCGAGTACTTGAAGACGTTCTGATCGGGCAAGACTGCTATGACCAAACCCACAAAGAGAAAGATCCGCATCGCTGCTGTAGCGCTCGTCCTGCTCGCCATTGCGACGGGCTTTACGGCCTGGTACAAGATCCGCCGTGACGTCGCACAGCCCCAATGGATCACCTCTGACGCCCGGAACGATTATCTGTACGGGTCTGTTGGGGCCGAAAGCACGGCAGGAATCCCGTATTGGATCTGGCTGGCGCTTCCGCGCTTGTTTCCGGACAATCTGCACTACCCCGGCGGCTACGTGGCGCTCGGCTTGTCGTGGGAAGAGAGCCGCGAGATGCCGGTCGGCTTCTCGAAAAAGACTGTGGGATATGTGCGGGTGGCAGGGAATTGCGCGCTCTGCCACGCCAGGTCTTACCGCACGGGGCCGGACGAGACGTCCGCCGTGGTCGATGCGGTTCGCGGCCGCGCGACTGACATAAAGCCGCTGCTCCTGTTCTTCCACCAATGCGCCGCGGACCCGCGCTTCAACGCGGGCGAACTCCTGTCGGAGATCGGCATGGCGACCGGGCTCTCGTTCCTCGACCAATCGATATACCGGTTCGCCTTGATCCCTCGCACGCGGCAGGCGATGCTCAATCAGGAATCGGTCATAGTCGACCCGGATCTTCAGTACCACAGCCGGAACCCATACGCTCCGTTCAGCAGTCCCCGGATGAAGGCGCTGGAGGTCCGCATCCGGGACGCTCAAGCACCGGTGTATCCGCTGCCGGTCAACCCTGCGCTGGTGGCCGCGGGCAAGCCGCTGTTCGCGCAACATTGCGGCTCCTGCCACGCTCTTGACGGCCAAAGTAAGGTGATCCCCATCGGCGAAATCGGCACCGACCGCGAACACTTGGAGAATTGGACGCAGGCGGCCCACGCAGACGGCGCGAGCGACCGGCTGGGCAGTGAACGCATTGAGATGGTCAAGAACAGCGGTTATCTGGCTGGGCCCTTAAACGGAATCTGGCTGCGCGGACCCTACCTTCATAACGGTTCCGTGCCGACGGTGCGTGCATTGCTGCAACCCCAGGCTCAGCGGCCGCGGACTTTCTATCGAGGTAACGACTTGATTGATGCGACGGGCGTCGGCTTCCTCTCGACTGAGGCTGAGGAGAGAGGGCGGCGCCAGTTCGTTTTCTTTGACGCCTCACAGCGAGGCAACGGAAACGCAGGCCATCTTTATGGTATCGGTCTCTCAAGTTCGGAGAAGGATGCCCTGCTCGAGTACCTGAAGACTCTATAAGAGATACAACTCCCGGGTCGCTCAAGCGACGCAGTGTGGCTCAGCGGTATTTCTTAGTCAAGTACTATGACCTTCGATTAGTTATTGACTTTCTAATTGGGCAGGTGTACTATTTCCGCTAGTACCAAAAAAGGCGGGGTTGACCGCCGAAAGAGAGGTTCCTGTTATGGCCTCCGTACACGATCTGACCCATCAGTCAGGCTTCATCTTCGAAGCCCAAGTGGAGCAACTCGGAGCATCCACCGCGAGTGGGTACTCGGCATCTGCTGAGACTGCAATCGTCCGAGTTACACGAATCGTCAAGACTACCCCGTCCTTATCCGGTTATGGAGGTCAACGGATCACCGTTCACCTTCAAACGCCCGTGAGTCTGAAGGTAGGGCAGCAGGCGGTGTTCTTCACCCACGGAATCCACTACGGCGATGGCTTGGTAGTCAGTGAGCTCGGCAATGTCGCGGGCGCCGCATCGGCCATGGATTCTGAGTTGTCCAGCGCAGCTCAGGCCAGCGACGACACCGACTTGACGCAGCGGTTGGCCCAAGCCGAACTGGTAGTGTCCGGCGTCGCCTCTGCTCCGCAACGTCATACAGCCCCGCAAACCAGTGCAGCGACTGTGCGCCGGATTTCCGAGCATGATCCTGATTGGTGGAGTTCCACCATCACCATTGAAACGGTTGAAAAAGGCGCTCACTCCGCCAAGACCACCGACGTCCTTTTCGCAAACAGCATGGATATCGCGTGGTTTCGCTCGCCCAAGGTGAAAGCCGGAGACCGTGGATTCTGGCTTCTTCACAACAGCGACCTTTATGGCAAGCCGGTTCCGGCTCGCGCAGCGACCCATCCACTGGATTTTCGCCCGATGGGAGAAGCCAGCCGAGTCCGCAATCTGTTGAAGTAGTCGACCGGGCGGCGCATGAAATGCGGAGGTCTTGAAACGCGAGACAGGAAACGGTCTTGAGGCCACTTTAAAAACGCAAAATACACGGAGGTACGATGCCAATCACTGTTGTGAACATGATTCCCAAGGCCCTGAGCGGTGAAACGAATCAGGACAGCGAGCCGAATCTCGCCGTAAATCCGAACAATACGATGCAAATCGTTGGGACCGCCTTTACGCCCAGTCCTTCTGGCGGAACGCTCGCCCCGATCTACGTCTCCAGCGACGGCGGACAAACCTGGGCTCTGAACGCAATCGTCCCAGGCGCATCCAGCTTTCCGACCTTTGACATCACCATGAAGTTCGGCGGCACTTCGAATGTCCTATATGGCGGCATCATAAGAGCCGACAACACCAATCTGGCGATCCTGCGAACCAGCAATTATCTCAGCCCCACGCCCATGACAGTGCTGTTGACCCGGGCACCCTCCTCGAGCGGTGCCATTGACGATCAACCGTGGGTCCAGGCTACGACGGCCACAGCCGTCGCCGGCACTCCGGATAGAGTGTACGTCGGAAGCAACGATCAACTCACGTCGCCGAAATCGGCACATATCGATCAGTCGCTCAGCGCCGCCACTGCGGCGGCGCCCGCAGGTTTTACGGCCGCCGGGGTTACCATTGCGAGCAGAAGTGCGGCCGGCGGTCAGGACGGCCCTTCCGTCCGCCCAACGATTCACTCGAGTGGCCGGATCTACGCCGCGTATTTCAACTGGACGAATTTCTCCAGCGCTTCCATTGTCACGACGGATGTAGTGGTCTGCCGCGACGACAATTGGGGTTCCGGCGGATCTCCCTATGCTGCTCTGGTGGACGCCGGCGATCACCTGGCGGGAGTTCGCGTGGCGACAGGGGTTAAGATACCTTGGGAAAATAACCACTTTCTCGGCCAGGAACGTGTGGGCTCGCATCTCTCGATCGCGGTGGACCCCACCAACAGCTCTATCGTTTATCTTGCCTGGGCCGATTTCCCCGCCGGGGCGGCCCCCTACACGATTCACCTTCGGAAATCTACCGACGCGGGCGTCACCTGGTCGGCGGATCTTCGCGCCATCGCCAATGGAATTAGCCCCGCGCTGGCCGTTAATTCGAAAGGCCACGTCGGATTTCTGTACCAGACGCTGACCACCAGCGGCACCAGGTGGGAGACGCACATCGAGGTCTCGACAAACGGGTTCGCCAGCGCTCCCACGCCCTCCGTGCTCGCCAACGTTCCCTCAAATGCCCCTGTGTCGACATTTCTCCCCTACCTGGGCGATTACATTTATCTTATGGCGGTAGGAACCACTTTCTTCGGTATCTTCAGCGCCAACAACACGCCTGATAATGCCAATTTTCCGAACGGGGTCAAGTACCAGCGCAACGCCAACTTCGCAACCCATCAGTTGCTGAACGTGGACAACACGACTCCGGTGCCAATCTCGATCGATCCGTTTTTCTTCACAGTAACGGAACTCATAGCGATCGAACCGATCCATTTTATCGAACCGATCAAAGTGGTACAACCGATCCATGTAATCGAACCGATCAAGGCAGTGCAACCGATTCATGTGGTCGAACCGATCAAAGCTGTCGAACCGATCAAAACTATCGCGCCGATCAAACCTATCGCACCGATCAAGACTATCGCGCCGATCAAACCTATCGCACCGATCCGCCCGATTATTCCAGTCGACCCAGTCGACCCAATTGAACCGATCGACCCGGTCAAGCCGAAATAGCCGCGGAAGCGAGGCGCCGTGGCGGAAGTCCTGTTGCTCAACATGCCGTTTGTGTCGCTCGCCCGCCCGGCGATCGGCATTAGCCTTCTTAAAGCCCGCATGTCCGAAGAAGGCCTCGGATGTACGATCGGTTACGGCTCTCTGTTCTTTGCCGAATGGGTCGGTTCACCGGCTTACGAACTCCTCCTTAGTCGTATTAGCCCGGCGATGTTTGCCGGCGATTGGCTGTTTTCGCAATGGTTGTATCCCGACCGCGATCACGCTGTCTATCTCGCCACCTTGCGCCACCAACTCGGTGACACAGGCGCTGCCGATTTTGAAACCGTTATGGGAATACGGGACCAGATTGGCCCGTTCCTCGAAGCCTGTCTCGAACGGTTTCGGATCGCCGCATTCGATATCGTCGGCTTCACCAGCACGTTCGAGCAGAATCTGGCGTCGCTGGCGCTGGCGCGGCTGATCAAGACGCGGTACCCGCAAAAGACGATTGTTTTTGGCGGCGGCAACTGTGAAGGCGTCATGGGGCTGGAACTCCACAGCCGATTTCCCTGGGTCGACTATGTTTGCTCCGGGGAATCCGATAACACCTTCCCGGTATTGGTTAAGCAGCTCGGAGCGGGCCGGATGCCGGATGGCATTGCCGGCGTGATTCACCGCCGGGGCGGAACCTCCTCGCTGGCCGCCGCGCCCGACCGTGTCCACGACATGGACCGCCTGCCCGATCCCGATTACGACGATTATTTCTCGGCACTCCGGTCGAGCAGCCTCCGGCCACAGATCACACCGTCCTTGTTGATCGAGAGCGCGCGCGGCTGCTGGTGGGGAGCCAAGGCGCATTGCACCTTTTGCGGCCTGAACGGTTCCACCATGGCGTTTCGGGCCAAGAGCGCCACCCGCGTTTTCGGGGAGTTGGAACGGCAGAAGGCACGCTATGGCATTGGGCGATTTCTGGCGGTAGACAACATCATGTCGCACCAATACTTTCGAGATCTGCTGCCCATGCTGAAGGAACGCAATCCCGGGGTGTCGCTATTCTATGAGATCAAGTCGAACCTCAAGCGCGATCAGGTCGAACTGCTGCGCGATGCCGGCGTGTTGGCCTTGCAGCCGGGCATTGAGAGCCTCAGCAGCCACGTGTTGAAGCTCATGCGCAAGGGCGTCACCGCTATCCAAAACGTCCAACTTCTCCGTTTTTGCCGGGAATACGGCATCGAAATCGCCTGGAACCTGTTGTACGGTTTCCCAGGCGAAACCATGGAAGACTACACCGCGACCAGCAGCGTCATCGCCGCCATCACCCACCTCAAACCGCCCGGCATGACCGCTCCCATTCGCCTCGACCGCTTCAGCCCGAACTACGATGAGGCGGAGAGTTTTGGCCTGGCAGAGATCCGGCCGTTTTCGATGTATGCCTCCGTGTACCCGTTTCCAACCGAGAGCGTGGCCAATCTCGCCTACTTTTTCGAATACAAGTACGCTGATGGCCGCGATCCGAAACGCTATATGCAGCCGGTTATCGAACAGGTGCAGGAATGGAAGAGTCACACTGGCGACCTGATCAAGCGATACAGTACCGATCCGGAATTGATGCTGGAGGACACGCGGACGCCAGGGGCGCCACGCTATTACCCCTTCAACGGCATTCAGCGCCAGATCTACGATTTCTGTGATGAAATCCAAAGCAGTTCGGGGATCGCCGAATTTGCCGCTACCCGCGGTGCCGCTCCTGCCTCGGTGGACCCGTTCCTCGAGCAATTGGTATCCGAGCGCCTGATGTTACGCGAAGGCAGCCAGTACCTGAGTCTGGCCATCGATTGCGACCGCCGCCGGGTCCCAACCGGGGCAGCGGAAGTGGCAACATTCTGAACTCGCCATGTCCAGCGATCTTTTCTTATCCGAACTTCCAGGCGAAATCACGGTCTCGCAGCTATACGCGAGTGGTGGCGTTTTGAACATCCCGGGTCTGGTCGCTGCGGACGCCGTGGCCGAACTGGAGGCCGAGGCCCTCTCTGCAAGGTCTGCCGGACGGCGCAACGTGCTGGCGGTCTCCGACGCGGCCGAGGGACGTGGCGGCAATCCCGATCGCGCGTTCACGTCGGCGCACGCCCGCTTTGTGCAATGGCGGCTGTATAGCGCACCCGCGCTGGTCGCGTCGCTGGTGCGAACCTGCGGAATTGTGGCCACGCCCACGGGCGGCGGCACGTACAGTTACTACGAACAAGCCGGCGATTTCCTGGGGCTGCACCGCGATATCCTCACCTGCGATCTCACCGTCATTACCTGTTTGAGGGATACCGGCGCGGCAACCGGCGTCGGAGCACTGCTGGTCTACTCAAAGCATATGAATGAACCGCTGGCCCGAGCGCGAGCGGCGGGCAGGGCCGCCGCCACCGAGGTGCCTATCCCCCGCGGAGAGACGGTCGCGCTACTTGGTGGCGCCGTGCCACACGAGGTCACCCCGATGCAGCCCGGCCAGGAACGGATTGTATCTGTAATGTGCTTTCGCATAGCGGTAACCGGCGATCCTACTGGGTCGGTCCCACGGCCATCTCTTGAATCAAGATGACGAGCGAGATGCAGTATTTAACTTATACGCCATGGCAAGGCCAACTGAATAACACCCGAATGTGCTTCGAAACAGCTTTAGTTCTCGCCTATCTCTCTCGGAGATGCCTGGTGATGCCAAGAGAGTATAGGCGCGACCACGAACCGGAGGTGGAGGCAGGCAGGTTTAGGCCACTCCATCCGGAAGAATGTTTCGAACTGGAGACTTTGGACGGAATCGTGCACGTGCTCGCCCGCGACGAATATGATCGCTGCGTTGCTGGAGCAAGAGAGCCCGACCAAGTGGACCTGGTTCTTGAACCAGGGACGGCTGTGTTCTGCTTTCCGAAGATTCCAACTCCCGGTTCGCCGGAGGCCGGGAGGCTGCGCGATTTTGCGGTGGCAAGGCAGCGCTTTCTGGAGATCACCCCTGAGATGGAAGCGTGCCGCACGTTGAACGTAAAGAGCGCCACCCTGGAACATTTTTACTCGTTCTTCTTCTTGTCGCAGCCGCAAGTTGATTTGGAATGCAAGCGGCTGGTCAGAGATCACGTGAGGTTCAGGACTGCGATCATCGGCGCTGCCGGCAGAATTGCGGGGTCTCTTGGGAACTACTGCGCCCTGCATGTGAGGAGAAACGATTTCTTCGGTCTGTACCCCGAACAGAATATACCGGCGCATTGCCTGCTAAGCAATGTAAGGAAGCGAGTGCCGGCTGGAACGCGGCTGTATATAGCCACAGATGAAATGGACCAGAGCTATTTTGCCGACCTTCGCAATTACTACGAGGTTTACTTCATCAATCACTTCAGGAGCCTTCTTCCTGGCAGCCTGCCGGCAGGTTCCCTCGCTTGCATCGAACAGATGATCTGCGCGCTTGCCGCGCTGTTTATTGGTACCAGGTTGTCGACATTCAGCGCGTATATTACCCGGTTGCGCGGCTACTATGGAGCTCCTGATAAGAATAGCTATTTTACGGACGGCTCCCCTGGCAGCGAGATGGATGATCGAGGGTCGCCTCCGTTTTCCTGGATGAACTGGGTCAGGAGCGGGAATCCTCTGTGGGGGCGCGAATTCAAGGAAGCCTGGGAATTCCAGCCTGAGGCGCGGGGACATTGACGCCAGCAACTCCAGTAGTCGGCTACTTCTTAGTAGCGTTCTTTAGGAGTGTGCGAACTCGTACCAGTTCTGTAATTGGCTGGCAATCGAGCGGATGCACCACTGCCAGGCCCGGAACGGGCTTCCCGAATGGGTCCCGGCTCTGCAGAAGCCAGATCCCGTGATCGCCCTTCTTGATCTTGGGCGACCGGTACCAGGCAATATCGGAACTGTTTGCGAACAACACGGCCATCGTCTTTGCTGTGACGTTGCCCTTTTCGACGGTTTCAATTCCGATTGCGGCCTGCCACCAATCCGGGTCATGCTGCGATAAGAAACCAGGACGTTGGGCTTCAAACCGAGCGGTCGCCGACACCACGCCGGAAATCACGATCTCGGCCTGAGCCAGCCGTTGGGTCAACTCGGCATCGGGCGCCGCTTGCACGGCGTTGTTTGCTTGGTCCTCATCTGGCGGGTCGGGTGTCATAGTGCCTAAGACAGCAATTGTCCAAATAAGCGGGATCCTCAACAGCCGGGTATAAAACATTGCCTGGCTCGAAAAACAAAGCGGACAGCCGATCGTCGCTCCGGTTATCAATCTGGAGCCGGCCTCATTATATCAGTTGACGATCCCTGCGTTCGGGCCATCTTTGGGGTATGTCGCGGCCAAGTGAGAAGTTCC
>PLZX01000205.1 GCA_003152325.1 Bryobacterales bacterium | reverse complement strand
GTTCCGATGCGCCGAGCCTGGTGCTCTTCAACCGGCCCGGAAAATGACGCCGCAGGATGCAGCCGAGGCGCCAGAGGCCGTCAACGTTCCGTCCCCTGGTTTTCAGAATCCGCCGCCGCTCCGTCCACCGGCTCCCTCCCGCGCGGAACTTGGCCAGCCTCAGCTCTGGATCGGGGTAACAACCTTTTCGATTATTCGAAGCATGGCTGTGCGCAGTGTATCCTCCTTCGCCAAGGCAAGTATCGTATACGTCAAGCCGAGCCAATCAATCATGCAATGATCAAGCTCAGGCAAACGCGAAGCATTTCCGGGCTGTACGAAGCGGATTTCCGCACCGCGAATATCTCGGTATTGAAGAAAGCACGCTGCACTGGGATGGGAATGCTCGCTCAGATAGCCATAGCCATCTTCGACAGTGGCCGTCCCGTACTCCTCAGTCCTAAATTTCTCATAGGCCTTTATCCAATGCTTCAGACGCACGGCGTCAGGCGCCTCAAGCTGGATCTGGGCGGCACCGTACTTATGTCCGTGCTGTTTGATCCATGAGTTGGCTCCGTTGAAGTTGGAAACAATCGCGAAGGCTTCCACCCATTGGTTTTGCTCTACGTAGGGCTTGAGTTTGCTGACCATGTAGCTGGCATGCGCGGTCCATTCAAAGACGTGTCTGCAGAGAAGTTCTGCGGACGGTGCATTTCCGGCATCGTCAAGTACAATCAGACCTCCCAGAATTGTGCGGATGTGGGCTACGGATGAGTAGGCGTACAGCCGCATTGCGAAAACAGCGAGTTCTTTGTTGGGCGCGTTAAAGTCCACGGGAGGGCGGATCACCGGTGAGAGAGTTATTTTCCGCAATCCCGCTTCAACCGTCTTCAGTACTGACATATGAAACCGGACGTAGATCACGATAACACACTAGTTACCGAGCGCCAGGTCATATTGCTTGAGGGTCGGGAATACGCCTCTCCCCCGTACAGTTCCGCTCCTGAGAGGCAAACCGCGGGCAAGCCTTGAGTATAGGAATTGGAACAGAATGGAACAGATTTGGGGGAGAGGCAGTCTGTAACCTATTGAAAATATGGTGGCCAGGGACGGACTTGAACNNTCTGCAACGTTTCCAGTTGCTCTCCGGTCGCCTTCTCCACCAACGCGTGCAGGCTGTTGCCGTGAGAATCCATCGTCACGATCGCGACGAATCCTTTCACTTTCAGGTGCCACATCGCTTCGGGAATTCCGAATTCCAGCATGTGCACACCCAATACCTGCTCCACCGTACGGGCGTAATACTGCGCGGCGCCGCCAATGGCGTTCAGGTAAACGGCGCCACACTCTTTCAACGCGGCCAGGGTCTTCGCACCCATGCCGCCTTTGCCGATCACGGCGCGCACGCCGTATCGCCGGATCACGTCGGCCTGGTAGGGTTCTTCGCGGCTGCTGGTGGTGGGACCGGCGGCTTTCACGGTCCAGCGCTCGCCTTCCTTCAACATCACCGGGCCGCAATGGTAGAGTACGGCGCCGTGCAGGTCGACGGGCGGCGGGTTCTTCATGAGGTAGGTGTGCACGCTGTCGCGGCCNNTCGCGATAGAGCCATTGGGTGATGGCGCCGGTCGAAGCGTCGAGCCGCACGCCCAGGCGGCGGAAGGCCCAGCATTCATACGCCACCGAGACAAAGAAGCTGGCGGGCAGGCGGTTGGCCGCGGTGATCTTGCAGCCGATCAGCGAGGCCTTGCCGCCGAATCCCATGGCGCCGACGCCCAACTTGTTGGCCTCCTCGACAATCCCGGTTTCGAGTTTCGCGAGCGCGGGATCGGGGTTGACGTCATCGAGGGTGCGGAAGAGCTGGCCCTTGGCGAGTTCGTAGCCGTGAGCCCGGTCGCTGCCGATGCAGACGCCCAGGGCGCCGGGCGCGCAACCATGGCCTTGCGCCTGCCAAACCGCGTGCAGCAGGCACTTGCGCACGCCTTCCAGGTTGCGGTCGGCGCGGCCCAGGTGGTCGAGCTCGCACGGCACGGAATACTGGATGTTCTTGTTTTCGCAGCCGCCGCCNNACGGGGGTTTCGATGCCGAGGTTGTTGCCGCTGTTCTTGCCGGTGATGGAATCGACCGAGTTGGGCCGCAATTTGCCGCGGCGCGTGGCCTCCGCAACGGCTTCCTTGATCGCCTTGCGAATGCGAATCTGGTTGACCCCGACGGGCGTGTGGATCAGGAACGTGGGCATGCCCGTGTCCTGGCAGATGGCGCCTTCGTCGTCCTTGGCCATGTCGATGTTAGAGAGGATGATGCCGAGCGCCTGCGCGGACTGCGTCCCGGGCGTTTCGGAGCCGGCGGTCATGGACATGGCGGCGCGGACATCGGGCGGAAGGTTGGTGGAAGTCTGAATGATCAGTTCCAACAGGCTGGCGGATAGGAATTCCATAAGTAATGTTCCGAAGGCTTATTGTATGCCGTGGCGGTCTGCATTGCGGCGCCGGGGGGCCCCCGCTGCCCCAGGTTAACGCGCGGCTGCTATCCACTGGGTACTTTTAATCCCACCTCGCCGCTTCCTATAACAAGATATGAAGCTCGCGCAGTCCCTGTTGGTCCTCCTGCTCGCCGTCCGCGCGGTTCCTGCCGCGGACGCAGCCCTCACCGATTTCTTCCCGGCTGGAACCAAAATCGTATTGGGAATCAATGTGAGGAAAGTCGCGGAATCGCCGCTGGCGCAGGCCGGTTTGACGCAAGCCAAGGCGCAAGTGCAGTCTCAGGCCGCCACCGCGGATTGGCTTAAACTAGCGTCGCTGGCCGGTTTCGATCCGCTTCGGGATATCGACGAAGTGCTGGTGGCTACCGATGGCGAAGGTCAGAATCCGCCCTCATTGATCGTGGCCAAGGGCCGGTTCGACGTGGCGCGACTGGCGGAGGGAGCCAAGCGCTACCGCGACGTGCCGATACTGGGCGGCGACAAACCGACCGATGGCGTGGTGGCTCTGCTGAACGGATCGACGGCACTGGCGGGCGACCGTCCCACCGTGCTCGCGACCATCGACCACCTGGGCACCGGAACGCGGATCGACGCTGCGCTGGCGAAACGCATCGCAGCGGCTCGCAGCCGCTACGACATTTGGGGGCTTGGCGACCGGCCCGAGGGATTCGTCGCGCCGACGCCGCAGGCCAGCGGCCTCGAATCGATCGACCGGTTTCAATTCGGCGTGTCTGTAAGCCACGGCCTCGAACTGGGGGCTGAGATTCACGCGCGTTCACCCAAAGACGCGGAACAGTTGAGCGCCATGCTGGGGATGGTGGAAACCATGATCAAGGCGAAGCAGCCCACCGCCGGCGGTGCGAAGTTCGACGTGCATTCGGAAAACGGAACCATCAAACTGTCGATGGTGGTCCCGGAAGCGGAAGTGCTGAAGGCGATGCAGACGCAGAAGAGCGCTCCGGCGCAGGCGATGGCCGAGAAGCCGGCCGTGCGGACGGCTCCGGTGATCTCGATGTCGCCGGTTGCGATAACGCCGGCGGCGGCCAAGCCGGCGCCACCCCCCATGGTATTCGACAAGGACGGCAACACCGTCATCCTGACGCTGCCGGGCGGCAAAAAGTAAACACCGCTGAAACCAGCATGGCTTGGCAGTTATTCTGAGTACATGCACGTCTCCGAAATCGAAACGCCGGCCTTGTTAGTGGATCTGGACCGGATGGAACGGAATCTCGCGCGCGTGGCCGCGTATGCCAAACAGCACGGACTGCGTTTGCGGCCGCATACCAAGACACACAAATCCGTGCGCATCGGGCGGCGGCAACTGGAATCGGGCGCAGCGGGACTCACGGTGGCCAAGGTGTCGGAAGCGGAGGTGATGGTCGAGGCCACGCCGTCCGACCTTCTCGTCGCGTATCCGATCGTGGGCCGCAGCAAGTTGGAGCGGCTGATGGCGGTGGCGCGAAAGACGCGGGTCACGGTGGCGCTCGACAGCCTTTTTGCAGCGCGGCAGCTTTCTGACGCGGCCCGGGCGGCGCAGGTGGAGATCGGCGTGCTCGCGGAGTTCGACGCGGGTTTGGGACGCGTGGGAGTGTCGCCGGGCGTAGCGCTCGTCGAACTGGCGCAGGGCATCCGCAACCTGCCGCACCTGGCGTTCGAAGGCATCACGTTTTATCCGGGGCATATTAAGGATCTGGACGAAGGCGGCCTTCGCGCGCTGGCGCAACTCTCGGAACTGACCCGATCGATCGGCGACGATTTCCGCCGGGCGGCGATCCCAATCAAAATTGTGAGCGGCGGCTCCACTCCCACGCTCTACCATTCGCACCGCATTGAGGGCCTGACCGAAATCCGGCCCGGCACCTATATATATAACGATGTCAACACGGTGCTGAGCGGCGGGTGCGCGCCGGAGGATTGCGCGGCCACCATTCTGGCGACGGTGGTTTCGACGGCGCGCCCGGGGCACATGATCGTCGATGGCGGGTCGAAGACCTTCTCGTCGGATCGCCCGGCGAATTCGCCGGAAGTGACGTTCGGCTACGTGGTGGAGGCCCCCGGCGCCCGCTTCCACAAGATGAACGAGGAGCACGGCTTCATCGACCTGGCCCGCGCGGAGCGCGAGTTCACGGTAGGCGACCGCGTGCGCGTGATTCCGAATCACATTTGCGTGGCCGTCAATCTGCACGAGCAGGCCTACGGCGTGCGCGGAGACCACGTGGAAGAAATCTGGAAAATCGACGCCCGCGGAAAGCTACAGTAAGGGGGGCGGGCAATCCTGCCCGCAGCCGCCTTTCCGCCGGCTCCCGGCCCCCGTCACGGCCTCGCCGCGAAATAATTTCCCGCCAGTTCGGCGATCCTTCCGATGGCGTCTTCCAGCGCCGCGCCGCCGCCGAAATGGTTGGCAGTGAAGACGCTCAGCACCACGCGCCGCGACTGGCTCTCCAGAACACCCACGTCATTGCCGATGTAGGGCATGAAGTCGCCGGTCTTATGAGGAAGGCTGCGGTAGCCCTCCACGTAACGCGGCAGGCGCGAGCTGTAAACCTGGCCGCGCATGATCTGCAACATCTGGCGGCTGGCGCCTTGGCTGACGGCTTCGCCCTTCTCCATCATTTCGAGCAGCTTGCCCATATCGCGCGGCGAACTCAACCCGAACGGGGTCTTGGCCTGGCGGTGAAAAGTCTCGGCATTGGGCGCGGCGCGCAGCGCCTTGAACCAATCGTCGGCGGTGCCGGTGGCATGGATGGATTTCAGGCCCCAGGTCTCCATGAGGGCATTCACCGGTGCGGTGCCGCCCACCTTGTCATAGATCAGGTCGGTGGCGGTGTTATCGCTGACGATCACCATGAGCGTGAGCAGATCCTTGATNNTCGGCCATGAGGGGCAGTTTGATGACGCTCATCGTGTCCATCTGCTGGTCGGCGTTGATCGAGATCTCTTCTCCGGTTTCCAGGCACTTGATGTAGATGCCCCAAGTGGCGTTGACCGAGCGGGCGATGCGCTGCATGTTGCTTTCCAGGCGGGCGAGCGGGGCCGGCGGTGCAGCGGGTTGGGCCGCGGCCAGTACAGCCAGCGAGAGAAGAGCACAAAGTTTCATGCTGGAAAGATACCACGGCGGGCCGGGATCGCGCGAAAATGGGTGCTGCCCGTTCCTTATGCCGCACATTGCCGGATCGCTGAAAGCGCTGGTTTCGAACCTGATCGATTACGCCGGATTCTATCCGCCGGCGGCGCTGCCCCTGGAGCGCGTAGCCGAAAAGTACGAAGCGTACCGGACGTCGCCCGAACGCTGGATGCTGAATCGCCTGGTGTTGCCGGCGGCAAAGCTCGCGGAGACAAGGATGGATGAGAACTGGCGCGTCTCCCTGCTGGTGGAGCGCGACCCTGGCACACTGCCGCGGCAGGTGGAAACGCTGGAGACGAAACTGGCGCGGCGATTGGCGCTCCCGACCTATCGCGAAGCGCCCTTGGAGAGCGTGACCGATGGGTTCGTGAAAGTACGGACGGGCGGCCTCGCGCCCGAGGCCATTCCGGAACCCGAAGCGGTGGCCGATTTCTTGTGCCAGGCGGCGGAGCGGCGTCTGCCGTTCAAAGCTACGGCCGGACTGCATCACCCGATTCGATCGCTACATTCGCTGACGTATGAGGCGGACAGCCCGCGCGCGGTGATGCACGGGTTCCTGAACGTGTTCACCGCGGCCGCCTTCGCGTGGCACGGCGCGGACCGCCAGACGGTGCTGGCCGTGGTGAACGAGGAAGACGCGGGCGCTTTCGAGTTTCTGGAGGACGAGCTGGGCTGGCGCGATCTGCGCCTTTCCAGTACGCAGGTTCACGCGGCGCGCCGCGATTTCGCGCACAGCTTCGGATCGTGCTCGTTTGAGGAGCCGGTGGCCGATTTGCGCGAGTTGGGATTCTTACGATGACCGATCAAACACACGACCCGGCGCTTCAGAGCTGGGTGGAATCCGCAAATGAAGCGGGGACGGATTTCCCGGTGCAGAACCTGCCCTACGGCATGTTTCGCGATTCGAAGGACGGCCGGCCGCGGCTGGGCGTGGCTATCGGCGCTCAGGTGCTGGATGCGACGGCGGCGTTCGGATTGGAATCGATGAAGGCGGTGATGGAGAAGCCGAAGGCGGAGCGCGAGGAGCTGCGCCGGCGCATCAGCCGGTTTCTGGTGACGCGCGACCGAGGCGCGGAGAGCCGGCTGACGCCTATGGCGGCTGCCGAGATGCTGCCGCCCTGCGAGATCGGCGATTACTCGGATTTTTACGCCTCCATCCACCATGCGACCAACGTCGGCACCATGTTCCGTCCCGACAACCCCCTGATGCCGAATTACAAGTGGCTGCCTGTGGGGTATCACGGGAGAGCTTCGTCGATTGTGTTGAGCGGGACGCCGGTGCGGCGGCCGCGCGGGCAGTTGGTAGACAATCCGGCCGGGCCACCGGTGTATGGCGAAAGCCGGCGCGTGGACTACGAACTGGAAGTGGGAGCGCTGCTGGGGCCGGGCAATGCAATGGGTGAGCCGATTCCGGCCGGACAGGCGGCCGGCCATCTGTTCGGCGTCTGCCTGTTGAACGACTGGTCGGCGCGCGATATTCAAACTTGGGAATACCAGCCGCTGGGGCCGTTTCTCTCGAAGAGTTTCGCCACTTCGATTGCGCCGTGGGTGGTCACGATGGAAGCCCTGGAGCCGTTCCGGTGCGCGCCGGAGCCGCGGCCGGCATCGGATCCGCAGCCGCTTCCGCATCTGGCGACCGGCGGCGAAGACGCTTACTCGATCACGCTCGAAGTGTGGCTGCGATCGGCGCGCATGGCTGAGCCGATGCGTCTGAGCCGCGGAAACTTCTCCACCATGTACTGGACGCTGGCGCAGATGGTAGCGCACCATGCCTCGAACGGCTGCCCGCTGCGGCCGGGCGACCTGATCGGCAGCGGGACAGTATCGGGGCCGCTCAAGGAAAACCGCGGGTGTTTATTGGAAGCAACCTGGCGCGGGACGGAGCCGATCGAACTGCCCACGGGCGAAGTGCGGCGATTCCTGGAGGATGGCGACGAAGTCACGCTGCGCGGGTGGTGCGAAGCGGCCGGCGCGCGGCGAATCGGGTTGGGTGAATGCCGCGGCGTGGTGCAGGCGGCGGTCGCGCATTGAAACGTCATGTGGTAAGGGTTGAAGCAGGCATCTCATGTCCGATCTCATCTATCTCATAGCGAATGGCGACTTGCGATTGGCGGCGAACCGCATGTGCTGGGAGGCCCAGCAGAAGGCCGAAGAGGCCGTGATGCTGGCGATCCGCGCGGAAGGCCGGCGGATCGAGCGCGCGCACCCGTACGATGCGGAGCGGCAGCACGGGTTCATCGACAGCCAGAAGCACGGCAACCAGGTGTTTCGCACCATCCCGGAGGAGGCGCCGCTGGTGGTGTGCGAGGCCGTGTGGCAATACAGCCAGCACGTGCTGCCGGGGCTGGTCGGGCATAAAGGGCCGATTCTGACGGTGGCCAACTGGAGCGGCCAGTGGCCAGGCTTGGTGGGCATGCTGAATCTGAACGCCTGCTTGACCAAGGCCGGGGCGGCCTATTCCACGCTATGGAGCGGGGATTTCACGGACGATGGTTTTCTGCGCGGGCTGCGGCAGTGGCTGAGCGGTGGCCGGGTGACGCACGACACGTCGCACGCGCGGCCCCTGGCGGCCTTCCGGGTGCCCACGGAGTCCACGGACATGGGACGCGAATTGGCCGGGCAACTGCGCCGCGACAAGGCCATCATGGGAGTGTTCGACGAAGGCTGCATGGGGATGTACAACGCCATCATCCCCGATGAGAACATGATGCCGATGGGCGTGTTCAAAGAGCGGCTCAGCCAGTCGAGCCTGTATGCGGCCATGGGCGCGGTGACGGACAGCGAAGCGCGGGCGGTGCGGGCGTGGCTGGATGCGCGCGGCATGCGGTTCCAGACGGGCGCCGACGCCGGGACCGAACTCACCGACCAACAGATTCACGAACAATGCAAGATGTACGTGGCGGCGCTGCGGATTGCCGACGATTTCGGATGCGACGTGATCGGCATTCAATACCAGCAGGGTTTGAAGGACCTCACTCCGGCGTCGGACCTGGCGGAGGGGTTGCTCAATAACGCCGACCGGCCGCCGGTCCGGGCCGCGGGCAACGGGCGCGTGCTCTATGAAGGACGGCCGCTGCCGCACTTCAACGAAGTGGACGAGTGCGCCGGCCTCGACGCGCTGGTGACGAATCGCGTGTGGACCAAGCTAGGCTACGATCCGGAAACCACGCTGCACGACGTGCGCTACGGCGAAGCCTACAAGGGCGAGTTCGTATGGGTGTTCGAGATTTCCGGCTCGGTGCCGCCGCAACACCTGGTAGGCGGCTACAGCGGCGCGGTGAGCGAACGGCAGCCGCCGATGTATTTCCGATTGGGCGGCGGCACCATCAAGGGCATCAGCAAGCCGGGTGAGATTGTGTGGAGCCGGATCTACCTGGAAAAGAGCAAACTGTGGGCCGATATCGGGCGCGCGAAAATCGTCGAACTGCCGCGCGAGGAAACCGAGCGGCGTTGGCAAATCACGACGCCGCAATGGCCGGTCATGCACGCGGTGATCTACGGCGTTTCGCGCGACCAGATGATGGCCAAGCACCAATCGAACCACGTGCAGGTGGCGTATGCGCCGGATGCCGCCGGAGCCAACCGCGCGCTGGCTGCGAAGGCCGCGATGTTCGCCGAAATGGGCATCGCGGTGAACATCTGCGGCACGGAGCACGGTTTGGCGGACGTGTAAGTTTGACTTAACCGGTGGCGGCGCGGTATTTTGCAAGTAGCGAACTTCGTAGGGCGCGGTAGCCAAGTGGTAAGGCAAAGGTCTGCAAAACCTTTATTCGTCGGTTCGATCCCGACCCGCGCCTCCAACAAATCCTGCTAAATCAGGCCCTTTCCAGCATGACGAGAACGGACCACTCGTCCCGAAAATGGCGAACAATTGACGAAACCAGACGAAAAAACTGGACGGAAAACTGGACGAGAAACTGGACGGACTCAAAGGCTGAACCGCGAACAGCCTTACGGCCCGTATTCCCAACCGTCCTTCACACCAAACATCAGGAAAGCGCCTTGAGCGCTGCCAACCTGCCCCGAGATGGCCAGGTGGATGCCGGGCACCCAAGCCAGCGATGTGGATGGGCATCGGCCCGTCACAAGCCACCATCCATGAAATCGAAGAACGCGGCGACGCCGGTTCGGTGGACAGCTGCTCCGAAAAAGGGCGGCAACTGGTACTGGCTGGCCGGAACCAGGATGGAAGGCAGGCTCCACACAAGAGTCCCGGGACAGCGTCACTACGCTCTCTCGACCAGGACGGTCGTGATGGTTGCGACTGGAGACGTGAAGAGCGACATCTGGTCGGGATCTGCGAACAGGGTTTCGTAATCGGAAGGGGTGAACGCGCGTGCCAGCCGGGCCGCGAACGTCTCGCGTAGCAGCCGCGCATAGTAATCGACGTCGTAGTCCCGAGCCTGTGCGCTCTCCGCCGCGACGACTTCGTCCTCGGACTCCTCGATCACACCACCGGAGCCGGATTTCGTGCGGTAAACGCGGATGTGGTCACCGACACTCCACGAGGTGCGGCCGCTTGCGAGCATGGCTTCGTACGGGAGTTCACGCCGGGCCTCGCGGATGGCGAGGTAGTGCGCAGGGGTCTTGGTCAGCCGCACTCTGGACGACACATCATAAGCCGGCAGTTCGCGGCGGCGAACGGAGTCCAGCGCAGCGACGTAGGTCTCGCGCACGCCACTAACATCACCTGCGAGCAACCGGTCGATGGAACGGCGCAGGAATGTTTCACCGAACGGCTCCGCGCGGCTCGAACGGAATGCGACCCCACGAAGGAGCAGTGAGCCGTCGTACCCGAGGAGCGCGTAATTCTTCGGTTCGTGCGACAGCATGGCCGCATAACGGCCTTCAAACTCGAGCTGCACCAGGGGAGGGAGCAGCGCGGCAACCTCAGCTACCACGCGCCGCTCGTCTGGCTCGCTCCACCCTTCGGGTACCGCGAAGTAGACTCCGTCTGTGTCCGCCTCAAGTAGCGTCACGCCCCGTGCGGCCAGCTCACGGCACATCAGCTTCAGCGTTTCGCGGCCTTGTCGGGTCACCTCGTTGGCCGCGTGCACGTCCGCAAATCGCGTGAGATCACCGCCCGCAGCCAGGTATCCGTAGGCAGAATTCACAACCAGTTTCATGGCGGCCGACATCGCCTCGTGTGTGTAACGCTCCGCCGACCCCGGCGGCGCTCGCCGAGCGCTCGCCTTCGCCGAAAGTCTCCGTTCCACTAACCGGTCCACCAGCGCCAGCATAGCGCCGAGATGGTCGCGCGCCGGTCCGATGCGGTACGCGCGCATCAATGATGGATACAGGCTCGCGACGTCCGCCTTTACCACCCGCCGTGCCACGCCCGTGGCGAACAGGTGCAGGGCTGCGCCGCTGTGCGGGGTTCCATCGCCAGGCTGGTGCGCCGGCAGCGACATTCCTGCGCGCAGGTACGCACGCACCAACAAGGGATCAATCACCCCGGTAGCCGCTCCGGCATCCGCGAGCCGCTCGTACCGCCGTGGGGTCATTTGCGCCAACGCAAAGGCCGCTCCGCCGAGCATCCGCGCCAGCCTGGCGACTTCCTCCACATCCGCGGCCGCGTAGCGGCGCACACGCTCCGGGTCGCGGCGATATACCGCATAAATCTGGCTTCCCTGGATGTGCTCGCGATTCGGTCCGGCGATTCCAAGGTGCCGCGCCACTGCCTTGAGCCCATGGTTTGGCAGCTCGCGCGTTGCGAAATCGTAGCGCAGCACCGCATCGAGCGTGTCGATCAATTCGCGGCCCGGTGCGACGAAACGCACGCGGCGTCCGGTGTCCGTGCCGCGGATGGCGCCGCGCCGGGCTCCACGTTGGCGCAAACCGGGCTGCCCGATCCGGCCGAGCGCCAGCGGCACGCCCAGGATGCGCGCCCGGCGATTCAGGAATGGCAGGTCGAATCCGTGCAGGTTGTGGTTCTCGATTACGTCCGGATCTGCCGCATTCACCTTCGCGACCAACCGGCTGATCAGTTCGGCTTCGGCGGCATCCCCGTCGCCGCGCACTTCGAGCAGCTCAGTTGCACCCGTCTGATCGCGCACCGCCACCATAAAGATCCGATCGCGCCCGGCATCGAGCCCGGTAGTCTCCAGATCAAACTGCATGCGGTGCAGTTGGTCGAAGGACAGGCCGCGGAAATAGGATCGCCCGGTTGCGACGAGGTACTGCTCCTCCGGTGGCAGCGCGAGCACGGACTGCTTCCCCAAATCCAGCAAGTGGCTAACGCGCCATCCTAGCCGCTGCGTAGCGCCCTCCAAAACTGCGGCCGCCAGCGTTTTGCCATCGTCGGCGTTGACGAGATACCGCAGTGTGCCAGGACCGGCGAGTTCGCTATAGCTCACCAGGGTTCCGGCCGTCCCTTCGCGACCCAGCCGCCCGCCGAGATGCTGTAGATCATCGAGCCGATCGAGCACGAGCCAAGGCCGGAACCGCGCTTCCTCACGCACCAATTCGCCGGTCTCTGCGAGGCGGCGCCAGACGGAAGCATGTCCGTCACTCTCAGCCCACACCGATACGATTCCAGGCGTCGGATCCCAGCCCCACAACCACTCGTCTTCGGCCCGGCGCAGGTCATCGCCGCCGAGGCTCAAGCCCTGCTCGGTGGCTACCCGGCGTGTTGCGTTCGGCATCAGGCCCCATTCTACCCGCCCACCGTGGCGGCGCATCCCCAACTTTGACGTGCCACACTCGCTCCCTCCACCCGGCAGGACCGTCGGCCCCGGTGGTGGTGGACGAGATCGCACTGACTGCCACTGGTCCGGGGAGCCGACGATGCGGTCAGGCGGAACCCATAACGGTCGCAAGCGCGTTTATGGGTAATATGATCCAGGTGCCGCATCTCATTGATCAGAAGCCAATTATGGGGGGAGGACGCAGGAGCACAAGGGATTGTCGAAGGTCTTTCCTATTTGAAGGGGTCCGGATGGCAGGGGCGGTCTTTTGGTGCAGTGGACTCACTTGTCGCCGAGAGGACACGAACTAGCGGCTGCGTTTGCGGCCAGTCTACGACAACACCGTTTTCTGCCTTTGACCAGCACTCGTCGGCGTCGGCCACACGGCATCCAAGCGGAAGTCCGGTCCTGAAAGTCTTGCCGTACGAATACCGGGCACGATGTCACTCTAGCCTGCTACAAAGCCTACACTGAAGGAATGGAAGGTACGCCTTGCCAGATCGTCGCTGGCTTCCCTGAGATGTGGACACCGGTCTACAACAAATACAAGCTGTTCTTCGGCTGCGCGGTCAAATTGGCGCCCATAACCACTGAGATGATAAGAACGCCAGTTCAGGGGCGGCTGCTTCAAATTATAGGCCGAATGGCCGCCGCCGCTGCCAATACGCATGGTGCTCTGTTAGTGCTCGTCCTGAACGGCTATGGCCACGATGCGATGAAGCTCGCTCGTAGCCTGTTCGAGATCGAGCTGAACATCGTCCGCCTCAAAGCCCACCCTGACTCAGCAGCAGGCGCAATGCGCCCGATAGTGTGGCATCGGCGTCCTTCAGAATTCCGGGTAACGCTTCCTCGACGTGGCGCCGTCCCTTTCGTAGCGTGATCCCGCGCTCGAGCAGCAAGCCACGAATCTGGTTGATCACCGCTGTGCGACGCATCACCCACCGTTCCCGAACCCGATGCAGCGACTGCAGATCCAGTTGGTCATCGCTCTTGATCGGCACGAAGCGCATCGTCGGCCGGCCCACGGCCTCCGCAATCGCCTCCGCATCGATGTAGTCACTCTTGTTGGTCTTCACATATGGCTTCACGTACTGCGCGGGGATCAGACGCACCTGGTGTCCCTGCTCTTGCAGTGCCCGGCCCAGAAAATGGGCGCCTCCGCAGGCTTCCATGCCAATGAGATGAACCCTCCGGTTCGCCGTGAAGCGGAGCAGTTGCCCGCGCGAGAACTGCTTGCGCACGACTACTTCGCCGCGCTCGTTTAGGCCTACCAGGTGAAAGCTCGTCTTGCCGAGATCAATGCCGATTGTGTGTAGTTCCATGGGATATCTCCTTCGTTCATCTTCTACACCCCTCCTGCTCGGGTGTGAAGGCGGCGGACCATCCCATTAGTTGGCCGACTCCAGTCCGCGGTCGCAATGTCCAGTTTGACCATCTTGGATTTAGCGGTGGGCGCATCCGGGCCAGCAACAGGGGCGTCGTTTTCCATCCTTAAGGCTTGAACAGCCCCACTCGATCCGGCGGCTTCTAGTTTCTACTTTCTTAGCTGACTTAATCCAACATATCCACTCGTTGCGTGCGAGCGGTGTAATATCCTCCCATGCTGTTAACGCTTGCGGGTCGGATGTAAGTGCTTTTTTTAAATCTGCGGGCATTTCGTGTACCACACCGCTAGAAATCTTCTTTTGCGACATAGATAAGCTCTCCTTTCGTGAGCCCCAGCGGCGCGAGGATCTCTTGCTGAGCAAAGGATGTGGGTCGTTCGGCCATTTAGCGAGTCCTGGCGCTCAGGTTAACTCGGCGCTTGACTATCCATTGCGGTCGTGTGAAGCACAAACAGGAAGCTGGCCTTTTCCGGGAAAAGTGAGCGGGACACCCTGATGATGAGATGTGGATAGATCCTCCCTGACTCTTAAAAAACCGGCCAACCTGTTCCACCGCAATTCTCAGCGTAAACGATCTAGAATCAAACAGATTGGCAGGTTTTTAAACGTTTATCTGGCCCAACCTCTGCACGCGCCACATTCCGAAGAAGTTAACGCCGCGCGGGCACGACGATTGGCCAGTTAGAAATCAGTTGGCTGGTATGTCGCGCCGCGCAAGTGCCCGCGACCGCCGAGCGCGCCGATCCTTCGAGTAGCCGCGCGGCCCGGCGGTCGCGGCGCGCCCGCCAGACTCCCGGGCATGCGAGGGGCCGAGCGGCGCTGCGCGCGATCTGCGTCGCCGCCCGCGCTCGCGTCTCGCGCCGGCTCGGGGCAAGCGTGGTGCCGCGGAGCGGCAGCGCGGCGCGCTTTCGCTCCTTCGCGCGCGGGCGCGCCCGGCGGCAAGGGAGCAGACGAAGCAGGGCTAATTCTGTGGCACTTCAGCTAGAATCTAATGACGGGAGCTTTCTCCCTGGGAGTCTTCTCCAATGACGCGACTCATGATTCTTGCCCTGACATCCGCTGCCTTCCCTTTGATGGCTTTCGCACAGGGAAAATCCGCCGATTCCGGCGGACTTCCGCCGCTTATCGATCGCGAACTCCTCTTCGGCAATCCCGAGATCTCCGGTGCGCAGATCTCCCCGGACGGAAAATATATCGCGTTTCTGAAGCCCTGGAACGAAACCCGCAACGTCTGGGTGAAAAAGACGGAGGAGCCATTCGCCTCCGCCAGGCGCCTGACGGCGGAAACCAAGCGGCCCGTCGCGGGCTACCTTTGGAGCCGTGACGGCAAGTTTGTCCTTTACGTGAAGGACAACGACGGCGACGAGAATTTCAATGTCCACGCGGTAGATCCTTCCGCCGCGCCCGCACCGGGCTCCGAAATCCCCGCCTCGCGCGACCTGACTGGATTGAAGGGCGTGCGCGTCGAACTGTTCAGCGCTCCCAAATCCGATCCCGACGCGCTCTACATCGGACTCAACGACCGCGATAAGGCGTGGCACGATCTCTACAAGCTGAAGATCTCTACCGGCGAACGCACGCTCATCCGCAAAAACACGGAGCGCATTGCGGGGTGGGACTTCGACCTTTCCGGACAACTCCGGCTGGCCGAACGCGTCGCCGATAACGGCGATCAGCAGATCCTCCGTGTGGACGCTGATGGCTTCACCCAGATCTATTCATGCAACGTGTTCGAAACGTGCGGCGTGTGGCGCTTTCATAAGGACAGTAAGCGCGCCTACATTCAGACCAATAAGGGCGACGCCATGAATCTCACGGCGCTGGCGCTGCTCGATCCCGCGACCGGGAAGGCTGACGTGGTCGAATCCGATCCACTGAAGCGCGTCGATTTCGGCAGCGCGAGGTTCTCCGAAGCGACCGACGAACTGGCTTTCGTCACTTACACCGACGATCACGACCGGCGGTACTTCAAGGACAAAGGCTTCGAAGCGGACTATAAGTTCCTCCAATCGAAACTTCCTGGCCGTGAGGTTTCCATAGGGTCCACCACGCTGGACGAGCGTTTGTGGCTGGTGAGCGCCAGTGGCGATACCGAACCCGGTGAAACCTATTTGTTCGACCGCAAAACGCGGAACCTGGTTCTGCAATACAAAGTGCGCGAGAAACTCCCACGCGCGGCGCTGGCGTCGATGCGGACAGTGCACTATAAATCTTCGGACGGGCTCGATATTCCCGCGTATTTGACTTTGCCGAAGGGCGTCGGCGAGAAGAATCTACCGGCTGTTGTGGTTCCGCACGGCGGTCCGTGGGCGCGCGACTATTGGGGATACAACAGCCTGGCGCAGTTTTTCGCCAATCGCGGTTACGCCGTGCTGATGCCGAATTTCCGCGGCTCCACAGGCTTCGGCAAGAGCTTCCTGAACGCCGGGAACGGCGAGTGGGGCCGAAAAATGCAAGACGACATCACCTGGGGAGTGAAATATCTCACGGCCGAAGGCATCGCCGATCCGAAGCGCGTGGGAATCCTGGGCGGCTCCTACGGAGGATACGCGACCTTGGCAGGTGTCGCATTTACCCCGGGTTTGTATCGCGCCGCAGTGGACATCGTCGGGCCGTCGAATCTTCTCACCCTGCTCGATGCGATTCCGCCATATTGGGAGGCGGGGCGCAAGAGCATGTATGCGCGCATGGCGGACCCCGGCACGCCGCAAGGCAAAGCCTGGATGGAGGAGCGCTCGCCGCTCAACTCCGCCAATAAGATCGAGACCCCGCTCATGGTGGTGCAGGGGGCCAACGATCCTCGGGTGAATCGGCGCGAAGCCGAGCAGATAGTGGTGGCGCTGCGCGATCGCGGCTTCCCGGTGGAATACCTACTGGCGCCCGACGAAGGGCACGGCTTCCAACGGCCGGTGAACAACATGGCCATGTTCATGGCGGCCGAGAAATTTCTCGCCACCTACCTGGACGGACGCTATCAGGATCACGGAACGCCTGAAGTGGAGGCGCGCCTCAAGGAAATCACCGTCGATCCCAAGACGGTTAAGATTTCCAAGCCCGTGGACGCCGCGGCAGTGAATGCACCGAAGCCGGCCGCGGATTTGCGGCCGGGCTCCGATCGCTATGACGCCAAGCTGTCGATGGGCGCCCAGCAGATGGTGTTGAAGCTATCGACTACGATCGCAGAAGAGGGCGGCGTGTGGATCGCAACCGAGAGCGTGGAGACGCCGACGGGCGCGATGACGGACACCTCGAGCCTCGAAAAAGGCAGTCTGCTGGTGCGGAAGCGCACCGTTAAGCAGGGTCCGGTCGCGATTAGCGTCGACTTTTCCGGCAATCAGGCCAAAGGAACGATGAGCATGAACGGCCAGGAGACCGCCATAGCGTCGGACCTGGGAGGGCCGGTGTTCGCGGACGGGGGCGGGTCGGCGTTTGCCATCGGATGCCTGCCGCTGGCTGACGGCTATACCACCAGCTTCCGTAATTTCGACTTGCAGAAGCAGAAGGTTAAGCTGATGCAATTGAGCGTGGCCGGTTCGGAAACAGTCACCGTTCCGGCGGGAACGTTCCCCGCGTTTCGGGTGGAACTGACCTCGGCCGACGGCTCCGATAAAACCACCGTCTGGATCGCGAAAGATTCCCGCAAGCCGGTGAAGATCTCGTCGGTGATCGCGTCGATGGGCGGCGCAACCCTGACTGCCGAACTGATTCCCTAAGCCTCGGAGGGCGGCTCCCCAGCCGCGCCGCCCGACTCCCGTGCGCGCGAGAGCGGTACCGAGCGGCGCCGCTCGTGGCCTTCGCCGCCGCCCGCACTCGCGTCTCGCGCCAACTCGGGGCAAGCGTGGCGCCGCGGAGCGGCAGCGTGGCGCGTTCTTCTCATCCGCGCAGACGCGCCCGGCGCCGAAGGCACCGTCGACGACGAATTGGCGGTGCAACTGAAAGGGTGTTCACGAGTTTACTTCTGCTTCTGCATCCTGACTTTGGCGCACTTCGGGCACTTCCACTTCCGCTGCTTGTGGTAGATGTGCCCCTTGAACTCTTTCATCGGGACTTTGCACTTTCGACACGTCACGTGTACACCAGCATCGCACCGAAGGCACCGGCGATTATGACGCCGCGGACCCTGCTCGCGCCGCCGACGCCGCGCTGTCTCCTCCACTCCCGGTGCGGCCGTGCGGGATGCACGCCGAACGCGCACTAGGGGCCGCGCCCGCCAGACTCCCTTGCGCGCGCGAGCGAGACCCGAGCGGCGCCGCTCGTGGCCTTCGCCGGCGGCCGCGCCCTAGAACTCGCCAGCTCGGCGCGCTGCCACCCTGCCAGTTGACGTCAGACTTGGGCCACTCTATGATTAATCCCACTTGCCAACCAGTCGGACCAGTCTGCAAACACTGCGGCGCGCCGATCAACGGTTGCTTCTCGGAGAAGGGATTGTAGTAGGGGCCGGGTTCGGGGCTTAGTTTAACTCGGGGGAATCCGTGATAACCCTCGTTGGACGTACGTTGCGGAAGGTGAGTACCGGGGGAGAGTACACCAGGTTAACGAGCCCGCTATCTTTTTGATTGTGAGGGGGATCTGTAAACCGGCCGGGTAACTCTGAAAATGCAGGAAGATAGATGGGTTCATATACCCTAGGCCGAACCCCACTTTTACGGCACCTCGTGAAAACTTATACTCGAACCGTGAAGAACTTGCAGAGGGCTGTGGGATGGGCCGCGACGCTGCTAACCGCCTCGACGGTGCGGCGTGGGAGCCAGACATGACACTAGGACGCACTCGCGAACGGCTGCTGAACCGGATTGCCATTCAACTGATCGATAAGGCCGTGAGGCTCCATCGCACCGATCTCAAGCTGCTTGCCAGCCAGGAACTGATCTCCGGAATCAAAGAAGAGCTGCGACAGAGACGGGAAGGATGCGATGGCGTGGCTCCTGCCTCAGCCGCTGCTTAGGGGGATCCGCGGGGCCGCCTGATGTCCGTGCGCCTATCGCCTACGTCTACCCCGTCGTGACTGACAAGGTGGCGATTTTACTACCATCGCCACGAAGAGCCGCCTAAGGCAAGCCTAATTACCTGCCGAACGCGTCCGCAAGACTCCCGTGCACGCGCGAGGTGGGCACGAGCGGCGCGGCTCGTGGCCTTCGCCGCCCGCCCGCGCTCGCGTCTCGTCACCTCTGCGCTACGCGCTGAACGCACGCGCGGCCCACCGGTCGCGCCGCGCCCGCCAAACTCCCGTGCACGTGCTAGTGCGGCCCGCGCGTGCCGCTCGTGCTCTTCGCCGCCGCCCGCTCCTCGCCGGCTCGGCGCCAGTGCGGCGCCCGGCTGACACTGGCCCATGCGCAGAACGCGCCGCCAGACTCCCGTGTGCCTGCGAATGGACGTCCGAGCGGCGCCCCTCGTGGCCTTCGCCGGCGCCCGCGTTCGCGCCGCGCCGGCTCGGCGCGCGTGCTACGCCGAGGAGCGACGGCGTGGCACGCCCTCGCTTCCGC
>PLZX01000058.1 GCA_003152325.1 Bryobacterales bacterium | reverse complement strand
CGCGGCTCATTCCGGGCTTGCGCGGGAAGCCCGCCGTGATGATGGCAAGATCGGAGTCCGCGGTGAGCTCATAGGTGTTGGAGCCGACCACGCTGACATCGTATCCCTGGACGGGACCGGATTGGAGCAGATCGAGCCCCTTACCCTGGGGGACGCCTTCGACCACGTCCACCAGGACTACATCGGCGAGTTCCTTATCGGCAATTCGCAATGCACAATTGGCACCGACGTTTCCGGCGCCAACGACCGTGACTTTTTTTCGCAAGGCAGAGACTCCTTCTTCGGGGAAATCGGAAACCCGATTATAACTTGGCGCGCCGGGGCCACGGGCCACCTGATATACTCGTCATTTCTAATATGGCGAACCCGACATACGCGGCATCGGAACAACCCATGCCGGTGGCCGAACTGGTCGACACCCTCAGCGACGGCACCAAGGTGAAGCGGCGAGCGCCGCGGATGCGCGCTTGCAGCGAAAAAGACGCAAAGGGAAAACTCTGCGCCGGCCACTTGAAGCGCTGGTATTTCTTCGGCGACGAGGTCAAACTAAAATACGGGAAGGACGCTGAGATTTACCGCTGCGAACACTGTAAGACTCTATACCTGCCGAATTCGGAAGAAGCGCCACGCACCGGCACGCTGAGCTACTGAACGGCGCACGACAAAGAAAAACCGCACCGGACCGGCCCCAAGACCTTCGGGACTCAATCCGATGCGGCTCGCCCAAGTTTGGGCTGGGATCCGGCGTCGGGCTATCTGATCGAAACTAAAATCGGTTGATTCCTGGTCAGGTCCGCGTCCTCTTTCCCACCCAGAAAACACCAGACAAACTCCGCTACCTGTGATCCCCCGGAGAGATCGAAACCGTTCGGCAAAAAACCCCTCTGCAGCAACTAACAAGGGGAGAATTGTGAGCTAAAACTACTGCAAACATCGGCTCCCGCAAGCACGCTGTCTTCTTCGGCCCACTCTTCATCCGCCTGCCGGCTGCAGCAGAGGGCAGGTTTTGAGAGGTTACTTCGCCAATTCAGTTCTATAAATAGCAATCGGACCTCCATGTGTCAATCTGTTTAGAACGTTTTAATTACAGTAATTTGCAGAATAGGCGGGCAAGCCGCTGTGGGGAAAGATGGGCGAGACGTGTGTCGCTATGACACAATCAGGACAGATGAAAACAAGACTGGGAATCGTTGTTGCGATGTGGTGCGCCGCGATAGCGGCGGCCCAGACGCCAGCAGCCGTCCGCACGCCAGTCCCGAGCGAGCCGGTGGTGGTCTCGACCGATCATCCCCGCCTGTTGCTGCGCCCGGCGCGGCTGCGCTTGCTGCGGCGCGAACGCGAGCGGACTTCGATGCGCTGGCAGCAGTTCTTCACGCTGATGGCGGGCCACGCGCCCATGCCGGAGCCGGGCCTGGCGCAAGCCCTCTACTACCAGGTGGCGGAGGACGCCGATGCGGGCCGCGCGGCCATCGCCTGGGCTCTTGGCGCTGCCGCCGATCTGCGCCAGCAAGCCCTGGTGTTCGACTGGTGCCAGGATCTGCTCAGCGAAGCGCAGAAGCGCGACCTCACCGCGCGGATGGTCAAGGGAATGACGCAGACGCCTTCCGATGAGAGCGTGCCGGCGGTGCGGTCGCGTGTGCTGGCGGCGGTGGCGCTCTTCGATCACGTGCCGGATGCGCCGCGCCGCGAACTGGAACGCGCGGTACACGGCTGGTGGGAAGGCCGGATGGCGCCGGCGCTCAACGCAGGCCGCAACGTCATCCCGCGCGATGACGCCTACGGTCTTTACGAACTGCTGCACGTGATTCGCGACAACACCAACCTCGATCTGCGCGAATCGGCCCGGGCGTTCTTCAAGGATTATCCCATCGCGCACCTGCTCAGCTACTATCCGGCGGTATTCCCGGCGCCGGAGAACGATTACTACATCGGCGCGGAGCCGCGGATCGAAGAGCCCGACTTGCGCCTGGCGGCGGCTTCGCGCGCCGCCGATATGGCCATGGTGGCCTTCGACACGAATGCCCTGGAGAGCCAGATGTTGCAGGGTTGGCTGATGCACGACCGCTTTCTGATGCGAAGCACGTTCGCCACGCCGTACGAGTTTCTGTGGGCCAATCCCTATCAGCCCGGCCTGAGCTACTACCACGCGCCGCTGGCCTGGCACCCTGCCGGCTCCGGCGAATTGTTCGCGCGCTCCAGTTGGGAAGATTCCGCGGCATGGTTCGGCCTTTTCCGCGGCGTGATGCAGGTCTTCGAAGGCGGCCACGTGAGGGCCGTCGACGGCGCTCGCTCGCCCGCGCCGGTGCTGCTGGGACCGGCAGCGGTCTGCTTTGCCCGCACCTCGCGGAAGTTCCGCGTGATGGTGGAGCAGGGCGGCGCCGTCTATCTGGTGGGCCTCGATCCCGGCCACACCTATCAGGTGGAAGTCGACGATGAAGAAATGTTCGAGGCGGATTCCGATCGCGGGGGCATCCTGGCGGTGGAAGTGCCGGCCGGCAAAGAAGTGGGAGTGCGGATAAGAGAGCAGGGGCTACGCCCCTGATTCTCGACATCGAAAGCTTTTGTCGATGTGGGCGCCTCCGGCGCCTAATACGCCCAGCGCCAGAGGCTGGCACCGACCGTGTAGCCGGCGCCCACAGCAGCCAACAGCGCAAGATCGCCCTTCTTGAGGCGGCCTTCCGCGATGGCGTCGCGGGTAGCCAGGGGAATGGTGCCGGCGGTGGTGTTGCCGTACCGTTCGATATTGATCATCACCTTTTCCGGATCGATGCCCAACCGGTCGCCGGCCGCCGTGATGATGCGCTTGTTGGCCTGGTGGGGAATCATCACCGCCACATCGTCGCCGGTGAACCCGTTGCGCTGCAGCAGGTCGCGGCAGGTTTCGTACATCTTGCGGACGGCATACTTGAAGACCGGGCCGCCTTCCTGGTGCACGTAGTGTTGGCGCTTGTCCACGGTCTCGTGCGAGGCGGGCAAACGGCTGCCGCCGGCCGGCATTTTTAGGAACTCCGCGCCGGAGCCATCGATCTCGCCCAGAAAGTCGATGAAGCCCAAGTTCTCCTCGCCAGCGGCGGTGGGCTCGATCAATACGGCGCCGGCTCCGTCGCCGAAGAGCACGCAGGTAGCGCGGTCGGTGTAATCGATGATGCGGCTCATGGTGTCGGCGCCGATTACCAGAACCTTCTTGTGGGTCCCGGCGCCTACAAGGTGCGCCCCCACGGTGGAACCGTAGACAAAGCTGGAGCAGGCGGCGATGAGGTCGAATCCCCAGGCATGTTTCGATCCGAGGGCGTGCTGCACCAGGCAGGCGGTGGACGGGAACAAGTGGTCGGGCGTGACGGTGCAGACGATGATCGCGTCGATTTCCGAGGCGTCAATGCCGCGCTGCTCCAACGCGCACCTGGCAGCGGCTACGGCCATATCCGAGGTCGCCATTCCGGGATCCGCAATGTGCCGTTCCCGGATGCCGGTTCGTTCGAGAATCCACTGATCGTTGGTCTCAACGAGCTTTTCGAGATCTTGGTTGGTAAGCAGGCCGGGAGGCGTGAAGCACCCCAGCGCGCTGATTTTCGCCTTGAGCAAGTTGATTGGTCCTTAAGGATTCAGAGTAACTCATCCGGGTGTAGGGAATGCAAGTTGGATGTTGGCGGATGGAGCGCGGTACTCTAGTGGAAGATGGGAGAACCAGTAGCGGGGCCGGGACTCGAGGGACTCCAGAGCTCCTTGTTTTTCGAGACGCCGGAGGAGATTTATGCCCGTGTGTTCCGCGAGCTGAAGCCGCGCACGGTGGTGCCCGAGATGCGCGTCGAGTTCTGCCGCTTTGCGAATGCCGACAGCTTCATCAAGCTGGACGACGGCCGCCTGCTGATGCGCATTTCCGACATCCTGGCGGGGGCGCCGGCGCCGGTGACCGAAGCGCTGGCGCACATTCTGCTCGGCAAGCTCTACCGCAAGCCGGTGGCGCCGGTGTACTCCCACCGTTACCGGCTGTACCTCAACCGCCGGGACGTGCGGCGGCAGGCTCACCTGATACGGCAGATCCGCGGACGGAAATTCGTCTCGGGACCGCAAGGCGACGGCCACAACCTGCAAGAGGTCTTTGAGCGCCTGAATCACGAGCATTTCGACGGGCTCATGGGGATGCCGCGTCTCGGTTGGAGCCGCGGGGTGTCGCGTAGCATGCTGGGCCACTTCGACCCATCCCACAACGCCATCATCATCAGCCGGATTCTGGATCGTGCAGGCGTGCCGGCGCTGGCGCTGGAGTACGTGATGTTCCACGAGATGCTGCACCTGCGCTACCCGGTAGAACACAGTGGAGCGCGGCGGAGGGTACACACGAAAGAGTTCAGGGAAGCGGAGAAGAAGTTTCCGAAGTGGAAGGAAGCGAAGGAAATGCTAAAGCGGCTGTAGGGGCGCAGCAACGCGCACCGCTCCAGCCGCCGATGAATCCGGGAGTGGCTAAGCTCCAGCCGGCATCCCTGCCGGCACCAGGCTACGTAACTCCACGCGCATCAAGTCGAACGTCTTGACCAGGCTGGTAACGTCTACGCCACAGATGCCCAGCCGGAACAGGAGGAGGCGAATCTGAACGGACTGCATGCCCAAAGCAAACATCACCTGGTGATGAATGAGCACACCGGCCAAATCCGGTCTATCCTGCAGCGACTGCAACATCAGAATCTTGATAGCCGCACAAACCTTTTGGAAATCCGCATTGAGGCAGCGCAGGTAGCCGCGGAAAATCTGGCAGCGCTGGATGCGAAGGTTGGTAGCCATCTTGTGCGTAAAGCCCGGTTGCGACCTGAGAAACATCAGATCGTTCCCATCGAGAAGGCGCATCATGGGCCGATAGCGTTCGATCGACAGTTCATCGATCCACTCGGCTGTTACGGGAAGACTGCTCCCGTTGAAGGCGACCTTCCGAATGAGGACGATTAGCGCGAGAATCAACGCCAAGCTGGTCACAATCGAAATGGCAATTAGATAGTTCATGACCCTTTAAAAATATTCGTCTTTGAAATCATACGTTGAATCGGGAAAAAACGCAATCGGGATTAGGTAATACCGGTACTAGATTAACAAGGGATATCAACCTATTTTCGCGAGGCTCTTAACAGGGTAGCGTTTAAGGCCTCGAGTTGTTGCAGGGCCCTCTGCTCGGCACCGGGGCCCAGCGAAGGCAAATGCACCTGCACTTCCTCGCCTTTTTGGCTCAATCCAATCCACCAGGCAACCGCACAGACTGAGGCAATTCCCATCAGGGTGGTATTGACCAGTTCGTCTTTGATGTTGATCTTGAAAAACCAGAAAACCAATCCGAGGCTATTGGCAAAGAAAAAGACCGAATACACCACTGTGTGCACTATGACGTTGCGGTTCAGGCGAATCGGGTAACGACCCAAGAACCCTATAATCAGGAGGATAAATAGAACTAGGGCGAGATCGAGCCGGGCCTCGGCCCTGAGCTCAAAGACCACCCAAAAAGAGAACTTCTGAACCTCGTGGGTAGTGGCCCCTCTCAGTCCCAACATAGATACAGCCACGGCAATGGCCATCGCGGCACCCATAGCCCACCTGCCGAGGGTGTACAAACCTTTATACTCATGCAGAACCAATCGGTAGAGTTCTAGGACAATTAGAACGTAGAACAGCATGATGACGGGTTCGGACTTTGTGAAGAGCCATAAATACGGGGCGCCGGACGTGTCCAAAAATAACCCGCAAGACATGCAGGGGATTCTAAAGACCAAGTAAGCGAAGAACATGCGGTAGCGGCGGTGGAGACCTGCACGGTAAAGCTTGAAAGCGGTTAGGGCTGAACCCAGGATGGAAATAATTCGGAAAAACGTACCGGCGTCAAAGTGAAGAATGAGCGCATCCCAACCAACTAGCGCGGCGAGAGGAGAGAGGGTCTGGAGGAACAAAACCAGCGCAGCGTCAACCATCAGTTCAATCTCTGAACCAATTCTAACATCAGACGCCGCGCTGGCTTAGTTTATATGAATACAGTCCAAACTACTGCACGTACGGGCAGGGGCTGCACGTCGGAATCGGGAGGTCGATCCGTGCGGTCTGGGCCGACGCCAAGAACGCAAATGCCACCATCGCCATCAGAACGAGCTTTTTCATGAGTTCCGTTTCCTTTCTACTGTTAGCTTATGTTAGGTAAGCTGGGTACTATACTAGCCGTGACCCTACCGTAATAGGGTGTTTTGCCGAAAATTTTCCAAAAGTGGAACATCTCACAGTACTAAAGTCCTAGAAGTTTTGGTCCGTCTTGCCGGAGAAAAACAACGTTTTCCCTCTTGATGTGGGTATAGAATGTAGGGGCGCCACCCCGGCGGGAGGCAGAGGCTTGGTTCAGCCGCCCGGGCTGGCCGCTAGAGGAGTGGAAACTGGGCGATTCGTCTGCCAATTCGCAATCGGCACGGGCGCCGGTAGCCCAAATGTGGCGGAAAACACTCCTACGTATCCCCACACACTTCGGCCGGCTGGTTTTCCTTGCCTCGTTACGGGACCCCGCCACTGGCCGGTATGGTCACGACGAGCTTTTGCGCCTGCTGGGCAACGAAGACGCCGACCGCACGCTGTGCCGAAGCCACCACCAGGTATTCGCCGAATGGCTGGGATTCAGCCTCGCCGAGCAAAAATCGGACCTCGATGAGTATCTGCAGACACCCGGCAACTCCCGGTACGCTACGCACTATCGAAACCTGGTGCCACCCACCGCGCTCGACGTCGAACGGCAACTCTATCTTACTGATTTGGAGACTTTAATGGGGCTGCTGGAGGTCGAGCAGGCCGCCGCTTTACCGGTTCGAGCAGCATACCGACTCCAATGACCTGGCCTACGACGTCGATCTCAGCGGGATCGAAAACCGCTGGCGCCTGCTGGGACGACGGATGGGGCAGTACGATGAGTCGATCCTCCGCCAGAGCGCACCAACCGCAGCGATACCCGCCGCGATGTTCTAGAAAATAGATCGGCCGATCATACTGGCTGGTCCAGCCGCCGCGCGTAATCCGGCGGCGGTTTTGATCGATCAGCACCAAGGACCCGGGTTGGATAACCGGCGCCATCGACCAGTCTTCCAGCCCAATTAGGCCATACCGGTAATGCCGAATATCTAATCCGCCCAGGAAATTTAGCGGCGTTTTTCCCCAGCGCCGCAAGAGGTGACTGAGAAACGTAGTTTGATTCATGTCAGCTTCCCGGTCGAGCGGCTGCGGAACCGTGACCGGGCCGTCGGCCGAAAACCCGATGGCATGGGTTTCGTCCAGCCTGATAGCCAGGGCATCGGAGGGCAGATCGTCGAGCGGCACCCCGTACCACCCGAGCACCTCGCGAAGTTCCAGCCGGTAGATGGCGCAGAGCGAATACAGGCGATAGATGGTAGGGACTGTACCTTTATTTTCAATATCGGCCAGGCGGCTTAAGGCGATGAGAAAATCGTCGCCGGAACGCCGCCGGGCAATCACCTGGCTGGCCTCCACGACATCCCGATACGTCAACTTCAGCCGTTCTCTTACCTGTTTGAGTTTTTCGCCGGGTCGCTCCATGCTATGATCCTCGCTGTAAGGCCATCGGGCCGTTGGGGCGGCCGCGGCAGCCGAAGAAATTATACCCCGCGGCCCCAATCGCGGACAACACAAAAAAGTACGCTTTTGTTCTGAAATCGGAACAAGAGGGAAGAGGAACCGGCGTGAAAGTAATTGTGGGTATCTCCGGCGCAAGTGGTGCAATATATGGCCTTCGCCTGCTCGAACGGCTTCGCGGAAAGGAGAGCTTGGAGGTCCATTTAATCCTGACGCGCTCCGGGGAGAAAACATTGTTTCTCGAAGCCGGCAAGACGGCGGCAGAAGTCAAGAAACTGGCCGATCATTGTTACTCCAATGAGGATATCGGCTGCCGCCTGGCCAGCGGATCCTACGCCACTGACGCCATGGTGGTAGCGCCGTGCTCCATCCACACCATGTCGGCGATCGCCACAGGAATCAGTTCCAACCTCTTGGTACGGGCCGCGGACGTCATCCTCAAAGAAAAGCGCAAACTGATTCTGCTGGTCAGGGAAAGCCCATTTCATTTGGGGCACCTGCGCAATATGACCGCATTAGCGGAAATGGGCGCCATTATTGCCCCACCGATTCCAGGCTTTTATCACCATCCCCAAACCGTCATGGAACTGGTGGACCACAGTGTGGACCGGGTCCTCGATCTCCTGGGCATCCCCGACGCACAGGCGCGCCGCTGGGACGGGGCGGGCTCGCAATGAGAAAGAAAGACATAGCCCCGATCGCCTTCCAGGGCGCGCGCGGCGCCTTCAGCGAGGAAGCCATCCGCAAACTGGCAGGCGCCAATGTGACGGTTCTGCCGTGTGAACGCTTTGAAGAACTGTTCCTCAGCCTGAAGACCGGGCGCGCCTCGGGCGCGGTGGTCCCCATCGANNATCGTCGCGGAAACCAGCGTGCGGATTGTTCACAACCTCATCGCCCCAAAAAGCGTGACATTTTCTAAAATCAGGCGGGCATTTTCTCATCCGGTGGCGCTCAACCAGTGCCTGGATTTCTTTGCCAAGAACCCACAAATCGAGCGAATTCCTTTTTACGACACCGCCGGCAGCGTCAAAATGATTATGGAAGAAGGACTTTCCGATGCCGCGGCGATTGCTTCGTCAGTGGCCGCGCAAATCTATGGAGCGCGCATCTTGCGCCGTTCGNNAAAGCGACCGCCGGAATTTCACCCGCTTTTTTCTTCTGCGGCGGCCGGCGGATGCCCGGCGCAGCCTCCCTGCCGCTCGCAACGCACAGTGGAAAACTTCGCTGGTGTTCAGCACCCGCAATATTCCGGGGGCTCTGTTCCGGGCGCTGAGCGCGTTCGCCCTGCGCGACCTGAATCTCACCAAAATCGAATCGCGGCCCCTGCGCGGCAAACCTTGGGAGTATCTCTTTTATGTGGATTTCCTGGGCCGCGTAGACACGCCCAACGCCCAAAACGCGCTACGCCATCTGGGAGAGCTGGCCGATTTCCTGCGCGTGCTGGGCTGCTATCCCAAAGGCGCGTAGCAGGGCGAACCCGGAAGCAACGGGGACGAACGGAAACCAGGGCACTGGATGGGTCTCAACTGTGCTTTGACGTGAGCGCGCCTGCGGGTATCGCTATCGAGCCAGTTCCGGATTACAGTGATGCCGCTCATAGGGGCGCCGCTCCAGTCCAGAACCCGTATTCTGGTGGGCGGAGACGCGAAATCGCAAAAGTTCGAAACGTGTCCACCCTGGTGAGCCAAATTGCATTGCGTTCATTCCATTGGACGCTCGGCAACGCGAAAGAGCTAAATCGTTTATATTCAGGTTCGAATCCCACCTGGGCCCCCGTTCACGAGCGAGAGAGTCAAGCCTCAACTTCCGGCGCGCCTGTTACTCGCCGCGAACCGCAACAATCGGGTCTACCCGCGTAGCTTGCCACGTGGGTCCCAAGCACGCAAGCAGAGCTACTATCGCGAGTGAGGCCGCGACGGCCAATAACGTCAACGGCTCATTTGGCTTTACGCCATAGAGCAGTGTGGACATAACTTGGCTTAACCCCAGGGCGGCGAGAATGCCCGTCGCCACCCCGACTCCAACAATCGCCAATCCCTGCTGTATCACCATACGGGCCACATCGATTCGAGTGGCGCCGAGCGCAACTCGAATCCCAATTTCGCGGGTGCGCTGTGCCACCAGATACGCAATCACTCCATAGATCCCGATGAACGCAAGCAGCACCGCGATCGCAGCAAATGAACTCAGAACAAGCAGGTTGAAACGGCGCGGCGCGACAGATTCGGCCAGTTCGCTCTCCAGGGTCTCCACCTGATACAGCGGCACGTTGGAATCGATGCCGGAGACCCGCTGGCGGACTGCGGACGCCATGGGCGCGGCGCGCGTGCCCACACGGAGGATTCCCTGAACGGAAGAAATACGTGGCGATCTTTGATACGGAGCATAGATCGCCGGACGGGGCTCTGCATCGAGCTGCGCAGTCTTGAAATCGGGCACGATTCCCGCGATCCTGCCGCTGAGAAAGGCCGCCTGGATCTGTCTGCCGACCAAGTTTCCCGTTCCGTTGAGCGACCGCGCGAGCGTCTCGTTGACCACCACCGTGTCCAGATCCATGTCGTCCGGCCATTGACCCGCGAGAAGCGGCACACCAATAGCCCGGAGATAACCGGGAGAAACGTATTCGATTGCGGCAGGCACCGGTTGGCCCGTGCTCGCACCCTGCACCTGAATCGTCGTGTTGAAACTGCTACAGTGAATACCCGCCGCTTCTGATCCGGGTGTCGTCATCAGGCGCCGTAGCAGTTCGTCGAGATAGGCCCGTTGTTGCGGCCAACTACGATATCGCTCGCCCGAAAGCGAGAGCTTCATCGTCAGGATCTTGTCTGGCGAATATCCTGGCGGAAACGCGCTCATCCGCCAAAAACTCCTCAGCATGAGTCCGGCTCCGCTCAGCAACACCAGGGCCATTGCCACTTCCAGCGCCGCCAGTGCGGCGCGCACTCGCAGGCGGCAGGAAGCCACGGAATATCCGGCGCCATCGTCCTTCAAGGGGCGTTGCATGTCGCTGCGCAAGAGCGAGGCAGCCGGGCCAAACCCGAACAGCACTGCCGCGAGCAACGACACCGCCGCGGTAAATGCCAGCACCCTCCCATCGATCATAGTATCGGCGAGACGCGGAACCGCTCCCGATCCGACCCGCACCACTGCCGCCACAATCCCTTTTGCGAGGGCTACGCCAGCCGTTCCGCCGGCCGCCGCGAAAAGCGCACTCTCCGCGAGGAACTGCCTAACCAGTCGCACGCCTCCAGCGCCCAGGGCTCTTCGGATCGCGACCTCTCGCTGCCGCGATGTCGCACGCGCCAAGAGTAAATTGGCGACATTCGCGCACACAATGAGCAGCACAAACCCTACGGCTCCGCCCAGGACAGCAAAAGCCGCGCCCGCGCCTCTCGCTAACTTGTTCTGTAGCGGCTGAACCCGCAGGGCCGAATGCGTGTGATAGATTCCGGGGCTCTCGCGCGCAAGTCGCTGGTACATCGTTTCCAGTTCGGCCCGCGCTTGTTGCAGCGAAGCCTTCGGATAGAGTTTCCCCACTACCCATACGAAGGCCGGCAAAGGGCCGAAATCTTCTTGGACCTTCTCCCAGTTCCCTGCGCGATAAGCCGTCATTGGCAAATGCCACGCCGCATTGGGCACGGCGATATAGGCGCCGATCTCTTTTCGTTCGTCGTCGGGATAAAGGAATTGCGGAAACTCCAATCGGAAGTTGGGCGGCAGTATTCCGACGATCGCGAACGGGCGGCCGTCGAGCGAAACGGTCCTACCAATGACGTTCGGGTTGCCGTCAAACCTCCGCTGAAACAGTTCCCACGCAAGTACGATCGCATGCGGCTCGCCAGCGCCAAAGAAACGGCCGAGCGCTGGGCGCGCTCCTGTCGTGCTCCAGAACTCCCGGCTCACGCACGCAATCCGTTCCGTTGCGCCCTCGCCAGCGTACATAAGAGCGAGATCCTCGTTTGAGTAAGCCGTCATGCTCTCGAATGACTGCGCTTGATCTCGAAAAGCGGCGTAATCGCTGGGCAGCAGGCGATTGTCTGTTTCGCTTTGCCAGTCAGTGTCGTAGTTTGCCACCCAGATGAGCCGGTCCGAATCCGGATAGGAAACATGGCGGAACAGCACTGCATCCATCACGCTGAACACCGCGCTGTTCATTCCAATCCCGAGCGCTAAAGTCAGCACCACCGCTGTGCTGAACCCCGGATTCCGTCGCAGCATGCGCCAGCCATATCCAGCATCTTGAAGCCACTGCTCCAGCCAGAGCGTGGTCCAGACGGCCCGCGCATCTTCCTTTACCCTTGTAACGTTGCCGAACTTCTGCAATGCGGCTCGGCGCGCCGCTTCTGGACTCATGCCGCGCGCGATGTTCTCGTCCGTCTCATGCTCGATGTACTCTCGAATTTCCTCGTCGAGAAAATCCTGCCACTTCTTGCGGTCAGGTCCGCGATTCATGACCCGCTCTCTTCCGGCGCAGGTCTGAGAATCCGTCCAATGGCCCGCGCCAGTCTGTCCCATTTCGTAGTTTCGATTTCAAGCTGCTTTCGGCCCTTCGCAGTCAATCGGTAATACTTCGCGCGACGATTGTTTTCCGATGTTCCCTCAGCGGCCGAAACCCAGCCCTTCTTGATCAATCGGTGCAGCGCAGGATACAGCGATCCCTGCTCCACCTGCAGAACGTCTTCGGAACCCCTCTCGATGGACTTAGCGATCGTGTGCCCGTGAGCCGGACCGGGCAGCAGAATTCGCAGAATCAGAAGGTCGAGCGTGCCTTGCAGCATTTCTACGCTGTCGCAGCTGGGTCGCCACCTAGACACTCTAGGTGGAGTATAGCGCAGCTTCGATAGATGTCAAATCGTTTGCGAGTGCAACTTGGCGGAATCAGGCTCGCCGCTACGCCACGAATCGGTAAACGGGGTGTGATTCCGTGTAGCTGTCGTGCAGGCCATCGATGCCGAAAGGCCCGGTGATGACCCAAAGCGCGCGCCTTCCGAATCTCGTTCCGATGGTTTGCCATTCGGAAACAGCCGCAGACGAAAGTTCGAAACGTGTCCAAGGTGGGTGCCCTTCATGGACGTGCGGCGGCGGCCCACGCCGATGATTCTGACAACATTGGGCAATGACAGGTTCGATCACAGTACCAGTTGGCCGGCAAAAGTTCGAAACGTGTCCAGACTGGGGAGCCAAAACGAGCGTTCTGTGCGTTTATGCTATGATGTGATCGTGCGAACCACCCTGGATATCCCGGATGAGGCCTACTACCTCGCCAAGGCGATCGCACGGGATCAGAACCGCAGCCTGGGACGAGTGGTTGGCGACCTGATTCTGCAATCGTCGAAAGGCGCGAAGTCCGCCTCCATCACCATAAGCGATTACGGTTTCCCCACATTCCGCTGCGCCCGGCCTGTGACCACCGAGGACGTCAGGGCTCTCGATGACGAAGAGTAAGGTCTACCTGTTGGATTCCAACGTCCTGATTGCACTGGCAACGCCCGAACACAGTCTGAATGCGCGCGCCGCTGCCTGGTTTCGCAAGGGGCACCGGTTTGCCACATGCCCAATTACCCAAGGCGCCCTTGTGCGTTTCCACCTGCGCGCCGGCGTGGACGCCACAGCGGAATCCGCAAAGCTTTTGCTGGAATCCATATCCCTGCTGCCCCAGCACGAATTCTGGCCGGACGACGCTTCTTATCTCGACATGCCAACCGCTGGAATCATTGGGCATCGGCAGGTGACTGATGCTTACCTTGTTCTGCTGGCAGGCAGACACGGGGGTTCACTCGCAACCATGGATCGGGCGCTCGCTGCAAGCCACCAGGGAACATCCCTCATCGAGTAACTCCCGCATCGCCCGGTACTCGCCGACACCGAGTATAAACCAACACTGCGCCCAAAGGCCCGACATAACGTTACAGCAGCAGCGGCAGCAATTCTCCAGCCGGTCCGCGTAACGCGCAGTCCACCCGTGCGGATGCCGCCGTCTCCTCCGTATTGATCTCGATTATCTTGGCCCCCGCTTGCCGGGCGCAGGGAATCAAACTGGCGGCGGGATGGACCACTGCGGATGTGCCGATTACCAGCACTACTTGCGCCGACGACGCGGCGTGCTCAGCTTCTTTCATCATGCCGTCGGGAAGCGGCTCGCCGAACCAGACTACCCCGGGACGCGCCAAGCCGCCGCAGGCGCAATGCGGCGGCAGCTTGGGCAGCGGCGCGCGGCGGTCGGACCAGTTGGCGCCGCAGGCAGTGCACCGCATCCGCCAGATATCTCCGTGAAGTTTGAGGATCTTGCCGCTGCCGGCGCGGTCGTGAAGGCCGTCCACGTTCTGCGTGATCAGCGTGAAGCCGGGCTTTCGCTTTTCGAGCTCAACCAGGGCACGATGGGCGGCATTGGGCGCGGCCTTGGCGATGAGCTCACGCCGCCAGTTGTACCATTCCCAGACCAGGCGCGGGTCTCTGGCGAAGGCTTCGGGTGTGGCGAGTTCTTCGGGCTTGTAGTCTCTCCAAAGGCCGCCGGCGCCGCGAAAGGTGGGGATGCCGCTTTCGGCGGAGATGCCGGCGCCGGTCAATACAGCCAGCGACGTCGCGGCAGCAATCCATGCACGTGCCTGTTCCAGTTCCGCCATCGTGCCCAGTTTACTGCAAGGCCGCCAGCGCCCGGCGCACGCGGGCCAGGGCCTCCGCGGCGTCGGGCCGGTCGATTCGCAGGACGGCGCCGCCGTTCGCCGCCGGCCGCCAGCGATCGAACATCCGCGGGACAGGGAAGCCGGCGAAGATGCCGACTAGCGGCACTCCGGCGGCCGCGGCCACGTGCTGGCCGGCGGAATCGTAGCCCACGTACAAGCGGCTGGCCGCGATGATGGCGGCAAATCCCGCGAAGGAGCCGTTCCAGAACGTGGCGGGCACGCCTGAACGCTCCACAGCCAGTTCCACGCGCGCGGCCTCTTCGCCGCCCGCGCCCTTGTCGATGCAGATGGAGGCTCCACGCTCGCCGAGCAGATGGAGCAGGCTTTCTTCGAACGGATCGGGCAGGCGCTTGGCCGGATTCTCGCCGACGCCCAAGCTCACGGCAATCGCCGCGGTGTGGCCGGGCGCCTCGGCCAGCGCTACGAACGGCTTCGCGCCGGCGACGCCCAGGGTTTCTTCGGCCCACGCCGCAGCCAGTTCCGGAAGCGGCCGG
This sequence comes from Bryobacterales bacterium, assembly GCA_003152325.1. Lineage (GTDB taxonomy): Bacteria > Acidobacteriota > Terriglobia > Bryobacterales > Bryobacteraceae > PALSA-129. The sequence goes on along the minus strand of PLZX01000058.1, from coordinate 17,500 downwards.
TCCGTCGCGCCGCCATAGGCGCGGCTCTCAAAGAGGTGGTAACGGTGCTCCGGGCAGAGCGGAAGCAATCCCAACTGCGTGAGCCGCGAATCGGAATCAATGGCCAGCGAACCGGGCGCGTCGAGAATCGCGGCGAGCTCCTGCCGCACGCTCAGCCGTTCGCGCAGGCTGCCGCGGCGGTAGGCCACGGCGGCGTGGCGGATACGCGGGTCGGCCTCAAACAACTGGTAATTCTTAGGGGGCCCGACGAAGACGATTTCGGCCTTGGGGAAGCGCCGTTTGGCGGCGTCCAGCAGCACGCTGGTCACGGCCACGTCGGCGCCCAGCGTGACACGCGAAAGCACAAAAACGCGGGCCGGCTCACCGGCCACGGGACGAACGCGGCGCACGCGTTGATAGCGGGCAACCAGCGCGGCCGCGTCCGCACCATCCACCACGGCCGCGATGGCCTGCGAGAACAGGCGCGCGTAAACGTCGCATAAAGCCGGCTCGAAGCGGTCCGCCAGTCCTTCCGCCAGGATGGAAAACAGCGCCTGGTTGCACGGCTCTTCCAGCAGCGCGCGCGGCAACTCGGCCGGGCCTTCCCCGGCAATCGCGCGCGCCAGTAGCTCCTGCGCCGTCTCGCTACACGAAGTACTTGTCAATCAGGATCCCCAGCTTGGTGCGCGTCGTTTCGGGCACGTTAGCGCGGTCCGTCAGAATCGCGTGGGCGAGCGCCGACCCGCACTTGCACCCGCGGCCTGTGGGCATCGCGCCGACCGCAGCAGCCACCACTTTGCTCGCATTCTCGGCGTTCTTGACCAGGGTGGCGATGATGTCGCTCACGGTCACGGCGTCGTGATCGGCGTGCCAGCAATCGTAATCCGTCACCATCGCCACGGTGACGTAACAGATCTCCGCTTCACGCGCCAGTTTGGCTTCCTGCAGGTTGGNNTGCCGATCACGTCCATGCCCCAGCTTCGGTAGACGTTGGATTCGGCCTTGGTGGAAAACGCCGGGCCTTCCATGCAGAGATAGGTGCCACCCTTGTGGGCATTGACGCCCGCGGCGGCGCACGCGCCCGCCACCACGTTTGCCAGTTCGGGGCAGATGGGGTCGGCGAAGCTGATGTGCGCTACCAGCCCCTCGCCGAAGAACGTCGACACGCGGCTGCGGGTGCGGTCGAAAAACTGATCGGGGATGACGAAATCGAGCGGCCGGTGTTCTTCCTTGAGTGAACCGACCGCGCTGAGAGAAATGATGCGTTCCACCCCCAGCGATTTCATGCCGTAAATATTCGCTCGAAAATTCAGCTCCGAAGGCGAGATGCGGTGGCCCCGCCCGTGCCGCGCCAGAAACACCACCTGCCGCCCTGCCAGCGTCCCCAGGACGTAGTTGTCCGACGGGCTGCCGAAAGGCGTCTGGGTATTGACCTCCTCGATGGCTTCAAAGCCGGGCATGGAGTATAGCCCGCTGCCTCCAATGATTCCNNCGGCGCCGCGCCGCGGCTCATTCAGCAGGCGCGCGCCGGATGCCCGCAGGCGCTCCACCGCCGCATGCAGATCGGGGACGCGCAAAGCCATGTGGTGCAGGCCCGGCCCGCGCTTTTCGAGAAATTTTGCGATGGGCGAATCCGCATCCGAAGGCTCCAGCAGCTCGATGCGCGAATCGCCCGCCGGCAGCATGGCGACATGCACCTTTTCCGTCGCGACGGTTTCGCGATGTCCCACGGCGAGGCCGATCGATTCATAAAATGCCGCCGCCTGCTCCAGGCTCTTTACAGCTATTCCCAGGTGGTCGATGGAGACAGACGCCGCGCGTTCCGGCTGGCTCCACGGCCGGCTCACGAGATCGCGCGTGCTCACCAATTCCAGCAACTCCGCGATTCCCTTCCCTTCCGTGGCGACGGTCTTCACGATGGCCGGGTGGCGCCCTTCGGTGAGGCTGAGCATGGCGTGAAGTTCCTGCTCCACGCGGCCGGCGCCCGGCTGATCGGACTTGTTAATGGCAAAGACATCAGCGATCTCCATGATCCCCGCCTTGATGGCTTGTACGTCGTCGCCCATGCCCGGCACCAGCACCACCACCGTGACTTGCGCGAGGCCGGCGACTTCGATTTCGTCCTGGCCCACGCCGACGGTTTCGATGAGGACGAAATCCTTGCCGGCGCAATCCATCAGGTGCACCAGATCGGCGGTGGCGCGCGCCAACCCGCCGACCGATCCTCGCGTCGCCATGGAACGGATGAAGATGCCGGGATCGGCGTGGTGCTGCTGCATGCGGATGCGGTCGCCTAGAGATCGCGCCGCCGGTGATGCGGCTGGTGGGGTCGATCGCCAGGATGGCCACGGTCTTCCCCTGGCTGCGCAGCGCCACGGCCAGCGCGTCCACCAGCGTGCTCTTGCCGGCGCCGGGCGGCCCGGTGATCCCAACGATTCGCGCGTGCCCGGCGAATTCCCCCAGTTCCCGCAGCGTCTCCAGCGCCTGCGGGACCCGGTTTTCAATACCGGTCGAGGCGCGGGCCAGAGCGCGCGTGTCGCCTTCGCGGATCTTGCGGGCGAGTTCGTTCATCAGCTTTTTAGAAGTTGCCGCGCGATCACCAGACGCTGAATCTCGCTGGTGCCTTCCCCGATGGTGCACAGCTTCACGTCGCGATAAAACTTCTCCACCGGGTAATCCTTGATGAATCCGTAGCCGCCGTGGATCTGCACCGCCTCGCCGGCAATACGCACCGCCGCTTCGGAAGCGAACAGCTTGGCCATGGCGGATTCGCGCGTCACGCGCTGGCCGTGGTCGAGCATCCAGGCCGCCCGGTAATTCAGCAGTCGCGAAGCGTCCAGGTCGACGGCCATATCGACCAGTTTGTGCTGGATGGCCTGAAACTCCGAGATGGGCCGCGAGAACTGCTTGCGCAGCTTGGAATAGCGGAGCGCGGCGTCGTACGCGCCCTGCGCCATGCCGATGGAAAGCGCGGCAATCGATATGCGGCCGCCGTCCAGCACCTTCAGGCTGTCGACAAAGCCATCGTTCTTCTTACCCAGCATTTGTTCCGGCGCCAGGCGGCAACTTTCGAAAATCACTTCGCCGGTCGCGCTGGCGCGCAGCCCCAGCTTGTTTTCCTTTTTGCCCAGACGGTAGCCGGGCGTGCCTTTGTCCACGATAAAGGCGGAGATGCCGTGCTGTGCCGCGGCGCGATCGGTGACAGCCATCGCCACGCAGACATCGGCGTAGTGCGCGTTGGTGGTGAATGTCTTGGCGCCGTCCAGCACCCAGGCGCCGCCATCCAGGTCCGCGTGCGTGCGTGTGCCCGCCGCGTCCGAGCCGGCTTCCGGTTCGGTCAGCGACCAGCAGCCCAGCCACTCTCCCGAAGCCAGCTTCGGCACGTAGCGCTGGCGCTGCTCTTCGCTGCCCATCTTATATATATGGTTGGTGCAGAGGGAAGTATGCGCCGCCAGAATGATGCCCACCGAGCCATCCACCCGCGACAGCTCTTCAATAATGATGGAGTAATCGATGTAGCCCAGCCCGGCGCCGCCCAGGTTCTCCGGGAAAATGGCCCCCATGTAGCCCAGCCGGCCCAGCTTCCGAACCACTTCGCGCGGAAATTGCTGCGCCTCATCCCATTCCATGACGTGCGGGGCGATTTCGGCTTCGGCGAATTCGCGCACCGCTTTACGTAATTGGATCTGTTCCGGAGTGTACTCGAAATCCACGATGTGCGGGCCTCAGACGATCTCTTCCAACACCCGGTCCCAGCGGACGGCGCGCTGCCGGCGAAAGCTCTCGACAGCCATGCGGCAGGCGATGGAGACGCGGTATCCCAGGTCGAAGCCGCAGTTGGGCTGGCGGCCAGTGCGGATGGAATCGAAAAAGTTTTGCGTGTGCGCCCTGGGATCGCTGCGCGTGACGCCAACCATCTCATTGCCATCGGGCCGGTTCTTTTTCTCCGGAGCGTAGCGGATGGTCTGCGGCGTGCGCGAAATGGCGCCGGCCGTGCCCAGCACGTCCTCAGTCACGCTCAAGCGCTCGTTTCCGAAACCGGAGTCCCAGGTGAAGAGCAGCTCCTCTTCGTGCTCCATCGCCACGTTCATGGTGTCGGGCACCTCTCGACCGTCCTTCCACAAGTAGAGGCCGCCCGTCATGGTCACCGATTGCGGAATCTTCAGGCCCAGCGCTTTGTACCAGAAGGCCAATTGCTGGCAGAGATTCTCGGTGACGTTGCCGCCGGAATAATCCCAGTAATAGCGCCAGTTGAGGTAGCGGCCCGCGTCGAAGGGGCGCGGCGGCGCGTCGCCCAGAAAGCCCTTCCAGTGAATGTTCTCTTCCGTCATGTCGGGATAGAGCGGCCGCGCCCATTGCGCCTTTCCATGAGGCGTGTTGCGGTACATGCGCGCCTGAATGAACGTGATCTTCCCCATCCATTCGGGCTTCAGGAATTGCGCAGCGTCGGCCAGATGGCCGCTCGAAATCGCCTGGTGGCCGATCTCCACCGTGCGGCCCGGCGCGCGCTCCACCGCCGCCCGCATGCGCTTGGCCTGCTCCACCGTAAAAGCCATAGTCTTTTCCTGGTAGACGTGCTTGCCGGCATCGAGCGCCGCTACGAACGGTTCGCAATGCAAATGCTGTGGGGTGGCGATGAGGACCGCATCGACGGCGCGATCGTCCAGCAGTTGGCGGTAATCCAGGTGCAGTTTCGCATCGGGGGCAAGCCGGGCGGCGTCCTGCAGCCGGCGGGTGTATACGTCGGCGATCCCGACGCACTCGGTATTCGGGCAGGCCAGGGCCTCTCGCAGCAGCTCGGTGCCGCGCGCGCCCGCCCCGACGACGCCGAAACGCACCCGCTCGCCGCCAGCGAGCACGTTGCCGCCGGCCAGCGTGCCTGCGAGGCCAGTGGCCACTTTCCCGATGAAATTACGGCGCGATTGCATGGCGAGAGAGAACTAGAACGATTATATCGGAAGAGAGAGCGGCGATTAGACCCGCTACCATGAAAGCATGGCACAGACACCCCGGCTCGCGGCCGTCACCGGCGCTTCGAGTGGCATTGGAGCCGCCTTCGCCCGCGCCCTGGCCGCGCGCGGCTTTGACCTGATCCTGATCGCACGCCGCCAGGAGCGCCTCGAAGAGCTGGCCAGCGAACTGGCCGCCAGCCACGGCACAGCCAGCGAAATCCTGACGGCCGATTTGATCCTGGATGCCGATCTGGCCCGCGTGGAGAATCGCCTCCGCGGGGCTTCCAACCTGGAGTTGCTGGTCAACAATGCGGGCTTCGGAGTGGGCGGCCCATTCGTCGAATCGCAAATCGCCGGCCAGGACGCCATGCACCGCCTGCACATCCTCGCCACCTTGCGCCTCACTCACGCGGCGTTACAAGGGATGGTCGAGCGCCGCGCCGGCGCCATCATCAACGTCGCATCGGTGGCCGGCTTCATCGTCAGTCCCGGCGCGCTCAGCTATGGCGCCACCAAGAACTGGATCAACACCTTCACCGAGGGCCTGTGGCTCGAACTGCGGGCCGCTGGCTCACCGGTGCGCGTGCAGGCGCTCTGCCCCGGCTTCACCTATTCGGAGTTCCACGAGGTCGCCGCTATGGACCGCACCAAGCTCGCGCCGCCGGCCTGGTGGTTCTCCGCCGAAGCCGTCGTGGCCGAATCTCTGGCGGCGCTGGAGCGCGACCGCCTTTTCGTGATTCCGGGTTTCCGTTACCGCATGCTGGTCGCGCTGGTGACGCGAATCCCGCGCGGACTGCGGCGTTGGCTGCTGCTCCGTTTCGCCCGCCGTAGCGGGCGGCTGCGGGTGACATCTGTCACCTCGCCGGACTGACATTCCGCACTGGTGGCGGATTCCTTTTTCCCGCAAGATTGGCAAGGAGGGAAGAACTCATGCCAGTTGCTGAATTACGCGGCGTCACCAAGCGATACGGGGCGGTGGAGGCGTTGCGCGGAATCGATCTATCCATTGCGCCCGGTGAATTGCTGGCGCTGCTGGGACCCAACGGAGCAGGCAAAACCACCGCGGTCCGCATCCTGCTGGGCCTCGCGGCTCCGACTTCGGGTGAGGCCGCAATCTTCGGCCATCATCCGGCCAGCCGCCAGGCGAAGCTGCGCCGGGGCGCGCTGCTGCAGGTGGGCCGGGTACCGGAGACGCTCAAGGTGCAGGAACACATCGAGCTGTTTTCCAGCTATTACGAAAAGCCGCTGCCCATCGCCGAGACCATCGCCGCCGCTGGCCTCGCAGGCATTGAAAACCGGCTCTTTGGCGCTCTCTCCGGCGGCCAAAAGCAGCGCGTGCTCTTTGCGCTGGCCATCTGCGGCAATCCAGACCTTCTGTTTCTGGACGAGCCGACGGTGGGGCTGGATGTGGAATCGCGCCGCGCGTTGTGGACGCGCATTCGCGGCTTCGTGGCGCGCGGCGGCAGCGTGCTGCTGACCACCCATTATCTGGACGAGGCGGATGCCTTGGCGCACCGCGTGGCCGTGATCGACCGGGGCCGCATCGCCGCCGAGGGTACCCCCGCCGAGATCAAGGCACAGACCGGGACCAGCGTGCTGGAAGACGCTTTCCTGGCCATCATGAAAGAAAACGGCAATGCACTTGAGGAGGTGCTGCAATGAACCGCGCTTACTGGATGGAATCGAAAACCGAATTGCTGAAAATGGCCCGCATGAAGCAGTACTCCATTTCCACGGTGGCGTTTCCGCTGATGTTTTACTGTTTCTTCGGACTGGCGATGGCGCCGTACTCGCAGGGCGCAGTGCCGATTAGCAAGTACCTGCTGGCGACCTATGGCGCTTTCGGAGTGATGGGCGCGACGCTCTACGCCTTCGGCGTCGGCGTGGCAGTAGAGCGCGGGCTCGGCTGGCTGGAGGTGAAGCGCGCCAGCCCCATGCCGCCGGCCGCGTACTTCCTGGCCAAGGGTGTGGTGTCACTCACCTTCGGCGCCCTGGTGGTCACTCTGCTGTTCGCACTCGGCGCCATCTTCGGCGGCGTGCGCATGCCGGCCGGACAGTGGCTGCTGATGTGGGGCGCACTGGTTGCGGGAGCGATTCCCTTCGGCGCCATCGGTTTGGCCATCGGAAGCTTTGCCGGGCCCAACTCCGCGGCGGGCGTTGTGAACATCATCTACCTGCCGATGGCCTTCTGCGGCGGCCTGTGGATGCCCATCGAGATTCTGCCGAAGGCGTTGCAGCATCTGGCTCCCTGGCTGCCGTCGTACCATTTCGGTCAGATCGCACTGGCGATTCTGCGCGTGCCGGTGCAGGGTTCGGTGCTGGGGCACGTGGAAGCGCTGGTGGGCTTCGGCCTGATCTTTGCGGGCGTGGCGTGGATCGGGCAGTCCCGCGACCGCGAGAAAGTCTACGGATAAAGGTCTATGCTGGCACTTGGGCGCATGAAACTTCTGCCGAAAGATCAGGACTGGACGGCATACGTATGGCTGGTCTACCTGCTGTTCTTCCTGGGCATTCCGTTCTTCTTCCCGGTGCCCGCATGGCAGCGCGGAGCGACGGTGCTGGGAACGCTGGCGGCGTTGCCCTTGTACTTCTGGGGCTACTGGGTGCATGGACGCCGCGCGCTATTGGTGGTGGCCGGCTTCACGCTACTGGGAAGCCTGTTTGCCACCATCAACCCCGGGTCTTCGGTAATGTTCGTGTTCGCCGCCACCTACCTGGCGAGACTCGGCGACCCGCCCANNTGGGTACATCGCCGGCGCTTGTCGGACAAGCTGCTGGCGGCGCAGGCGGAGAGCGAACATCTGGCCAAGGTGGCGGAGCGCGAACGCATCGCGCGCGATCTGCATGACCTGCTGGGCCACACGCTCTCGGTGATCGTGCTGAAGTCCGAACTGGCCTCGCGGCTAACGGCCAGCGATCCGGCACGCGCCGCTGAAGAGATCCGCGATGTGGAGCGCATCGCGCGCGAGGCGTTGACGCAAGTCCGGGCCGCGGTGCGCGGCTACCGCTCGGCGGGATTCGACAGTGAACTGCGTGAGGCCCTGCGGGCGCTGGAGGCGGCCGGCATCCAGGTGGAGACGTCAGTCCAAGCACCGCCACTTTCGCCGGCGCAGGAAACCGTTTTCGCCATGGCTCTGCGAGAGGCGGTCACCAACGTAGTGCGCCACGCCCACGCCACGGTTTGCCGGTTGACGCTGCGGCAGACCGGTCGCTTCTGCGAAATGGTGATCGCCGATAACGGCCTCGGCGGCGCGCTTGACGAGGGCAGTGGGCTCAGCGGCATGCGCGAACGAGTGGAAGCGCTGGGCGGCGCGCTGGAGCGCGATGGTTCGCACGGCACCGAACTCCGCATCCGGGTGCCGGTATGAAGATTCGCGTGATGATCGCGGAGGATCAGGCGATGGTGCGCGGCGCCTTGGCGGCGCTGCTGGCCACGGAAGGCGATTTCGAGATCACCGGACAGGCGCAGAACGGCCGCGAAGCGCTCGACCTGCTGCTGGCCGCGCCGCCCGACGTGCTGCTCACCGATATCGAAATGCCCGANNTTTGCGCGCGCCGGATACCTGCGCCGCGCCCTGGATGCGGGCGTTTCCGGTTACCTGCTGAAAGACGCGCCGGCATCCACGCTGGCCAACGCCATCCGGCGGATTCGCGCGGGCGCCCGCGTGGTGGATCCGGAACTGGCGGCGGAAGCGTGGACCGAAGCCGATCCGTTGACCGACCGCGAACGCCAGGTGCTTCGCTTTGCCGGCGAGGGCGCCGCTAGTGCGGAGATCGCCCAGCGCCTGGACCTATCGGAGGGCACGGTTCGCAATTATCTGTCGGAAGCCATCAGCAAGTTGGGGGCTGCCAACCGTACCGAGGCCGCGCGGATTGCGCGCCAGAAGGGCTGGCTGTAGCGCCTCCGGCAGGATCGGCACCGGGCAGGCTGCGTGTTACGCTCGAATGTAGTGTTCCGTCGCATCATCTGGATCGTTCTCGATAGTGTCGGCATCGGCGCCATGCCCGACGCCGCGTCTTTCGGCGACCCGCCGGGCGCCGATACNNCTCGGCCTCGGCAATATCAAACCGCTGACGGGCATTCCTGCTGCCGCGGCGCCCACCGGCGCTTATGGCCGCTGCACATTGGCCTCTCCAGGTAAAGACACCACAACCGGCCATTGGGAAATGGTGGGGATCCATCTCGACAAGCCATTCCCGCTTTACCCCAACGGCTTCCCGCCGGAGATCATGCAGGAATTCGAGCGGCGCATCGGACGCCATTCGCTCGGCAATAAAGCCGCCTCGGGCACCGAAATCATCCAGGAGCTGGGCGCGGAACACATGCGTACCGGCTCGCCGATCGTTTACACGTCCGCCGACAGCGTTTTCCAGGTGGCCGCGCACGAAGAGGTGATCCCGCTGTGGGAGCTCTACAAAATCTGCGAAACCGCCCGTGAGATTCTGCGCGGCCCGGCCGAAGTGGGCCGCGTGATCGCGCGTCCCTTCACCGGCACGCCCGGCCACTTCACGCGCACCACCAACCGTCACGATTACGCCGTGCCGCCACCCGCCGGGATGCTGCTCGATCAACTCGACGAGCGCGGCGTCAATGTTCACAGCGTCGGTAAAATCTTCGACGTGTTCCTGGGCCGCGGCATTCGCGAATCCGCCAAGACCAAGAGCAACGCCGATGGCATGGCCAAGACGCTGGAAGCCATGGAGCAGACCGCGGCCGGCCTGATCTTCGTCAACCTGGTCGATTTCGACCAGCAATACGGGCACCGCAACGACATCGAAGGCTACGGCGCCGCGCTCGAACAGTTCGACGCATGGCTGCCCCAATTCCAAGCCGCGCTGCGCCCCGACGACCTCGTTATCTTCACCGCCGATCACGGCTGCGACCCCACCGTCCCCGGCACCGACCACACGCGCGAATACGTGCCCCTGCTGGTGTCGGGACCCAAGGTCCGCTCTGGCGTCGATCTCGGGCTGCGCGCGTCGCTTTCTGACATAGGCCAGACGGTGGCTGCCAATTTCGGCGTGTCGATTACAAACGGCGTCAGCTTTTTACGGCAAATCTTATGAGAAAACCAATCATGGCGGGCAATTGGAAGATGTACAAAACGCCCGCGGAAACTACGCAATTCTTCGAGAAATTCCGGCCGCTGGTCGAAAAATCCGAACACTGTGAGATCGTGATCTGTCCTCCTTTCACGAATCTCGCCGCGGCCTCCGCAGCCGCCCAAGGGAGCCACATTCACGTTGGCGCGCAGAACATTGCCTGGGCCAAGGAAGGCGCATTCACCGGTGAGATTTCGGACGCCATGATCCGCGCGACCGGCGCTACCCACGCCATCATTGGCCACAGCGAACGCCGCCAGTATTTCGGCGAGACCGATGAGACCGTTCTGAAGCGCACGCAGGCCGCGCTCGAAGCCGGGCTCACCCCGATCGTCTGCGTCGGAGAGCGCCTCGAAGAACGTGAAGCCGGAAATACCGAGGCCGTCCTCATCCGCCAGTTTCAGGGCGGCATCGCCCCGCTCACCGGCCAGCAATTCGCCAAAATCGTGATTGCCTACGAGCCCGTCTGGGCCATCGGCACCGGCAAGACTGCCACGCCCGAGATCGCCGCCGACGCCCACCGCGTCATCCGCGCGCAAGTCCGCGAGAAATTCGGCAAGGAAGCCGCCGACGCCGTCCGTATTCTCTATGGCGGCAGCGTCAAACCCGACAACGTCAAAACTCTGATGGCGCAGCCCGAGATCGATGGCAGCCTGGTGGGCGGCGCAAGCCTCGATCCGGTCAGTTTCGCGTCCATCGTGAACTTCTAACAAGAAGATACCCGCACCTCAGCACAGAACCGTGAGCGTCAGCGAGCGGCCACTCGCTAACGCTCGTGGTTCCGTGCCGGGCGTGATTCTTATCCCCCAAACTCCCCGCCAAGGCTCAGTGGATTAGTCCACGTATACAGGGCAGGCACCTGCCCGCGGTCTGTCTTCAACGTGCAGTTTCAGCGGTAGTGATGGCACCTCAGTCATCCTGAGAACACCGTACCGCTGCCAGAGCGTTCGCAGTTTCTCCCCTGTCTTGCGCTCGGCAGGCCAGGGATTCATGCGGAGGCGCAGATAGCGATCTTTACCGAGCAGCGATAGGCCATCCCCGTGGGCAGGTTGTAGAACTATGGACAATGATTCATATGCTGACCAAATGTCGCCGGGTTGGAGGGTGCGGAACAATTTCGGGTCCGGCGTTGAAGAATCGAGCTTTGCCGCATCCAACACAAGGTTCCGGCGAATTGACACGCTAGATTCCGATCGATTCAGCTTCAGTGCTGCTTCGTCGCTGAATAGCTCATAACCCGAAAGAACGGCAAACATCGGAAGGATGATGGGTGTTTGCGTGTTGTTTTGAAAGTGGAGAATGAACCGCAAGTACAGGGTGATCTCGCCTCCGGCTTTTCCGCAATACTTAGCCTCGCTGATTACAGGCTCAAGCCCGAGATCAGCCGTCGGACCTAATGCCGCGCCAGACTGGTTCATTGCGGCCAGAAGAACCAAAACAGGTAATGGCATCTGATACAGATTATACGTCTCGCGCCAAGAGCCCGTAGGGACCGAAATGCGGCTCATCATTGGTAGCCGCAACCGCCCCCTTACCGCCCCGCCCGCGCCCGCTCGCCGATCGCCCGCTCCACTTCCGCCATCAACCGCTCTTCCCCTTCGATCCGCATCTGCACCTGTAGCCAGTAAAGCGGCAGCGGCGCCAGCAGTCGGTCACAGTCTTCACACAGGTTCACCGCGTCTTTCTCGGTGGTCACCAGCGCCGTCGCGCCCCGCGACGCCATCTGATGCGCGACGTGCCGGAGTTCTTGCGGCCGATAGCGATGATGGTCGTCGAAATCGATCCATTCCGCCACGTCCACTCCCATCGCCTGTAGGGTTCGCCGGAAAGACTCCGGATTGCCCAACCCACAGAAAACCCCGGCGCGCGCAAATGGGTTCGGCGCAACGCTCAACCGGCGCCCGGTGGATTGCTCCACCCAGGCATGCGGTTCGACCATCGCGCGAAATACCGGCGCCCGCTGGTTCCACCGCCGCACTTCGTGTTCGATGGCCGCCGCCAGATCGGAGTGCCCGCTACGCGTGATCACAACGGCATCGGCGCGCGCCAGGCCGGCCACCGGCTCGCGCAGCCGCCCTAGCGGAAAAACGTAGCCCCCGCCGAACGGGTCCAGCGCGTCAATTAAGACGATCTCCATATCCCGCGCCAGTTTCCAATGTTGGAATCCGTCGTCCAACAGCAGGACGCCGGCGCCAATATCGCGCAGTAGGCGCGTGCCCGCTTCGAAGCGGTCCGCCCCGATCCCCACAGAGGCCACGCCGGACCGGACAAAGATCTGCGGCTCGTCTCCGGACAACTGCACCGCAACCGTACCGCCCGGCGCCACCGTCACATACTCATGCGGCGAACTCCGCCCGTAGCCGCGGGTCAGGATTCCCGGACGATGGCCCCGCAGGTTCAGCAGTTCCGCCAGCCGCAGCACGAACGGCGTCTTGCCGGTGCCGCCCATGGTCAGGTTGCCCACGCTGATCACCGGCACGCCCAATTTGCACCGCCGCGCACCGCCGCGGCGCTGTCGCCGCTTCGCACCCCATTCCCAGATCCGCGCCAACGGCCACTCCGCCGCCAGCCACGGCGATGCGGGCCTGGCCCGCGGCACACACTGGCCGTGCAAGCGCCGCACTTCCTGGATCGCGCGGGCGGTCGCGCCCCGCCGCGCTTCCGCACAGGCCTGCGCCCGCCGCCCGATTTCGCGCGCCCCGTCCAAATCCTGCAGCAGCCGTTCGAGCGCCCCCGCTAATTCCTGCCCGCCCGCAATCTCCACGCACGCACCCGCCGCGCGAAACTCTTCCGCAATCGCCTGAAAATTCTCCATGTGCGGCCCCATGATGACGGGCTTCGCGAACAGCGCCGGCTCCAGAATGTTGTGCCCGCCGCGCCGCGCCAGGGTTCCGCCCATGAAGACCACGTCGGCCAGCGAGAACAGACTGCTCAACTCGCCGATGGTATCGAGCAACAGTACGCGCGCCNNAGTTTCTCCGCCACCACTCGAAACCGCTCCGGCTTGCGCGGCGCCAGAATCAACATCAGGTCCGGCCGCCGCGTCGCCAGTTGGCGATACGCTTCAATTACCACGTCGTCTTCGTCCACGTCCCCCGTATCCGCCGGGCCCATGGTACTGGCCGCCACCCACATCGCTGATGGCCGCGCGCGCTCCACCAGCGCGACAACAGGCGACCCGCTATCCACGGCGCACGCTTCGAAATCGTATTTGAAATTGCCGTTCTGGCGCACGCGCCCGGCCGGCGCGCCCAGCGCGATAAACCGTTCGCGGATCGCCTCCGTCTGCGCCAGGACGGAATCGAGCGCCGGCAACACGGCCCGGAAGAACCACCGCGCCGAAAGGTACCGCCCAAAGGCACGGTCCGAGATCCTCCCGTTCACCAGTGTGAGCGCCGCCCCGGTGCGCTTCACCTCGCGGAAGAGATTCGGCCACAGTTCCGTCTCGGCCACCACCACCACCGACGGCCGCAGCGCCCGCAGCACCCGCCGCACGGCAAACACATAGTCCACCGGCGCGTAGAAGACTCCGGCCGCCAGACCGCGCAGCTTTTCATCGGCCGTCGCCTTCCCCGCCAGCGTGGATGTCGAGACAAACAGCCTGCTGCGCGGAAACTCCACCCGCAGCCGCCGCAGGAATTCCAGGCAGGAAAGCACCTCTCCCACCGAAACTGCGTGCAACCAGATCGCCCCCGGACCGGTCTGTCTAAATGAGCGCGGAAGGAAGCCAAAGCGTTGCGGCAGACTCCGCCAGTATCCGCGGCTGCGCCAGCCGCGCAAGAGGAAATACAATAAGAGGACAGGCAGCCCAAACGCCTGGAGGACTCGATAGAGGAAATAGATGCCTTTTGTTTTCAAACGTTTGGCTCTACTCATGAGTATAGCCGCCGCGTTCGCGGCGGACAAGACTCCCCCGCCGTTCAAAGTCGGGTCCCCGGACACGCTCCCCCATCACCAGACCAACGACAAACTCACCATCGGCGTTGAACCCTACGAATCCGGCGAAAGGGTGAAGGTTGCCTTTGGAAAAGTCGATCCTTATCAGTATGGCGTGCTGCCGGTCCTGGTGGTCATTCAGAACGATACGGGAAAGGCCATCAGCGTCGATCACCTCCGCGCCGAATATGTCGGCCCCAACCATGATCGGGTCTACGCCACTTCCGCCAAGGATGTGCGATACCTGCGCCCGCCGCAGCGTCCCAACTTCATTGACGGCCCCGCGGGCAGGGGGGCCAAGGTACTCGCCAAGAAGAACCCACTCGACGCCTGGGAGATTGAAGGGCGCGCGTTCGCCGCCCAGATGCTGCCGGCCGGCAACACGGCCAGCGGTTTCCTGTACTTTCAGACCGGCCTCGAACGCGGAGCCACTATTTACATCACCGGCCTCGCCGAAGCCGCTACGGGCAAGGAGCTTCTGTTCTTCGAATTGCCGCTCAATTAGGCCCCGCCCATAAACCCGGTCACAAGCACAAGAAATAAATATTCTTGTCCGCAACTAACTCATCCTTAGTCGCTTACCGATTTTTGCGGAAAATCGCCGTCCCCGGATTTGGAAAGGCCGCCGGATAAACTGAAATCGGGAAGAGAGTTCACTGCCCACGCCTGTTCGCGCGTGGGCCTTTCCAATTCCCCCGGAGGTATTCCATGATTCGCCGTACCGTTTTCGCCGTCGTGTGTCTGGCCGTCGCCGCCGTTGCCTCTCCGCCGCTCACGACCATTCAGGACGTGCTCTACAAAGCCGATGGCACCCGTTTCAACGGCACCCTGACCATCAGTTGGAACAGCTTTCAAGCCGCCGACAGTTCCGCGATTGTGACTCAAACCTCGACCGTCAAAGTGGTGGAGGGTAATCTGCGCGTGCAACTTGTCCCCACCGCCACCGTCACACCGCCGGTCAACTACACGGTGACGTATAACAGCGACGGCCGCGTTCAATTTCAGGAGACTTGGGCCGTGCCCTCGAGCACCATCCCCTTGCGGGTGCGCGACGTTCGCATCGCCACTCCCCTGACCTCGACCGGCACCGGCAATGACACCGGCGGCGGCCCCGTGCAGGAGTCCGACGTGGTTGGCCTGATCGCCGATCTCGGCTCCCGTCCCGTCAAGGCCTCTTCACTGGCCGCCGGCCGGGTCGCCTTCGTCAATGCCCTGGGCGCGCTCGATTCGGTGGACGGCGACGCCTCCGATTGCGTCCACGTCGATGGCTCCGCCGGCCCCTGCGGCAGCGGACAAGCAACCTCGTTCGTCGACGGCGATTCCCCTACCGGCATCGTCGATGGCGCGAACGGTTCCTTCACGCTCTCCGGCCTGCCGGCGCCGGCCACCAGCCTCGCGGTCTACCGCAACGGCATCCTGCAGAAAGCCGGCCAGGATTTCTCGGCCTCCGGCAACGCCATCACTTTCGTGGCTGCCTCCGTCCCGCAGCCCGGCGATACCCTGCTCGCCTCGTACCGTTTGGGGACTATCGATTCAGGCGTCCCGCAGATGTTCCCCGCCCCGCAGGTATTGTGCAGCGGCCTCGGCTCAGCCATCACCGCCACCACCCTTACGAGCATCGGAACGTGCTCCATTCCGGCCGGCCTGCTGGCCCCCGGGGACCGCGTCACCATTGCCTTCGACCTCTCGCATCAAGGCCCCGCTTCCGGCTTCAGCTTTGAAGTGGATTGGGGCGCGACTCCCATCGTCGCGCGCAACGCCTCGACCGACACTTTCGTCACCGGCCGCGCCGACGCCGCCATCCTGGCCGCGGGCTCGCAACTGAGCGCGCAAACCTGGGGCGCCGCTTTGCCCTTCAGCGCCACCGTCGCCGCCTCCGCCGATGCCTACACTAATGGCATCGTCATCAATTTCCAGGGCATGCTGGCTCAGCCCGGCGACACGCTGTCGCTGGCTAGTTACACGGTGGTGCGGTTGCCGTAGTGCGAAACCGCCTCGATCAGGGTGCGCCGATCCCTCGCCAGTAAGCCGCCCAGCACGTAATGCGCCGGCGCATACTGCGGGTCGAGTTCGAGCGACCGGCGCACGGACTCGACCGATGGCGAAACCCGATTCGTTCACGCGGTCGAATCGAGAGCTTTGCCCTGGCGGTTCAACTCTTCCGTCAGGATGATGGCTTCCGCCAACTCGCGGATGGGCCGCCGCAATCGGCGGCTCTGGTTGCGCAGGCGCAAATAGGCGTCTTCTTCGGTGATGCCGTGCTTCTGCTGCAGGATGCCCTTGGCCCGCTCCATCAGCTTGCGCGTTTCCAGTTCGCGCTTCATCTCCTGCGTCTCTTCGAGCAGCCGCGCGTTTTCCTCCTCCAACAGGGATTTGGAAATCGCCACGCCCAATTGCTCGCCGATGAAGATCATGGTGCTGGTTTCTTCGCGCGTATGATCGTGGCGCGTGCGGTGGTGTACGTTGACCACCCCGATCAGTTCGCCGCTGCTCACAATCGGCACCGAAAGAAAAGCTTCGTAGGTGTCTTCGACCAGCCCTTGCAGCCGCTTGAAGCGGACATCGCTCGCCGCGTTCTCCGGCAGCGCGACTACCGACCGCTGTTCCGCGACCCAGCCCGTGACACCCTCGCCGATTTTCAACCGCAGCGTCCCGAGCGCACCCGCGTGCGGCACCTGCGAAGCGCGCAGCACAATTTCGTTCGAATCATGGTCGATCAGGTACACCAGGCACGCATCGCACGCCGTGGCCCGGACCGCGAGGCCAATCACCTCACCCAGCATCTCGTCGAGCGATAGATCCGAGCTCAGGATGCTGCTCACCTGGTGGAAGATGGAAACCTGCGACTGGGAAGCGCTACGGATATCCCTTGCGGCCATACTCTAACGCTAACCTCCGCCCGCTGGCACAGTCCAATTGAAAATTTCTATGCGGGTCATTAGCCCGGTCTGTTAACTTTTGTCTTCTTCCGTTCTGTCTCCCGCCGCCCCGCCGTTGCGCCTCTGCACCGCCTGGCGCAGCAGGTATTCGATCTGCCCGTTGACGCTGCGCAAGTCGGCCTGCGCCCAGGCTTCCAGCTCCGCCCAGAGCGCAGGATCGATCCGCATCAGAAAGGACTTGCGTTCCGCCATGGTCCGTCACTCAGTTGTAAAGAGTGCCGGTGTTGATCACGGGATGCACTTCGGCTTCGCCGCACAGCACCACCATCAGGTTGCTCACCATGGCGGCCTTGCGTTCGTCGTCGAGCTGCACCACGTGCTTCTCCGCCAGATCCTTCAGCGCCATGTCCACCATGCTCACCGCGCCGTGGACAATCTTCTGCCGCGCGGCGATCACCGCTTCGGCCTGCTGCCGCCGCAGCATTGCCTGCGCGATTTCCGGCGCGTACGCCAGGTGCGTCAGCCGCGCCTCGTCCACCACCACGCCGGCTTTCGCCAACCGCTCCTGCAGTTCGCCACGCAGCGCCCGTGAAACTTCGTCCATGTTGCTGCGTAGCGTGCTTTCATTCTCTTCGCCGTCGTCGTAGGCGT
>PLZX01000033.1 GCA_003152325.1 Bryobacterales bacterium | reverse complement strand
AGGCGTGCGATGTGTTCGTCTTCCTGGACGATGCGCAAATACCGGGAGGCGGATACGTCAATCGGGCGCAGATCCGCGACGAGACGGGGGCGCTTTGGCTGACGGTGCCGATTCGCCGGCGCGGGCCGGAGGCGATCGTCTCCGTAGAACCCGCCGATCCGAGCTGGCAGATCACGCATCTTCGGAAACTCCAGAACCGGTACCGCAAAGCGGCGTTTTACGGTCCGGTGATGGCTTTGATCGAACCGGTATATGGGCAGCCCGCGGCCAAACTGGCGGAGTTCAACATCCGTTTCATCCGCGCGGCGGCGGCGTTTCTGGGCATCGAACCGCGATTCGAAATCTCGAGTCTTCTGCAACCCGAAGGCGTGAGGGACGATCGCAACCTCTCGCTGGTCCGCATGCTGGGAGGCGACACCTATGTCTCCGGNNAATCTGCTGCACTATGCCGGCGCCAAGTGATACGCAGCCTCCCGGGTTCCCATGATGCGCCTTGATCTTACCGGCCAACACCCATCAGTCGACCGGGCCGAGGTCGAACCGCCGAGGCGCCACGGCGTGCTTCTGATCGCGAAACTGATCTTGACCGGCGTAGCGGTCTTCGCCGCCGGGTCCACCCTCCATCGGAAGGCGCTCCTCCTCATCGGGTACGTCGCCCGCAAGCAGACCGTGTCACCATGCGGATAGCTATTCACCAGCCGAACTACGTTCCGTGGTGTGGGTATTTCGCCAAGATGAAGGCGTGCGATGTGTTCGTCTTCCTCGATGATGCCCAAATGCCGATTGGTCGTGGCGGATACGTCTACCGGGCGCAGATCCGCGGCGAGTCGGGGCCGATGTGGCTGACGGTGCCGGTTCGGCGGCACGGGACGGAGGCCATCGCCACCGTGGAACCCGCGGAACCGGACTGGCAGGCCACCCATCTTCGGAAGCTCCAGAACCAGTACCGCAAAGCGCCGTTTTACCGGGCGGTAATGGAGCTGATCGGGCCGGTATATGCGCAGCCCTCCGCTAAACTGGCGGAGTTCAACGTCCGCTTCATCCGCGCAGTGGCGGCCTATCTCGGCGTCGAACCGCGATTCGAAATCTCCAGTCTTCTGGGGCCCGAAGGACTCAGCGACGACCGCCTCATCTCCCTGGTTCGCATATTGGGAGGCGACACCTATGTCTCCGGCAAAGGAGGCGCCAATTACCAGGATCCGGCCAAATTCGAAGCTGCGGGGATTAGTCTGGAAGTACGCGCATACGCCCCGGTGCCGTACCCACAAGTTCATGGCGATTTCATCCCCGGCCTGAGCATCCTCGATGCGCTCTTCAATGTCGGATCTGAGGCTGCGAATCTGCTGCACTATGCCGGCGCCAGGTGATACGCAGCCTCCCGGGTTCCCATGATGCGCCTTGATCTTACCGGCCAACACCCATCAGTCGACCGGGCCAAGGTCGAACCGCCGAGGCGCCACGGCGTGCTTCTGATCGCGAAACTGATTTTGACCGGCGTAGCGGTCTTCGCCGCTGGCGAGGCATCGTGGCGCTTAGTAGGCGCCCGACCGGTGCAAGGCGACCTCCTGGCGTTTGCCCGGTTCCGTGCGGCAGCCCGGAATTCGCCCAGCGCGGTTGCCTTGATTGGGTCGTCCCGTGTGCTCTGCGACCTGGACCCAAGGATCCTCAAACTCGAACTGCCCAACTGGGAGTTCTATCAACTCGGGATTAGTGGNNGGTTCTATGCGAATTCCATATATCCTATGCGGTGGACGCATCCCCGTTTCCCGAAAGGGATGCGCACGAGGCAAATTGGCTGCGCTATGTTCACTTCATCCAGAAGCGGCCCTATCTTGACTTCGTGACTAACTGGTTCACCGAGACCCTTCGTCCCCGCTCCGCCCTTGTAGAAGCCAAATACAAGGATAAGGACTTCCCCGCAGCCCTGTTCACCGCCGTTAGGCAGCGTTTGGAATTGCGCCACCATCGGAGCGAATCCGGCAGGCCGGCACAAGGCGTGCCGCTCCCCGATGCCGTGCCTAGAGAAGATCGCTTTCTTGCGCTGCACCATCGTGGCAAGGACAACTCGGCTGATATTGCGGCGTGGGCTGACCTGATGAGGAAGCGCTCCGGAAGAGCTGACGGCGCTATCCAACACATTGCTTCTTGGGTGGAAGCGATTCGGCGGCATGGCGGAGATGTTATCTTTATTCGGATGCCAGTCACCGGGTCGCTCAAGCGTCTAGAAGACGACACCTATCCAGACCAGGATCGGCCTGTCCAATTTCTGGTAGCGCACCAGATTACGGTCATTGACTCTGCAAAGGAACCCACCCTGAGTGGGTTCGAATGTCCAGACGACTCGCATCTGGATGCTGACGATGCAGAGCGGTTCTCGGCCGCTTTGAGCCGGATTCTAATAGACCGGCAACTGCTTAAACGGTCCGCCCCGGACAATCGATGATTGGAGAATAGGACGCTCATGTGACATTTACATCACCTGTCTTTTTCCTATTCCTGCCGGCAGTCTTTCTGGTGTTCCGCTCAGTCCCCGACCGCACACGCTGGCTGGTGCTTCTTATTGCCAGCTACGGATTCTATGCGTCGTTCGAGTCCCCATCGCTACTCCTGACCCTGGCATTGGTCTCACTGATCGGCTACGCAGGAGGCGTGTGGCTTGGACGGGCGAAAACAAATGGGCGGAGCGGCGCCATCCTGGCACTCCTGATAGTCTCGTGCCTCGGAGTCCTGTTCTTCACGAAGTACCTGCCACACTTCCCAGTCATCCAGCACTACGGCCTACTCAGCACCATCATCTCGATCGGCGTATCATACTATACCTTTCAGGCTATCTCGTACCTAATTGACGTGTACCTGGATGTCCAAGAGCCGGAAAGGCACCTGGGTTACTTCGCCCTCTACATGGCCTTTTTCCCGAAGCTTCTTCAGGGTCCCATAGAGAGGGCTCATGACCTCTTGCCGCAACTTCGGATTCCCTACCGGTTTAGCTACAATAATGTGCGATCCGGATTGCTCCTGTTTGCCGAGGGGCTGTTCTGCAAAGTCGTCATCGCAGAGCGGCTGGCTCGCTATGTCAACTCCGTCTACGACAATGTGCACAGCCATACAGGTGCGACCCTCATCCTGGCCACTTACTGCTACGCGGTTCAGATCTATTGCGATTTCGCCGGGTATACCGACATGGCCCGCGGCACCGCGCGCCTTTTCAACATCGACCTTACCGAGAACTTCAATCGCCCCTATGTGGCTACTTCAGTGGCTGATTTCTGGCGACGATGGCACATCTCGTTTTCGCGTTGGATTCTGGACTACATCTTCAAGCCGCTGCAACTGAAATGGCGGAGCTGGCGGACCCTGGGAACTGCCCTGGCCCTGCTGGTCACCTTCCTCGCTTCGGGCATCTGGCATGGCGCGAGTTGGGGCTTCGTGATTTGGGGCCTCCTTCATGGGATCTATCTGGCGGGCTCAGTCTTCTACCGGCCGTACCAGAAGAAGATTCACGCAGCCCTGGGCGTGGATAAGAGCGGTTGGTACCGCGTTGTCCAAGTGTTCTGCACTTTCAATCTGGTGAGTCTTGCGTGGATCTTTTTCAGAGCGAATAACGTGCGGGATGCGTTCTACGTGGTGACGCACCTGGCTACGCGCTCCGGGTGGATTCCGACCGAAGGTATTCGGGAATTCTTATCCCAACAGATTCTGCTGGGCGACCACGTCCGAAGCAGCATTGCGTTGCTCTTCATGTTGATCGTACTGTTCGCCGGCGCCAGAGCGTGGCTCGGGCGTGTTCAAGAGCGGCCCGCCTTGATCAGGTGGCCCATCTATCTCGCAATGTCTTACGCAATCGTAATGTTTGGCGTCTGGGGAGCCGGTCAGCAGTTCGTGTATTTTGCATTCTAAATGGCGCGCTCTACTTTGTGATCTGCCGATCCACGAGCGCCTGGAGATCGCCGACGTTGCGAAGCTTGAGTAACTCAAGAGTCTTGAAGCGAGCGCCATACTCAGCCTCCACCGCGGAGATGATTCTCACGTGACTGAGCGAGTCCCAACCGGGCACTTCTCCTGCCACCGTTTCATCCTGGAGGTCGAATTCATCCAAGCCGAGTTCCGCGAGGATTGTGTGTTTCAAACGATCCGAAATCATCTCCCTTTCATCCTTTCTTCGGCTGGTCATCGAGGATTCGCTGCCGATTTGCCTTGCGGCTCGGCTTCCCGGCCGAGCTCTTGATGAGCCACCGTGGTGGAACCAGGTATACACGGGCAATCGTTATGTCGATTCGCATTCCGGCCTTCTGCACTGCGAGCTGTAGGGCCTTCCGCTCCGTCTCCCCCTGCAGTTCCACTTCGGCAGCGATGCAGACATCCTCTGTGCCGGTCTCCTCATTATCGACTCCGAACGCAACGACGCGTCCCGGCAGAACGCCGGGAACGCCGCTCACCGCGTCCTCGATATCTTCGGGAAAAAGATTCTTACCCGCAACAACAATGATATCCTTCTTGCGCCCGACGACGAACCATTCGCCTTCTAACGTGAAGCCGTAGTCCCCGGTGAAGTACCATCCCTGGCGGAGAGCAAGTGTTGTGTCTTCTTCGTTATTGCGATATTCGCTGAACATCCACGGCGATCGGATCACGATCTCGCCAACTTGTCCGTCGGCCAGTTGGGTCCCGGCATCGTCAACAACTTTGAGTTCGCACCCGGGAATCGGTTTCCCGGACGAGACACAGTCGCGAACGGGCCGTTCCGTAGCTGGAGATGCGCAACCGTTCAGAAGACTACTGCGATCGACGGCCATCGTCACCGGCGCTCGTCCAGGCGTTGTCTGCGTTGCCGCGAAGGTCGTTTCGGCCATGGCATAGCACGCCGAAAGATGCTCAGCCCGGACCCCCAGATGCCTGTAGCGCTCAAGAAAGCGCCGATGACTGTCGCTACGCACCGGCTCACTACAGTTCACGAACAGACGCATCGTGTCTAGCCGGACGCCCTCCAACTCCTCTTCGTGGACTCGATCTGCGAGCAGGTTGAATGCGAAGTTCGGGAGCCACGTGATTGTGCCTTGCTCTGCGGAGATTGCCTGGAGCAGCAGGACCGGGGCCGTTACCCACTGGAAGGGATCTAACTGCACGAGAGTCATACCTAGCGCCAGAGGCATCTGAAACGCGGCGATCATGCCCATGTCGTGGTAGAGCGGCAGCCAACTGACGACCTTGTCGTGCGGCGACAGATGCAACGCCCCGGCATAGGCATCTACGTGTCCCAGAACAGCCTCGTGAGAGAGCACCACCGCCTTCTGGAGCCCGGTCGTTCCCGACGAATGCTGAAGCAGGCAAGGGTCTGAGCTCTTCAGTTCGATCGGCTCGGTTGTTTTGGGCTGCCCCCATTCGGACTGGAATGGCAGTAGCACACCCTTGATCGTGCTCTTGGCACCCGTTGCGAGCTTACCCACCACGGGCTCAAGACTCGCTTCCGTGAGGATCCAATCCAAGCCGGACCGGCGCGTCATCCCGACCAGCCCCTCAACGAATTTGTCCGGATGCAGCCGGGCGTTAGGATAGGCCAACACTGCGGGCAGCGCGCCCGCCGCGACTACCCCCATATACAGTGGATAGAATTGCGCGTGATGCCGAACGATGATTGCGCATACCTCGCCCGGGCGAACCCCTTGACCCCTCAGGTAGTTGCCGGCCCGCTGCGCCTCCTCAAGGAGTTCGCTCCATCGCCAACGGCTCGACGGACCATCGGCACACCAATGTACAATCGCATCGCGCTCTGGATGTCTTTCCGCGTTGTCCATCCAGCGGTGCCATATGCCGTCGCTCAATTCGTTCTCCTGTCCCTGGACAATCGCCGTCCCTCCTACTTGACCCGCGATGGTGCGCCCGCCACCTGAAACGTCATCGAGCGCGGCGCCACGATATCTTCCACGGCTTTTGGGTCGCCCTGCGCGGGCCCATGCCAGACGCTGCTTCCGAATGTGGTGATGTAGACTTTGGAGCTGTCTACCGGGTCTGGAATTACGCGGCGCGCGGCGCGGAAGTTGAACCCCGCAATTCGGCTCCACGTCTTGCCTCGATTCGTGGAGCGATAAGCTGCCGTTTCAGATCCGGCCGCATATACCAGATCGGGGTTGCGGGGATCCACCGTTACGTCATAAACGCGCTCGGTGGCATCCAGGACGTTGTCCCAGTGTTTTCCGCCGTCGGTGGAAAGAAATACTCCGCCTTGCTTAGCGGGTTCCGGATTATAGAGCTTGTATCGGCCCCACGCCGACAGATACAGCCGTTGCGGGTCCTCCGGGTCGACCGCGATATCCATGGGACCATTCAGCCCCGCTGGCAGCGGCACTCGTACCCAGTTTTCGGCGCCGTCAGTGGAGCGAAACAGCCAGCCGTCTTGATCGTTCCCGTAGTTTCCATCCTCCGAGCGCCGTATGGTCACCAGGTACAGAGTGCCGTTCTTGTCCAGTGCCATTCGCCACGCGAGCGGTTCCTTCTCTGGCAATCCGTGGTTCCTGGTCACCCAGTTCCGGCCGCCATCGGTCGATTTGAATACACCGCGGCCAAACGCCGCCAAGTAGAGTACACGCGCGTTCTCAGGGCTCTTCGGATCCACTAGAATGTGTGTCGGGACCATGCTCCCGGGCAAGCCCCCGCTCGTGACCGTCCAGGCCTTGCCACCGTCGAACGACGTGACTACCCCGCCATGCGCCACTCGAAGGTCGCTAAGTTCCTTCAGTAGGGGCACATCGTGGGTGTCGGTCATCACCGCCCACATCCTCCCCTTAACTGCGGGATCGAACGCCACCCAATAAGTCGTGTTCACCCAGTTCTGCGGCACGCCGTGGGCCGTGGAACTCACCCAACTTTCCCCTCCGTCTTCACTGCGGAAGAGACCGATGTCGGTATAGCTGATGAACATGCGTTTCGGGTCGAATGGGTCGAAGTGAACGCCGTAGCAAGTGGTGACGTCCAGGCCCGTCGTGGTGTAACCCCTGCCGGTGCTCTGCGAATAGACCGCGTACCAGTTTTTCCCGCCATCCACGCTCTTCATGACGCGGCCCAGGTCCGTCGTATAAACCAGATCCGGATTGTTGGGATCCACTCCAATGCCCAACGGCTCATCGCCCCAGTCCGGTCCAAAACGCCGGCTGATCCAGGAATCATGCATGTTCTCGGCGGTCACATCGTACTCTTTTCTGATGATGGTCCAGGTGGCGCCGCCATCCGAGGTTTTGGCAACGCCATAGTAACTCTTCGGATCGTCGGGAAGCTGCACTTTCTCAAATGAAACGTAAACCACCTCGGCATGATTCAGGCTGGTCCCAATAGATACGAATTCCGGATAAGTGCCTCTTACCAGGATTTTCAGAAAACCTTCGTTCAGCGATCGCCAGGTCAAACCGCCGTCCTGGGTGGCCAGTATCCCGCCTTTCACCTCACCGTCTTTCACGACGTAGTCGTTCGCGGCGTACATCACGAGTTTGCCGCCGGTGGAAAGCGTGCCGAAGGCCACACCGTGAGATACGGGCTCACCGTCCAACTTTCCCTTGCTGAGATACCTGGCGCCATCCCACACGCCCGCTACGTTTCCAAAGGACGTGTAAACCTTGCGTTTCTCGCGAGGCGACGACGGATCCACCATCATTTGACGGGCGGAGACATCGGCAGCCAGCACTTTCCAGGTTTTCCCGGCATCCCGCGTGACTCGTAATTGCCCATCAATGCTGGCATAGACGATGTCGCCGTCATCCGGATCGATGGCGACCGCGGTCAGGTCGGTCAATCTGCCGGATATCAGTAGTAGCACGCCCGCTTCGTTGTCATGGTACAGCAGCACTGGATTGGTGGAGGGGTGCGGGTAGAACAGACTCCACGTTTGGCCCCGGTCGTCCGAGCGCCAGAATCCCGCATCGCGCGCCAGTGCGTAGATTCTATCGCGACGCTTGGGATCGAACCAAACACGGCAGTCGGACCTCAGGTTTAATTCCCGCCACGTCCGACCGCCATTCTCCGAGACGAAGCAGCCTCCCATGTCCGTTGTTGTGAAAACAAGGTTGGGGTCATGTGGGCTGATGGAGGGGTAGTAAAAGGTGCCGCCGCCGCCCGGGCCGATGATCTGCCAGGAATCCAGCCTGGGTGGTTTCAGCACTTCCGCGTCACGCGGCGGAAGCTGGTCGCTTCCTCGTGCCTCTTGATCGCTGGTTTGTGCGGACACCCCCCGACGAAAGGCGAACTCCGCACCGGCGCCACCAAGGAGAACCAAAGCGCTAATCCACAGCGTTGCCCGTTTCGTCATGTCTTGTTTCCGTGACTCCCGGCGCAGCCAGCGGTGGATCTATAGCGGGATTTCCCTGTATAGATCGCCCGTGGGCATGACGTTCTTAGTGTATAGCGGATGGGCGAAGTCATGCAGCACGTAAATCTGCTCGTTCCATCGTTCGTCATGGATCCGCATGTATCGGAACATGTTGATCGGGCAAATCTTACGGTCCGGGTGCTGGCTGTTGAAATCCTTGATGGCGCAGAGTTCGCCGATGTATTCGTTGTGGCACGCGAACTCGGGCCAAACCAGGTCATCGAAGTAACAGTAGACCCGCGGCAGGCGCCACGCCGATGGACCCTCGAAAATGCGAAACGCCTGCATGGTCGAGCTGTAATAATCGAGGTCGAAAGAGACGAATCCGACAGGCAGCATCTTCTCGCGGGCCAGCCACGCGGGAACGGTCTCATTTACATTCCCAAGAACCAGTTCGGCTCCTGCGAGCCGGGCGCGAAGCTTATCGTGATCCATTTGGTAATAGCCGGTGTCCCGGACGTGCGCCAGGTCGCGATAGTCCGCGGGTGGAGGCATTCCCTGGCCGCTGTCAAAGCCCACCACATCGATGCGCACTCCCAGATTGCGGCTAACCCTTGCGGCAATGTCTTCGAGCGCCAGCAAACCGCGCCCTCCGGCGACACCAAACTCGATCACCGAAATGCCGGGCACGCCCAATCGCCGCGCCAGCAGCGCTGCGTTGCAGACACCATAGGCATAATTGGGCCGACTCCAGATTCCGTACTTCACTCTGAGTTCGAGCGATCCCACCGGGAACCGGCGCCAAAGACCTCTGACCCCGGGTATCTGGGTGAAACGGATAAGGAATCTGTCGTGGTTCGTGAATTATGCCTCGGCAACTGGAGCGACCTGCAAACCTACCGTGAGGACGATGCCCCATCTTATGTTGTGGCCCTGGTTGCGTCAAGTCCGGCAGCGCTGGCGGATGCGCGGCGCCCACGGCGCCAGAAATCCGGATTACCCGGCACCGTCATCCTGCCCCGCGGAAGCTTCCGCCTTCGCTTCGGCATCGGTCGCGGCCGGGACCGGCCTGCGGGAATCGATCCACTGCCGGTCGTAGATGTGGACTGGCTGGGTGCCGATCTTGAGGGTGGCAGCGCGCCGAAACCCGGCGGCCGTTACGGCGGCATCGCATACCGGGTTCCGGTAGATCAACCGCATGGGTCTTGGCCTTCGCTCCAAGGATTCCCGGAGGTTAGCGAGTGCGTGAGCCACCACTGGCTCGGTAAATGGATTGAACATGTAGAGCACGGTGTACCGGTCCAGATCCGTGAATTCTGTCGCGTCAGCGCAATAGACATCGGAGTGCAGCAGGTGTGCCCGTCTCAGGTTATTTCGGGCAGTCTGTGCCAGTTGGGGAGAGATTTCCACGCCGTCGACCCGCGGGAAGTACTTAGCCATGGTAATCATCGCGCCGCCCTTGCCGCAGCCCAGGTCGAGTGCGGCATCTGACGCCGATATATCGAGAGACTGCAGCACTTGCTCCAGGTCCGGGCCAGAGTCCGAGTAGTCACGCGACCGGGCAGGGTCGAGTCCCAACTGTTCCAAACTAACTCCGTTGAGGTCGATGCCGTGAACTTTTGCGGCCAAGAGGTACCGTCCCTTCTTCCGTGTGTTGGGATCTCGGCTGCATAGCTGCTGGGCAGTGCGGAACAATCCGATCAGTTTCATACGGTTCTCGGTCGATTGAAGCCTGGCAGAGGTCCCCAACTCTATCGCAACGCCGGGACGCTCCAGGTGCCCGGCGGTTAGGATGAGCAGGATCTCACACGGCTCGGGTATCGTCCGTTGGGCGACCGGCCTACCAGTGCATAATACCACCATCCCGACGCCTGTTAGGACAGCGGGCCCTGCTTCGACATGGGCCTTAGGGCGCCTATTTGCCGGGCGTGCGAAATCCGGATTACCCGGCACCGTCATCCTGCCCCGCGGAAGCTGCCACCTTCACTTCGACATCGGTCGCGGCCTGGACCGGCCTGCGGGAATCGATCCACTGCCGGAGCCTGCCGCGGAGGGTGTGACTGCGCGTCGAGGCCCAGGCCAGCTCGCGGCAAGCCGTGGATAAGGACTTCTTGTATTGCGCGTTTCCAGCGGTCAGATCAAAATACTGAATTCCGTTGTCCAGGCCATATTCGATCGCTAAGCTCGTGACCACCATTCCCGGTCTTGCGTCGTTGCTCTCTTCGTACTGGAAGCCGCTCTGGTAGGTGTATGCCGTGCCCTGCGATACGAGGTTGTACAGCAGGCCGACCCCCCAGTCCCCGGCGCGCACCCGAAACAACTGGACCGACGCGAAGTGTCGGCTAATCAAAAACCGGTGGAATTCACAAAAGAGCTGCGAGGAAAAGACGCCCGGTTTTCCCTTCTGCTGCCACGACGCCTGGTGCAACGCGGCCAGTTGATCCAGCATGGCGAGGCCCTGATCCGGATCGTGCGCGACCTCGAGCGTCAGGGGACCGCGCTTTTCGTAGAATCGCCGGCTCCTGCGGATTTGCTTTCGGGTGTTGTAGGAGAGCATCTCCAGGTAGGGTTTGCCGGACTCCGCCACCTGCTTCAAATCGATGCCATAGACCGGCGCGACCCGCATGGCGGTTGGGAGGTTGCCGCTCAGGGCTTTCGCCAGTTCCGGGTTCACGCCATGCAACATCAACTCGTCCCAGCGGGACTCCGCGAGCGTGCCCTCGACAGCCCGGAGGGCCTCTTCCTGAAACTCAGGCTGGCACAGCAAACCGTTGTATTCGATGCACGGGCTGTCGGTTTCATTCTCCCCGGCGGTGCCAAAGTAAACGCGGCGCAGGGGGATGCCGTGCCAGCGGTCGGTGCGGCGCACCAGGATCCACGCCGCCCGGACGGCGCCCATGGCGGTCAAGGTGTAGAGCCTGGGTTTCAGGATCGGCCCAAACACATGGAGCCAAGCCGATACCCACGCCGCGGACGTAAAAGCAGAACCGCCGGTGGAAGCGGCATGGAGGGCACGCCACTCTTCGGCTACTTCCGGCCACTGCGTCCAGGAATAAGAACTTACGTCCATCTCAAGTATTATGACGTAACTCCGTCCGCCGCCTTGCTGGTGGCGTGGCCAAAAGACCGGACTGCCACCCCAAAAAGTTCTTCCAGGGTGCACTGAGCCTCTGTGCATGGCTCCCGGTTATGATGGATAGAGCCACAGACGGTCCGGGTATTGTCAATTGAGCCAGGAAGCTAAGAATCCCAGCAGTAATGCACAGACGATCGCGCGAAACTCCTTCTGGTATGGGTTGGAGATGGTTGTCAGCATTGGCGCCACTCTCCTCACTTCCATCATCGTCGCCAATGTAATCGGGAAAGCGCGGCTCGGGCCCTACATTTACGTGGGGTGGCTGACCAATATTACCGCCGGAGTGGGCGGCAATGGCTTGGCGGTGACTACCCAGAAATACATGGCGGAGTACCTGAACCGGGGAGAAGGCGCCATCGCGCGCGCGATCTATTCCTATGCTCTGAGACTCCAGACCCTCATTGCCATCGCCATAACCGCGGTCGGGTTGCCGCTGGCTCTGCTGGAGGGAAAGCCGGGCTATCGCCTGGTGTCGGCGGTCCTGGTGATGTGCATGGCGCCTCGCATGGTCGCTTACATTCCTTCCCAAGCGAACATGGCAGGTGAGAGGCTGCGGCGGAATACCGGGCCTGCGCTGCTGGGCGGCGCTATCGGTGTCGCGCTGACCTTATTCAGTCTCTGGATGGGCTGGGGTTTGAGGGGCATCGCCTGCAGCTTCGCGTTGGGCTCCACCGTGGAAGCCGTCGGC
Organism: Bryobacterales bacterium; assembly: GCA_003152325.1. Taxonomy (GTDB): domain Bacteria; phylum Acidobacteriota; class Terriglobia; order Bryobacterales; family Bryobacteraceae; genus PALSA-129. The sequence goes on along the minus strand of PLZX01000033.1, from coordinate 7,519 downwards.
AAGTTGTACTCCGTGCGCCGCTGGCTGGCCCCTCTACCCACTGGCACCATATCGCCGGAGCTGAAGAAGCGAATGCACTCCTACTCCGGACGGGGGCTGGTTCTGATGGTGCTGAATATCGTCGTCTGGGACCGCTCGGACATCCTGATCCTCCATTGGATGAATTCCGACGTCGGACAAGTCGCTTTATTTGGAATTTCCTTCGGCTTTACGGATAAGCTCCTGATGCTGCCGAATGCGTTCGCCGGTTCTCTGGGCGCCACCATGATGGCGCAGTTCGGCCGGGACGAAGAACGGGTTCGGGAAATCATGATCAGCGGGGCCCGATACGGGTTTCTGGTGGCGCTGCCGTTGCTGGTGGGCATGGCATGCATCAGCAAGCCATTCATCACCCTGGCCTATAAGGCGGAGTTTCAAACCATGATCCCGGTGCTGACGCTGGCGGCCCTTCTGGCGATTCCGAAGGCTTTGAACTTAGCGCCCACGCTGTTGCTCCAGACCGTCGAAAAGCAGGGCTTTCTGATCTGGATCGGCTGTATTTGCGGAGCGGTGGACATCGGGTTGGATTTCCTGCTGACGCCTGGATATGGAGCGGTGGGCGCCACGCTGGCCAATGGCACGGCCCAAACCCTGGCAGCCGTCCTCCTCTGGGTTTGGGTCTATCGCTACTACGAAAAGGACTTACGGCTGGGAGAATTCGGGAGGATCGCTCTTTCCGGCGCGCTCATGGCGGGACTGGTCTTGCTGGTTCAGCACGTCGTCCCGATTTCGGGTTACCTGGGACTTGCCCTGTCGATCGTCACGGGAGCGTTGGGATGGTTGGGCGCGCTTCGGCTTACGGGCGCCATCAGCCCCACCGATGGCAAGCGCTTGCGGCTCATCGGGCGGCGCTTGCCCGTGCGCTTCCAGTCCATTCTAGACCGCTGCCTGAGCCTGTTGTCTACGGAACCGGCTCCGTAGCTTCAAGAGTGGGAATCTGCGGGGCTTTCTTCTTGGGGCACCACGGCGTCACGAAACTCGGCCAGCGTGGCGCCGGCGAAGAACCGGCTCGACTCGGCAAACAATTCATCCAGGTGTGCGTACAGCAGGTCGATTTCCCGCTCGGTCGAAAACGTCGGGCTCCCGCCCGGCATGAACTCCGAGGAGTGCAGCATGAATTCCACGCAGGGACGCTGTTCGTGGACTGCACTGCGGACTACTCGCAACATCGCTTTCAGATTCTTCCCCGTGGGGCGCAGCCAGGCTACCGACGGACGAAGACGGTTTACCAGGCGCCCCGGCAGCGAACCCGTGGGGATTCGCTTAGCCCATGAAGGCCGCAAATCCATGATGGTCACCGGCAGTTCAAGCAAGGTCGAATCTCCCGCCTCGCGGATGTTCTGCAAATTCAGGAAATACGGCAATGCCGGGAACTGCGTGTAGTCGGTCCCCCCCACGCCAGTGGGGTTCCCCGGATTCTTCCGGTACGAAACGCTCGGCGCTACAGAACAGTCAACCCGGTACCCGTGCTCGACGAGAATCCGCGCATAGATCTCATTGAATGCCCACCTTCCCGCCCGGTGGCTTACCGGGGTCATCTGGAAGTGCTCTTCCAGAAGGCCGGTGAGGACGTGAACCTTCTCGCGCATGACCGATTCGGGATATTCGATCAGATAGGGTCCGAATTGATAGTCATTAGCGGTCAGAGGCACGGCCGGCGGGGAGTTCCAGGCGTGCAGGTGCATTCCAACCTCGGCGGCCCCACGCCGGATCGCGTCCCGGGCGAACTCCCTGTAGGCCGGACACATCACCATCTCGTAGTCCGTGAGGTACGTCGGCTTGAACCCGTAGCGCTCACATAGCGACTGGAAGCGGCCCAAATATCCGGCATTCTCCGTGGTGAGCGTCTTCGGATACGCCCACATGTTGTCGCCTTCGGTGTCGATCGTGATGAGAAACGCCGACCGTGAGAATTTCAGGGCGGGATTTCTGTGTGCCGTGAAGCTCAAAAGACGACTCTCCAGCTCAAGAACCGAGTTTACCGTGACATTCGGGCCCATAACTGTTTTGGCAAAATTGTGGCGCTGACATGTACGGTCAGTTGGTGAGTGCCTTTCGAGCACATCGTCTCAAAACGGCATCTATAGACATTATGGCGCACCCCGTCACGCGTCCTCAGAGACGCTTCCCGGCTATGATGGGACAAGCGTTACATAGGGTTGAGGTATTTGTCAATGGAAGCATTTTACATTGTTGGTACTAGTATTACTCAAATGACGACGCGAGGCTCCTCCTGGCAGCCGCTCCTGGTGTGCATTTGAGCGTGCCGGCGCCGGCGCTTCGGATCGTGCAAATCGTCGAGACGCTCGCGGTGGGCGGGCTCGAGACGATGGCACTGAACCTGGCCATTGCCCATCGGAAAGCCGGGCATCTCTCCGCGATCTTCACGCTGTTCGAGCCGGGGGCCCTCGAAAAGGAAGCACGCGCCGTGGGGATACCGGTGGTCGCGTTCCACAAGAAGAAGGGCGCTCGGGCGGGACCGATCTTGCGGATGGCGCGTCAACTGCGTGCCGACGGGGTCCACATCGTACATACTCACAACGCTTCCGTGCATCCCTATGGTGCGCTGGCCGGGAAACTGGCGGGAGCGGCAGTGGTGAACACCAGGCACGGGCTGGCGCTACACTCCTCGCCGCGGCAGGAAGTCAATTTTCAGAGGGTGTTGCCGCTGACGAAGGCGGTGGTGTTTGTGTGCGAGTACGGGCGGCAATACTACGCGGCCAAAGGGGTCGCCCCGGAGGGGAAAAGCAGCGTCATCTTGAATGGAATCCCCGTGGAGAAATTTCAGGCGTTTCGCGCGGCTCCGGGAAGCCGGAGACCGAAGCTGCGTTTCGGAACGATCGGACGCTGCGTAAGAGCCAAGGCGCACCAGGATCTGCTGGAAGCATTCGGCAGGATTGCGCAGGAACTCCCGGAAGCGGAGCTGGAGATTTGGGGATACGGCGAATTGCAGCCGGAGTTGGAGAACCGCATTGCGGCGATGGGAATGGGCGAGCGCGTGCACTTCCGAGGTCCGGCGGAAAACCCGGCGGAAGTGCTGCGGAACATGGATGTGTTTGTGCTTTCTTCCATCAGCGAGGGGTTGCCGCTGGTGATTCTGGAAGCGATGGCGGCGGGGCTGCCGATCGTTTCGACGCGCGTGGGCGGGGTGGCGGAGGTGGCTCCGGAAGGAACCGCGGCGTGGTTTGCCGAGCCCGGGAATCCGTCGAACCTGGCGGAGGCGCTACGGCGGGCAGCAGCCAGCGACCTCGCGGCAGTGGGTCAGGCCGCGTATGAAATTGCCGAACGCGAATTCGGGGTCGCGAAAATGCAAGAATCCTACGAGAGGCTGTACCGCCGCGTCCTGAGCGGAGGCGCAGTTGAGGGGAAGGCGGGAGCTTGAGTGGCTCCGCGCTTAGCGAAAGGGCGCGAGCAGCCAGCGCTTGACCTGTTCCAGCCGTAAGCAGTCGGGGCATCCAGCAGGACAGGCTTCCACTGCGTGGCCGGCCAGATAGGCGACTTGTTCCATCATCACGTCCAGCAGCGGCGCGGGCCGGACGAGGGGCTCCCAGAGTCTTGGTGCGGGGGGACTTTCGGTGCAGGCATTCTCAGGCACCTCGCGCACCGGCATGTCAGTTCTCATCCTGCTTTTCCTCGGTGTACTGATCGACAGTTTGAGCGGCCTCCTCCATACCTCTTCCGCAAAGATCACCCGGTGCCGGATCGATATGGTAAACCCAAGGTATGTTCAGGAGAAGCAAGCTTACGCCGGCCGCCTTGTGCGGAGCCCACCAAAATCGTCCCCGTCACCACCAGCGTGGACGGATTGGGAAGCAGTTTCACGCGCGAGTTTCCGCCCTACTCCTTCACCATCCTGGAACTGAAGGGGAAGTGATGAGAGCCGGCGCCGGCGGCGCGTCTCTTCATATTTTCCGACCTGTTGTATTCTATTGTGTGGGTGCTGTGTCCCGCAACGCTGGCGAATGCCAATTCGCCCCGAATTAGGAACTTCCACCATGAGTGCTGCTGTAGTTAATCCCGTCGGTTGGGCCGTGCGCTTTTACGAAGCGCCCATCGGCAAGAAAGCCGTGATGGCCATCACGGGGTTCATGCTGGTCGGGTATGTCCTGGCCCACATGCTGGGCAATCTCCAGATTTATTCTTCGAATCCCAACCAGATTAATATCTACGCGGCCTTCCTGCACAACCCGGCCAACGCCGGTCTGCTGTGGGGAGCGCGCACGGTGCTGCTGCTGGCGGTGATTCTGCACATTACGGCCGCGGTGCAACTGTTCTTTCAGAACCGCGCCGCGCGGCCCATCGCATACGTAAAGAAGGACGACGTGCCGGCCTCCTATGCCGCCCGCACCATGGTGTGGAGCGGGCCGATTGTAGCGGCCTTCGTCATTTACCACGTGCTGCATTTGACGGTGGGGGCGGTGATGCCGCTCGCGCCGGAGCTCGGACTGAATCAACCGAACGTGCGCGCCAATGTGATTGCAGGATTCCAGAACTACGGAGTTTCGGCGTTTTACATTTTCGCCATGATTCTGCTGTGCATGCACCTGTACCACGGCATTTGGAGCATGTGCCAATCGCTGGGCGTCAGCCACCCGCGGTACACGCGCTGGCTGAAGAAGGCATCGGCCGTGCTAGCCATCCTGATCGCGATCGGCAACTGCTCGATTCCGATTGCGGTGATGACCGGCTTGTTGACAATTAATTAAGGACACGGCATGGAACTGGATTCGAAGTGCCCCACGGGGCCGATCGAGACGCGATGGGAACGGCATTGCTTCAATCTCAAGCTGGTGAATCCGGCCAACAAGCGCAAGTACACGGTGATCGTAGTGGGATCCGGCCTGGCAGGCGGATCCACCGCGGCCACCCTGGGGGAGCTGGGTTACAACGTCGAATGTTTCTGCTTCCAGGATTCGCCGCGCCGCGCGCATAGCATTGCGGCGCAGGGCGGCATCAATGCCGCCAAGAATTATCATAACGACGGCGACAGCGTTTACCGCCTGTTCTACGACACCGTAAAGGGTGGGGATTTCCGTGCGCGCGAATCGAACGTCTACCGGCTGGCCGGGATCAGCCTCAACATCATCGACCAGTGCGTAGGGCAGGGCGTGCCGTTTGCGCGCGAGTATTCCGGCTATCTGGACAATCGGTCGTTCGGCGGGGCGCAGGTGTCGCGCACGTTTTACGCCAGGGGGCAGACCGGCCAGCAGTTGCTGCTGGGAGCGTACCAGGCGCTGGAGCGGCAGATCGGCGCCGGCACGGTGAAGATGCACCCGCGCTCGGAAATGCTCGATCTGATTGTGATCGACGGCCACGCGCGTGGAATTGTCACGCGCGACCTGCTCACCGGCAAGGTTGAATCGCACATCGCCGACGCCGTGGTGCTGGGCACGGGCGGATACGGCAACGTCTTTTATCTTTCCACCAACGCCAAGGGCTGCAATGCGACGGCCATCTGGCGGGCGCACAAGCGCGGCGCGCTGTTCGCGAACCCGTGCTTCACGCAGATTCATCCGACGTGTATTCCGGTGTCCGGCGAGTATCAATCCAAGCTGACGCTGATGAGCGAATCGCTGCGCAACGACGGCCGCGTGTGGGTGCCCGCCAAGAAGGGCGACAAGCGGAAGGCGAGCGAAATTCCGGAAGGCGAGCGCGACTATTTCCTGGAACGCAAGTACCCGAGCTTCGGCAACCTGGTGCCGCGCGACGTGGCCTCGCGCAACGCCAAAGCGGTCTGCGACGAAGGCCGCGGCGTGGGCGAGACTGGCCTGGCCGTGTATCTCGATCTCCGCGACTCCATCGCGCGCCTGGGCCAGAACGTCATCAAGGAACGCTACGGCAACCTGATCGACATGTACAACCGGATCACCGGCGAAGATCCTTATCAGGCGCCCATGCGCATCTTCCCGGCCATGCACTACACCATGGGCGGGCTGTGGGTGGACTACAACCTGATGTCCAACATCCCGGGGCTGTACGTGATTGGCGAGGCCAATTTCTCCGATCACGGCGCCAACCGGCTGGGCGCGAGCGCTCTGATGCAGGGACTGGCGGACGGCTACTTCGTCCTGCCCAACACCATCGGCGATTACCTGGCGTCCAACAAGTTCCCCAAAGTGGAAGCGGCGCACGCCGCCGTGCGCCAGGCCGAGCAGGAGGTGGCTGCGATCACCGCGCGGCTGCTCGGGGCCAAGGGCACGCGCTCGGTGGATGCCTGCCATCGGGAATTGGGCAAACTCCTGTGGGAGTATTGCGGGATGGGCCGTACGGCCCAGGGATTGAAGCACGCGCTCTCGCAGATTCCCGAGATGCGCGAGCGGTTCTGGAAGGATGTGAAGGTGCTGGGCACCGGTGAGGAGCTCAACCAGTCGCTCGAAAAGGCAGGCCGCGTGGCCGATTTCTTCGAGCTGGCCGAATTGATGTGCCTGGACGCGCTGGAGCGCAATGAATCCTGCGGCGGCCACTTCCGCGAGGAGTACCAGACGCCGGAAGGGGAAGCTGCCCGCGACGACGATCACTACTCCTACGCCGCCGCCTGGGAGTTCCGCGGTGTGGGCCATGCGCCCGTGCTGCACAAAGAGCCGCTCACCTTTGACTACGTGCATCCCACGCAACGGAGCTACAAGTAATGCGAATCACACTCCATATCTGGCGGCAGCGCAACGCGAGTGACAAGGGCCGCATGGTCCGTTACGAATTGCCGAACGTGAGCGAGCACATGTCGTTCCTGGAGATGCTCGACGTCCTGAACGAGGATCTCATCACCAAGGACGAAGACCCGGTGGCGTTCGACCACGATTGCCGCGAGGGCATCTGCGGCATGTGCGGCTGCATGGTGAACGGCGTGGCGCACGGTCCGCTGCCCGAGACCACGCTGTGCCAGCTCCACATGCGGCATTTTAAAGACGGCGACGAATTGTACCTGGAGCCGTGGCGCGCCAAGGCCTTCCCGGTGGTCAAGGATCTGGTGGTGGACCGCACCGCGTTCGACCGCATCATCGCCGCGGGCGGTTTCATTTCGGTGGCCACCGGCAGCGCGCCGGATGGCAACGCCGTGCTGGTTCCCAAGGACAACGCCGAGCGCTCCATGGATGCCGCGGCGTGCATCGGCTGCGGCGCGTGCGTCGCCATGTGTCCGAACGCTTCGGCGTCGCTGTTCGTCTCGGCGAAGATTGCGCACCTGGGCCTGCTGCCGCAGGGCCAGCCGGAGCGCGAGCGGCGGGTCACCGCCATGGTGGCGCAAGCCAACCAGGAAATCTTCGGAAGCTGCACCAACATGGGCGAGTGCGAAGCCGTGTGCCCCAAAGGCATCAAGCTGGAAAACATCGCGCTCATGAACCGTCACTTCCTGGGCGCCAACTGGGCGGGCCGCGAAGGGATAGAAGCGGATTAGGGCGCGCGAGCCACCCCTATTTTATTCTCTGAGAGTTTTGGCGGCGCAGACCACTATATATCAATGACAAGAGCTTGGCTGGTCCTG
>PLZX01000077.1 GCA_003152325.1 Bryobacterales bacterium | reverse complement strand
CAGCAGGCGGCAGCGGCGGCGGGCTTCGAGCATGGCCGACTTGCGAACGGACACTTCGCGCTGGCACTCGGCGCGCTGGAGGGCGATCTGCTTTTCGCGCGACTGGACCAGCAGCCGGAAGCGGCCCAGGGCGGCCAGGTCGCGGCCCGCCAGCGGATCCCAGCGGCGCACTTCCATTTCCGCGCGGATCCCGGAGGCTTCCATTTCGGCGTAGGCGTGTTCTATGGCTGCCAGCGCGCCCATCTGCTGCTGGAACCGGGCTTCCGCGAGTTCAAGCTGGGTCTGGCGCCAATCGAGAACCTTTTGCAGGGGGAATCGAAAGTTGGTCATCGTTTGGAATCGGCTTTGGCTGGAAGGCGCTGCGCGCCGGGCTCGAGCTGCGCCGACAGATCGGCCAGGCGTGCCAGGGTCTCTTGGATCGGCGAAGTGGCCATGTGGTCCTGCCGCAGAAAGTCCAACAGCTCCGGACGCAGCCGGATGCCGGCATCGAGCACGGCGTTGGAGCCGGCCACGTAAGCGCCCAACTGGATGAGGTCCTCGGCATCGCGGTAGGCGGATAGGGTTTGGCGCAAACGCTGCGCGCCTGCCTTCTGTTCGGTGGTGGCGATGGCCGACGTGAGGCGGCTCACCGATTGCAGAATATCGATGGCCGGATAGTGGCCCTGGGCGGCGAGCTGGCGCGAGAGGATGATGTGGCCGTCGAGGATGGCGCGGACAGCGTCGGCGATGGGTTCGTTGAAGTCGTCTCCCTCCACCAGCACGGTGAAGAAGCCGGTGATGGAGCCGCACCGGAAATTGCCGGCGCGTTCGAGCACGCGGGGCAGCAGGTTGAAGACCGAGGGAGTGTAGCCCTTCTGGCTGGGAGGCTCGCCCGCGGCCAGGCCGATCTCGCGCTGGGCCATGGCCAGGCGCGTGACCGAATCCATCACCAGCAGGACGCTGGCGCCCTGGTCGCGGAAATACTCGGCCACCGCCAGCGCCACAAAGCAGGCCCGCACGCGCAGCGGCGCCGGCCGCTCGGAGGTGGCGCATACCACCACGGAGTGTTTCCGGCCTTCCGGCCCCAGCTCGTTTTCGAGGAAGCCGCGCACTTCGCGGTTGCGCTCGCCGATCATGCCGATGACCGTGACGTCGGCGGAATTGTGGCGCGACATGGAGCCGAGCAAGGTGCTCTTGCCGACGCCGCTGCCGCCGAAGATGCCGATGCGCTGCCCTTTTCCGCAGGGCAGCAGGGCGTCGATGGCGCGGATGCCGGTGACCAGCGGTTGGGTGATGTGCTCGCGGTGGAGCGGATTGGTGGGCTCGCCGTAGAGGTTGTAGGTGTCGCGGACTTCGAGCGCGGGGCCGCCGTCGATGGGCCGGCCGAAGCCGTCGATGACGCGGCCCAACAAGCCGGGACCCACTTCGACACGGGCGTCTTCACCGCGCGCGGTGACGGCGTCGCCCAATTGCAAGCCGTCGGTTTCTTCAAGCGGCATGGAGAGCACGCGGCCCTCGCGGAATCCGATCACCTGGGTGCGGATGCGCCGTCCGGCGGAGGTGAGGACTTCGCAAAAGTCGCCGATGGCGGCGCTTGGCCCGCGCGATTCGACGAGCAGGCCGACCACTTCGGTCACCTGCCCGGTAAAGCGGAACGAAACGATGCGATCCAGTTCGGCGAGATAGGGAGCGAGCGAGATCGCCTGGTTCATGGTTGTTTCCGCAGGCGGTCTACGAGGCCCCGTTCGATCTCCTGCAACTGGGCGTCGACGGAGGCGTCGAGATTGCCGCGGGCGGTCTCAAAGATCACGGTGCCGGGCTCGCGCGAGGCATCGGCCACCACTTCCACCGTGTTTCCGCCGGACGCCTGTTTCAGACAAGCCGCCAGCAGGGCGGCGTGCGACGGATGAACTTTGACGCGCGAGATATCCTGGCCTTGCAGTTTTTCGAGCGCGGCCGTCACCAGACCGCGGAGGGCATCCGGATCGACGGCGATTTCGCGCCGTATCACGCGGCGCGCGATCTGGACCGCCAGTTGCACCAGGTCGGCTTCCGCGTCGTGCCGCAGCCGGGCGCGCCATCCCGCCAGCTCCTGGATGCTCTGCGCCAGCCGGTCGAGGGTTCNNGCTTCGCCACCGGGCGAGCCTGCCACCGCTCCCGGCTGCACCTGCCGCCAGACCACCGGGTCCGCCGCCGCAGAGGCATCGGCCAGCACGATCTTAGACGACATATTGTTCCCCGACCGTGCCCTTGAGGCTCAAGACTCCTTCCGATTCCAACTGCCGGACCACCGCAATGATCTGCTGCTGCGCCGCCTCCACGTCCTTAATCTTGATGGGGCCGAGGGCTTCCATATCTTCCCGCAACATGTCCGCGCCGCGCTGCGACATGGAACTCAGGATCTGAGTGCGGAGCTGTTCGCTGGTGCCCTTGAGCGCCACCGTTAGCACCTTGCGGTCCACTTTGGACAGCACTTCCTTGAGGCCCATCGGATCGATCAGCAACAGGTCCTCGAAGACGAACATCAGGTGCCGGATCGTTTCCGCCAGGTTGGTGTCCTGCTGGTCGATGTGGGTGAGGATCTCGCGGCTCGAAGTCGAATCCAGCCGGTTGAGCATCTCCGCCACGGCGCGCACGCCGCCATAGGATTCGCGGCTGAACTCGCCCAACGTTTTGAGCTTCTGGCCGATCACGCCGGCGATCTTCAGAATCACCTCCGGCGAAATCTGGTCCAGGCTGGCCATGCGCTGGGCCACGTCCGAGCGGAGGCCGGGCGGCAGGGAATTCAGCAGGGCGGCGGCCTGCGTGGAGTTCAGGTGGGAGAGCACCAGGGCGATGGTCTGCGGATGTTCGTTGTGAATGAACTTGGCGAGTTGCTGCGGATCGGCCTTCTGAATGGCATCGAAGGAGGCCGCCTCCGAGCCCAGGGCCTTGGTGAGGCGGTCCAGCAGCCGCTTGGCGATGTCCGGGTTGAAAGCGCGCATCAGCAATTTGCGGGCGTAGTCGACGCCGCCGCGAGCCACGTAGTCCCCGGCCGTCGCCAGGTGGTGGTATTCCTGCAGGACGTTCTCGGACTGTTCTCCGGAAATAGCCGTGATGCGGGCCACCTCCCGGCTGACCTTTTGGACGTCCTCTTCCGAGAGCTGCTGCAAAAGGTCGGCGCTCGACTGCTCACCCAGCACAACCAGCAGCATCGCAGCCTTGCGCAGACCGGGGATGGCTTCTTCCTTGGTGGTGTTGAGAATCATGGCACGCGATCCCCGGGTATCACGACTCTTCCTCGCGGATCCAGGTGCGCAGGATTTGCGCCGAGATGTCCGGATCCTTGGTGATCTTTTCGCGCAGGTGCTTGGCTAGCACTTCGGCCTTCTTGGTGATGACCGGCGCGAGCTTCAGGGAGTTCAGCGCCTGAGCGTCCATCTTCTGCTGCAGGGCATCGCGTTCCGCCAACTGCGACTCCAGTTGCTGCTCGATGTTGGATCCCGGCAGGCCGGCCGGAGCGGCGGCGCCTCGCGGCAGCTCAGCCGGGCCGGTGACTTCGACCGAGCCCGAGGTCTGGCCGCGCCGGGCCAGCTTGAGAAGGAGGAATCCGAGCACCAGCACGGCGGCCAGCGCGCCGCCACCCGTCATCAACGTCTTGCGGTCCCACTTCAGGACGAATGCGGCGGGCGCCGCTGGGGCCGCGGGCCTGGAACTTACGGCATCCGGGGACTCCAGCAGCAGGGTGCTTTCGAACGGCAGCGTGTCGATGGTCAGTTGGTCGCCCCGGTCCTGGTTGAAGCCGGTGACCCCGGCCACCTGTTCGCGGATGATTTTGAGGGTTTCGGGCGCCGGCGGCACCAGCACCTTTTTGTAGCCCTTCGGCTCCTTCTCCCAGGTGACCGTCTGGTCCACCAGCACCGCCAGCGACATCTTCTTCACGATGCCCGCGGGCATGCGGGTCTTCTTCACGGTGCGGCTGGATTGGTAGGCGATGTTCTCGGTGGTGCGCGAAACGCGATTGGAGCTGCCGGAGGGCCGCGACGTGGGGCGCGGCAGAGTGGACGCGGTTCCCGGCACGCCGCTCGAGTTGGCCGCCCCGGTCGAGTCCTCGGTGCGCTGCGAAGTGGTCATGACGGAACGCGCCGGGTCGAAGATTTCCTCGCTCTGCTCGCCGCCCGTGAAGTCGCATTCCACCGACACGCCGGCGCGGAATTTTTCGGTTCCCAGCAGCGGCTCGAGTGTGGAGTTGATCTTGGAGAGCAGATCCGTTTCCAACTGGTGGCGATATTCCAGGGCGGCTCCGGAGGGTTCCGGGCCGTCCAGTGGGCCGGCCGTTTTGGGGCGTCCCAGGAGATTGCCGTTCATGTCGAGGACGGAGATGGCGTCGGGCGACAGACCTTCCACTGCGGCGGCCACCAGGTGGTTGATGGCCAGCACATTTTGCGGCGCGAGGCGGGCCTGCGGGCGCAGTTTTACCAGCACGCTGGCCTTGGCCGGCTGTTGCGCGTCCAGGAAGACCGAGTCTTTGGGGAAGGTGATGTGGACGCGCGCCTGTTCCACCTCTTCGAGCGACATCACGGAGCGCTCCAGCTCGCCTTCGAGCGCGCGCCGGTAGTTGACGTGTTCGGTAAACTCGGTGGCGCCGAGGTTGACCTTGTCGAAGAGTTCGAAGCCGATGCGGCCGGTCTTGGGCAACCCGGCGGAGGCCATCGCGATCCGCAGCTCGGCCAGGCGCGCGGAGGGCACCAGGATGGAACCATTGCTCTCGCCCAGACGGTATTCCACGCCGCTTTCTTTGAGCTTCTGTACGATGCCGCCGGCGTCATCGGGCGCGATGCCCGTGAAGAGCGGCCGGAAATCGGCTTCCTGCTGGTATTGGATCAGTTCGTAGACGCCCCCGCCGGCCAGCAGGATCACCAACGCAATGGTGATCCGCTGACGCAGCGAGAGGTTGGCCAGGATTGTTTTCATGGCGCTTTACAGTGCCGCGAGTCGCTTCGCTCTCTCCTTACATCGGCGGCAGGCGCCGAAAACCTGAGGCGTTCACACCTGCATGCGCATGATTTCCTGGTAGGCGCTCACCACTTTATTGCGCGCCTGCAGGAACATCTCGAAGGCCAACTCCGCGCGTTGGGTGGCCAGAACCGTGGTGTGCAACTCCTCGCCTTCGCCGGAGAGGAAGCGCTCCACGGAAGCCGAAGCCTCCTGCCCCATACTCTCCACCTGCTGGATGGCGCTGGCGAATACGTCCTGAAAGCCACCGCTCCCGCCCGGTCCGCCGGCCGGGCGAATGGTGCCCGCGATGGTGGTCGAAGAAACCGGAAGAATGGGCGCGGTCATAGCTTACCGTCAGTGCAGCAGGTCGATGGACCGCTGGATCATGTCCTTTACGGCGCCGATGGCCGCGACGTTGGCTTCATAGGTACGCGCCGCACCCATCAAATCCACCATGTCTTCGGCCGGATTGACATGGGGAAACGCCACGTAGCCGTCCTTGTCTGCGTCCGGGTGTCCGGGCAGATAGCGGCGCTCCGGATCGCTGGTATCGGTGATCACGTCGGCTACCGCTACGCCGCCGATTGAGTGCAATTGCGCGTCGAAGACCGATGAAAACGGCGAATCCACGGAGGTGCTTTCGAACACGGCGTCCTTGCGGCGATAGGGGCCGCCTTCCGGCGTGCGCGTGGTCTCCGCGTTGGCCAGGTTCTCCACCAGCAGTTCGGCGCGGGCGCGCTGCGCCGCCATTCCCGAGGCTCCCACCGACAACGCAGCAAAGAGGCTCATGAGCCCTGCCCTTCCTTGATCGCCGAGCGTACCGTCTGAATCTGGATCTTCATCAGGCTCGACGCCACGTTGAAGCGCAACGCGTTTTCCGCCAGCAGCCGCGACTCGCGGTCCAGATTGACGTTGTTGCCGTCGTTCTTCATTTGCAGGCCGGTCGCCTCAACCGTCTGCGGCGGCCCACCGAGGGCGCTCTGGAACTCCGATTGGAAGTCGATGTCGCGGGTCTGGTATCCGGGCGTGTCGGCGTTGGCAATGTTGGAAGCCACCAGTTTCTGCCGCGCGCTCAGCAGGTCCATGTAGTGTTCGAGTTGTCCGGCCAGCCGATCCAGCATGCTATTCGCTTGTATAGCAGATCGGCTGCCACCCGGGAGCGCCTTGGAATCAGTGCGTGGAAGCGCAACTCGGTGCCAAATTCCCGTCACGCGGCAGAGTTTTGGCGAACAAATGCAGAAAAGAATTCGTATCGTTTATTTTCCTAGGAATAGGGATATTCCGATCTGTGGTAAAGCTCTACGCCCGCACGAGTTATACCGTAATACCCGCTTTTTAGGGGTATTGATTGTACCGGTAATCCTGGTAATATTCTTCACAGGATAGGTCTCCAAAAGAGTATTCCCAAAGTGGCATTTCTCGGCCGCCGACGCTGCGCTGCTGCCACCCAATTTCGGCCGACGCCACTGGTTCCGCAGAGCGCCAGCCCAACGGCAAAGAACGCGTCTTGGCTGCAAACACATGATCAACGCGCAACTATCTGGTTCCTCGGTACCGGCCGGTGTGCCGTCGGCGGGACAGTGCTGGTCCCGCCTTGTGAAACGAATCCAATCGGGCGATGCCTCCGCGATGGAGGAGATGTATAGTGTCTTCACCACGGGAATCCGCTTCTATCTTTGCCGGCAACTGGGGCCGCAGGATCTGGATGACCGGGTGCATGAAGCCTTTCTCACGATCACCCAATCCATCTGCAGGGGCGAACTGCGCGAACCGGAGCGGCTGATGGGTTACGTGCGGACGGTGGTGCGGCGGCAGGTGGCGGCGCAGATCGAAGCCGTGGTGGAGCAGCGCCGCCGGCAGATCGACCCGAGCCTGGGGGCGGTTGTTTCGGATCGCCATCCGGACCCCGAGCGCCAGGCGATTGAGCGGGAGCATGCCGCTGTGGCGCACCGCGTGTTACAGAGCCTTCCCCAGCGCGACCGCGAAGTGCTGGTCCGCTTCTATCTGAAGGAGCAGTCGCCCGCCGAGATTTGCCAGGAGATGGGCCTGAGTGCTACCCAGTTCCGGCTCACCAAGTCCCGCGCCAAGGAACGGTTCGGCGAACTCGGACGAGCGAGGCTGGCGCGGCGCCACGGATTCCTGCCGCTGGAGTGAGATCCAGTCCATTACGCCATCCAGGAATCTGAGAATTTTTCCGCCGCCAAGGCACCTTTACGTAGAGGACCGACTGGTTCACAATAGATGCTGGTTATGGCGGCGGAATCCGATTGTCACTTCGACGAAGAAGCGTCCGAACGGTATGCGATGGGGACGCTTTCCGACGAAGAGGCGGAACAAATCGAAGAGCACCTGCTAATCTGTGAAGCGTGTCGGCGTAGGGTAGCGGAGAGCGACACCTACGTTGCCGCCATGCGGCGCGCGGCGGCGAAACTGCGGCGGGATCAGAAGCGGCGGGCCGAGTAGTCGAGCCCGGTCGTTCCGCACGAAGAGGCGCACGCCGTCGATCTCGGCAGCCTGGTGGTAGTCGCGCGCTACGGTCTGGCGCAGTTCCTCAAAGGTTTCGTATCCGGCCTGGGAACGATCGGTATAGGTGAAGCCGCCGGGGCCTACGGCGTCCACGAAGAGGGCTGGTTTGGAGCGCCGGAAATCGCTCAGATAAACGTCGCGGTAATACTGCTGGTAGGCGGCGGGTTCGATCTGCAGTAAAGAATCGGCGAAGCGCGTGCCGGGAGCGCGGCCGCTCGCGACGTACAAGCCCGAGCGCCATCCCCAGACTACAACCGTATCGCGGTCCGATGCGTAGCGCCGGATAGCGGTGGGTAAGGGCGCGGCGGCGGAAAAGGATCCGGCATCCCAGGCGTCGTCGATGTGGGCGCGCAGGGCCGTTGGCACGAGGCAGGTGAACAGGACGAAACAGGCCACTGCGGGGCGCTCCAACCGGACCGCGGCGCGCGGCGCGTGGGTTTGGAGCCGGAACCAGGTCCGAATCCATAGGAAGGACGACGCGGTGACGAGCCCGGAAGGCACCACCAGAAAGAGCTCATAGTGCATGAACTCCCGGCCCGGCGCGGCCACGGCGGTGAAGCCGGCCGCGAGGAGCAGCCAGGATGCCAGAGCCAACTCGGCGGGTGGGCGAAGATCTGGTCTCGACCACCAGGGCTGGGCAGGCGGAAGCGCCTGTCCCCCTTTGACCAGGGCTGCGGCGGTGGCCAATCCAGCCGCCCAGACCGCCAGCAGGGCCAGCTCGTAGGCTCCCAGATTGCTGAGGTGAAACAGCAGGTTCCAGGCGCTCTCAATTCTGCCGGCGGCCGATGATGAGGCCGCTCCGGTATAGGCGACGTTCTTGCGGAAGTAGGTAATCCAGAAATAGGGCAGCACACCGCACTGGTGGAACATCGCCAGAAAAGCTGCCGGTACGAGCGCGGCGCCGCCGGCGAGCGCGACCAGGGCCGCCGTCCGCCGCGATTTGCGCCAGGCAAGCACCGCCGCGATGGCGAGGATGGCGGCTTCGACCGGCAGCGCCTGCAACTTGGCAAACAGCATGGAGCCGGCCACAATTCCCGCGAGCGCGATGCGCCACAGACCGGGCGCGTTTGCGGCCCGATACTCGCCTGCCAGCAGACAGAGGGCCGCCGCGCTGAGGAAGATGGCCACGTGTTCGCTCGAACAGTGCGTAAAATCGGCGTCCCAGGCGAAGAAGTAAAAGCAGAACGAGGGCATCAGCGCGAGGGAGCCGGCGCGTTCGCCGAGGATGCGCCGGTAGGTGAGCCAAAGGAAGGCCAGGGTGCCAAAGACCAGCAGCGTGCCGGTGAGGCGCGACGTAACGTAGGTCAATGGCGCGCCGAACCAGGCCGGGATGGATTGCACATAGACATTGAGCGGGCCGCTGGTCATGGCATCGAAGGAGCGGTAGGCCACCGGATCGAGGGGCACGCGCATGGCGGAGGCCAGCAGGAAGGCCTCATCGGGATTGAAGCGGTCGTAGCACATCAAGGGCAGGCGGGCGAGCAGGAGGGCTCCTAGCATCAGAGCCAGGAATAGAGGCGGCCGCCCGTGGCCCCGCGGGCGGGCGGGCCGGACCGCCACGGCCAGCATCGCCAGCACGAGCGGGCTCAGACACAGCGCCCAGAAAGTGCCGACGTAGAGGGAGTCCGGACAATGACCGGCGATCCAATGGTCGAGCGCCCGAGAAGCTTCGAACACCGGGCCCAGATGGGTCACCTCCGCGGCAGGGAGCATTCCTGCCGTAGTATAGCGGACCGGCATCGGCTGTAAAATGGTTGCATGTTGCGGCCGGAAGCGGGAGCCGGGCTCCGCGGACACCAATCCATCGAACGCTTTTTCCAGTTCGCCCTGCTGGGGCTGGTGGCCAGCGGGTACCTGGCGGTGGCGGGCTCGGGTTACCTGGATGGGCCGGCCATCGTGCTGACGGCGGCCGGTCTGGTGTTGCGCGGGCTGATGGTCTGGGGCTGGGTGCGGCTGAATTTCAGCGGACGGGTGGCCACGCTCATCGGCCTGGGTTACACGGCGTTCTTTGCGCTGGACTATTTCGTGCTCTCGCGCGATTTCCTCTTCGCGACGGTGCACCTGGTCTTTTTCCTGGTGGTGATCAAGATCCTGACCGCGCGCACCAACCGGGACTACCTATTCGTCGCCTTGATCGCGTTCCTGGAATTGCTGGCGGCGGCGCTTCTCTCGATCAATTTCAATTTCTTCGTTTTTCTGGCGCTCTACCTGACGTTCGCCATCGCCACGCTGATGAGTGCGGAGATCCGGCGGACTGTCGAGCGCTCGGCGACCACGGCACGCCGCGGGCTGAAGGGATTCCACGGGAGGCTGGCATTGGTCACGGTGTGGGCTACGGCGGGCATTCTGGTTCTGACGGCGGGGATGTTCTTCGTGCTGCCGCGCACGGCCGACGCGGCATTTTCGCGCCTGATCTCGCACCGCATTTTCATTCCGGGATTGTCCGACCAGGTCACGTTGGGGGAGATTGGGGAGCTCAAGACCAGCTCGCGAACGGTGATGCACGTTTCGATGTACGTGAACCAGTCGGCTGAGCCGCTCAAATGGCGCGGCGGCGCCATGACGGAATTCGACGGCAAGGCCTGGTTCGATCCGGAAGGCCGCCCGAAACTGCTGCCGGTAGAGAACGGCCAGGCCGTGCTGCGGCCGCCCACCGCACGGCCGGGAGCGCGCCGCCTCAGCTACGGTGTGGAATTGGAAGAGCTCGATTCCGCCGCGTTGTTCTTCGCGGGCGCGCCGGAGCGCGTGGCCGGCCTGCCGGACGCCTTCGTCAAAGAGACCCGGGTGGGCTGCTTCCGGCTTTTGCACACTCCTCCGCCCGGCTTCCGCTACGAAGCCTATAGCCTGGTGGAAGAGCCTCCGGAGACGGCGTTGGCGTCGAATCCCCCGCCTATTCTGGATCTCGCCAGCCGCGCGCAGGATTTGCAACTGCCGCGCCTGGATCCCCGCATCCCTCTTCTGGCGCGCAGCATGGCGGTGGGGGCCGCCACCGATCTGGGTCGCGCCCGCGCCATCGAAAGACATCTGCGCTCCGATTACGGTTATACGCTGCAACTGCCCGATCACACGGTGGCCGACCCGCTGGCCTACTTTTTGTTCACGCGTAGGAAGGGCCACTGCGAGTATTTTGCGTCGGCCATGGCGGTGATGCTGCGCAGCCTGGGAATTCCCGCGCGGATGGCCACTGGATTCCAGAGCGGTGTGTACAACCCGCTCTCAGAGTTGTGGCTGGTGCGCGCATCCGACGCCCACAGTTGGGTGGAAGCCTGGATTGCCGGTTACGGCTGGACGACGTTCGACCCCACGCCAGCCGATCCCAGCCAGCACGGTCCCACGCTGTTATCCAAGATGGGGCTGTACTTCGATGCCGCCGAGACGTTCTGGCAGAAATGGGTTGTGGGCTACGATCCCAGCCGGCAGGGCACGCTGGCGGACCGGGTTTTGAGCATTCACTGGTTGGACGGGCTTTCGGTGACGGCATCCGATTGGGATGTCCGCGGGAAGGCCTGGCTGAAGCGCTACGGGCTTTTGGCGGGGTTGGTGGTGGCAGCGGGGTTGTGGTTCTGGCTGGTGGCGCCCCGCCTGGTGGGCCTGGCGCGGTTGCGCCGCCGCGTGCAGCGGTTGCGGCGCGGGGAAGCGCAAGGGGCCGATGCCACGCTGCTCTATGAGCGCATGCTGCGCGTGCTCAAGCGCCATGGATTTCAGAAGCCGGTCTGGTTTACGCCGGTAGAGTTCGCGCGTTCGCTCGGGGGCACGCCGCTGGGCGCGGCGGTGGTTGAGTTTACCTCGGCCTATAACGCCCTGCGGTTCGGAGGGCGGACGGAAGTGGCACCGCAACTTTCGGCGCTGCTCGATCAATTGGAGCGGGGAAGAAGCTAGGGCGCGCAGGGCGCCCACCCCCGTTTCGCCGATTCAGATCTCTACAATATTTCCGGCCGCCGTTCGTCTACAGGAATAGATGGATGAGCCGTCGAGCATCACCGCGATGACCGAGCAAGACCGTCAAATCTCCAAAATCGTCGCGGAAGAACGATCCCGGCTGCGCAACTTCATCCGCCGGCGGGTGCCCGATCCCTCCGACGCCGAGGACATTGTGCAGGAGGTCTTCTACGAACTGGTGGAAGCCAATAGCCTGCTGATGCCGATTGAGCATGTGACCGGCTGGCTTTTTCGCGTTGCGCGCAATCGCATCACGGACCTTTTCCGCAAAAAGAAGCCAGAGACGTTCGCCGACCGGGCGATCGAGAATGAAAACGGCGAACTGCTGCGGATCGAAGATCTGTTGCCATCGCCGGATGCCGGGCCGGAAGCGCTGTACGTCCGCAACGTGCTTCTTGATGAGCTGGAATCTGCGCTCGACGAACTGCCCGACGAGCAGCGTGAAGTATTCGTCGCCCACGGACTGGAGGGGCGCAGCTTCAAAGAGTTGTCGGAGGAAAGCGGCGTCAACGTCAACACCCTGCTCTCGCGCAAGCGCTACGCGGTGCTTTATCTGCGCGAACGATTGCAGAGCATTCACGACGAGTTTACGAAGAAGTGAGGAACACAATATGAAAAAGAAATGGTTTTTCCTGATCCCACTGATGATCGCGGTTTTCATTACGATTGGCGGCGAAGTCGTGCTGCATCTGTGGAACTGGCTGCTGCCGGCGTTGTTCGGATGGCGGCAAATTACTTTCTGGCAGGCTGTCGGAGTGCTGGCTCTCTGCCGGATTCTGTTCGGAGGCAAAGGCTTGGGTGGCCGTGGCTTTCATCGCTCTAATTTTCGGCGGCGGATGGCCGACCGCTGGGAGAAGATGACGCCCGAGGAGCGCGAGAAGTTCGGCCAGGGCATGCGCTCACGTTGCGGCGGCTTGGAAGCGCCGGCCAGCGGAACCAAGGATCCGGCCTGATGGCGCCGCGCTGTCGGTTCGCGCTCCGCTCCCGGCCGCGGGCCGTAGGGTTCGGAGATTCTGGGGGAGACTCATGAAAGCTATTGTTTATCACAACTATGGTTCACCCGATGTTCTCAAGTGTGAAGAGATTGAAAGGCCGACCGCTGGGGACAATGAAGTCTTGATCAGAGTTCGCGCGGCTTCCGTCAATCCACTGGATTGGCACTTCATGAGAGGCGCGCCGTACATCGTTCGCATACAGACCGGGCTGAGCAAGCCAAAGAACACACGCCTGGGAGTCGATCTGGCTGGGCAGGTTGAATCGGTCGGCAGGAACGTGCTGCAGTTTCACCCGGGTGATGAGGTATTCGGCGTGAGCAGAGGAACCTTCGCCGAGTATGTGTGCGCCGCCGAAAAAGCGTTGGCGCCGAAACCGGCCAACCTCACATTCGAGCAGGCGGCGGCCGTCCCCCTTGCAGGGGCATTCACCGCCCTGCAGGGTCTTCGCGACAAAGGACGGATTCAGCCGGGGCAGAAGGTCCTGATAAACGGTGCCGCGGGAGGGGTAGGTACGTTCGCCGTGCAGATCGCCAAAGCGTTCGGCGCCACCGTGACCGGTGTGTCCAGCACAAGGAATGTGGACATCGTTCGCTCGATCGGCGCAGACCATGTGATCGATTACACCCGAGAGGATTTCACCCGGAGCGAGCAGCGATACGACCTGATACTCGATTGCGCGGGGAGCCGTTCGCTCTCAGCGTGCAGGCGCGTTATGAGCCCCGGGGGGATCTACGTCATCGTCGGAGGACCCAACCGCGGTCGCTGGATTGGACCCCTGATCTCTCCGCTCAAAGCGCTCTTGTTGTCACGTTTCGTGAGCCAGAAGCTGCTCATGTTTCTGGCGTCGGCAAACAAAGAGGACCTGGCTGTCTTGAAGGAGCTAATTGAAGCCGCAAAGGTAACGCCAGTCATCGACAGGTGCTATCCGTTGAGTGAGGTCCCCGAGGCCATCCGGTATCTCGAAGAAGGGCACGCTCGAGGAAAAGTAATCATAACCAGTCACTGAGCTTGCTTCCAAATACGGATCGCCATGATGCCGATCTGGCCGATGGTGGAGAGCCCGAAGGGACTGGCGGCTGAAGGCGCGGCGGACTCCATGGATTTGCCCAGGCGAACATGATACCCCAAAGCCGTCACCGAAGGTTCAGGCTTCGGGTGCTGCAATAGGAGGCCATTGCCCGGCGCATCTCTTCAAAGAGCTCTTGCACACGATTCACCCGCGCCGCGACGAGCAAAGCCTCCTGGGGATTGCATACAGTCTCGAGTTCCTGACAGGCGTCGGCTACCGCGTCAGCTCCCACCTGTCTGGCGCCACCTTTGATTGTGTGCGCTTCTCGACGGATTCTTGAAAAGTCCGAATCTGCCAGGGCTGCACGAACTTTCTGAATTCGAGCGGAGGTATCTGTGTTGAAAAGATCGATCAGGTCAGCGATCAGACCATGGTCGCCGGATGCCGTTTCCAGCAGAAATGGTGGCGGCGACCAGACTTCGTGGGATGAGCGCCCGGGCTGTGTCGTCACGCCATTTGGTGGCGGCGAAGAGACCATCAACCAACCTTCCGATTTCAAAGTTAGGGGTAAGAAAGAACCTGTATCAGCATGGATCGCGCGATCGCCTCTTTGCAATGTCGACTTTGGTTAACCACCTGCGCACTGTCGAGCGTAGCGCCAAGAATGTGTATTGGCCTGAGTGACTCGCGAGCGAAAGACGCGATGGATTCCGCAACAGTTTTAGCCCCGTTTAGACTCCGGTTATTACCGGAGCACTAACGCAATCAGGGAATTTGTTCTTACGGGGAAAGGCTATGCTTCCAAATGGACGATAAGGACATTGGCTTCGAGGATGCCGAAATTGGAAGGACTCCGCGCACACTGGAAATACTTCGCTTGGGGACTGGCCGCCGTCGCCATCCTGGGTGCTTTGCTTGCAACGTACCGCCTCTCCAACCGGCCGTCCGAACGGGTCTTACGGATCGGCTATCAGAACACTCCGCCGCTGAACTACCCGGGCGAGGACGGGCGTCCTACCGGCACAGCAGTTGATGTCATCCAACAAGCCGCCCAGCGCACCGGCGTTCGCCTGGAATGGGTCTATTATCCCCAGGGTTCCGAAAAGGCCCTCATCAGCAAGAGCGTCGAGCTATGGCCCATCATGGTGGACTTTCCGGAGCGGCACCAGTTTGCGTATCTGACAGCCCCCTGGGCTAGGGTCAGTCACGCACTGGTGTATCGCGCCCCGGCCCGCATCGCAACTCCGGAAGACGTCGGAAGCATGAGTCTGGCCGTCGCCACCGGCAGCATAGCCGACTCGCGGATCTCACGGCTTTATTTTCCGAAGGCTGTTATTGTTCCAGTCAATAGTGCGCAGGATGTGGTGCCGGCGGTGTGCTCCGGAGCCGCGGAATCCGGCCTGATTACCCTGAGCTCGACATTCCCCGGCGAGACCCTGGCGTGTTCCAACGCCAGCCTGCAATTCCTCCCCATCGAAGGAGCGAGTTTCTGGTACTGCATCGGAGCGCAAAAAGGCGACCGCGAGGCGCGTGCCGCAGCCGAGATCCTGAGGGACGAAATCGGACGCATGGCGCTCGACAATTCGCTCGCCAACATCGATCTCCGCTGGAACACACGCATTAGTCTCGAAGTCGGAACCATCTTCGCTTACCGCAAGGCCCGCGCCTACGAAAGCATCCTCCTGGTGGGCCTTGCGGTGATTGCTCCCCTGTTTCTGTTGACGCTGGTTTTGGGGCACCGCCTGCGAACCGCGAAACAACTGGCCGAAGCCGCCAGCGTGGCCAAAGGGGAGTTTCTCGCGAACATGAGCCATGAAATCCGGACCCCTATGAATGGCGTCATCGGGATGAACGGACTGCTGCTCGATACCGAATTGACTCCGGAACAGTGGGAGTATGCCGAGATCGCGCGCCGGTCGGGAGAAGCCCTGCTCACCGTCATTAACGATGTTCTGGACTTCTCCAAGATGGAGGCCGGCAAGCTGCAAATCGAATCCATTGTCTTCGACCTCGGCCTGGTGATCGAAGATGCCAATGAGATGCTTGCCGCCAAAGCGGAAGAGAAGAAGCTCGACCTGGTGCTGGAATATGCGCCGGGCGTGGCGCGCCACTTTTTCGGCGATGGCGGGCGAATCCGCCAGGTGGTGACCAACCTGGTGGGCAACGCCATCAAGTTCACGTCACGGGGCCAAGTCGTGGTAACGGTAACTTGCGACCAGCAGACTGGGCGCCAGGCACAGATGCGCGTCTCTGTCACCGATACCGGCATCGGGATCCCCACGGAGAAGATCGGTATCCTCTTCGAACAGTTCAGCCAAGTGGATGGCTCCACAACCCGGAACTACGGCGGCACCGGGTTGGGCCTGGCGATTTCCAAACGGTTGGTCAACCTGATGGGAGGAACCATCGGCGTCACCAGCCGGTCCGGAGAGGGCTCCACGTTCTGGTTCACGCTGCCCTTACAGCTCGATTCCAAGCCCAACGTGACGCCCGTCCCGTTCGAAGAGCTGCGTGGCACGCGCGTCCTCATCGTGGACGATAACGAAGTGAATCGCCGGGTCCTTCATGAACAGGTGATGGGTTGGGGTATGCGCGATGGAAGCTGCGCTTCGGGAGAAGAGGCGCTCCGCGCACTCCAGGCTGCGCTCCTGGAAGGCGACCCGTACTCCATTGCGATCGTCGATTACCAGATGCCCGGCATGGATGGAGCCACTCTTGTCGCGATCATCAAGGATGACCCGGCCACCCGGGACACCGTGGTCGTAATGCTGACCTCCATCGGCCAGTGCAGCGATGCGTGCCGCTCCGCCCGTTGCGACGCCTATCTGGTCAAGCCCGTTCGAAACTCGCAGCTCCAGCAGACACTCGCAACCAACTGGGCGAAACGGCGGGGAACACATCTCGGGACTGCCGGCGCCTTGGTGGGGCGCGCCTTGGACCGGAAGCCTATCGCGACCAGTACTCCCAAGGGCCATCCCATCCGGGTTCTGGTTGCCGAAGACAATGTAGTCAACCAGAAGGTTGCCGTAAAGATGCTCGAAAAACTCGGGCTTCGCGCCGATGTTGCGGCCGACGGGCGGGAGGCTGTGGATCTATTTGCGATGCTGCCTTACGACCTGGTGCTGATGGACTGCCAGATGCCGGAGATGGACGGATACGAGGCTACCCGGGAGATTCGGAAACACGAACCCACGGACCGCCGCGCGGTTATCATTGCCATGACCGCTGAGGCCATGGCCGGCGCCCGCGACCGCTGCCTGAATGCCGGCATGGACAACTACATCGCCAAGCCGGTCCGCCTCGAAGACCTGGCCGCAATCCTCAACGATTTTCTGCAAGCGGAACACCCTATGCCGGTTCGGCTCCCTTAATATCCCTTCGGGATATGGGACTTAGGAGGCAGCCCTCATCGAGGGGTGGTTGGAAGGGATCCTCACAGACGCCGGCCGGCTTTGGCCAGGTGGCGCAGTAGGCCGCTGCAGACGGCCATGCGGTCGGCATCGGGCTCCGCGGTTTTCAGAGCTTGTAAGAGGCTATCGAGCAGTTCGCGGCGCTCTTCCTCCAGGCTGGTGGGCTCGCGGCCCGGCGGCCGCCTTTCGGTAAAGGCGAATTCCGGGGTGTAGATGCATCGAATGGTTTCCACAGCGGGAAACTCGGCTTCACAGGTTGGGCGGCTCAATCCTCACCTCTCAGAGGGCTTATCGGACACGTCCGCGCGTATATTAATGTCTCCGCGCCGGGCCGCCGATAAGGTTGATGAGGAGTCCATGATCCGGCTGACTCGCCTGAATCGCGCGCCGATGGTTCTGAACGCCGATCTGATCGAACATATCGACGTGACGCCGGATACCGTAATCACGCTGACCACCGGACAGATTCTGCGTGTGCGTGAGACCGCCGAAGAAGTGGTGCGGCGCATTGTGGAATTCCGGAGGCGTATTTTCTCGCTCGCCGGCGATCCCTCCGGACTGTGCGGCCCGGCGAATGTGGCTGGGGACCTGGGGCAATCCGTGCCCCCGGAGGAAACCGAGGACGCGAGCTAATTACGCATGGCAGCCGCCCCCAAACCCGCTCCCCCAGCCCACCGGGCCGCCAAGGCGCCTCCCCGGAAGCCGGCTCTGCGGCCGGATTTTTCCACGCTGGCGGGAATCGCAGTGGCGCTCACCGGCATTATCGGGGGGCTCTTGCTGGAAAAAGGCAACATCCAGGACGTGGCCCAGGGCACTGCCGCCATGATCGTGCTGGGCGGAACCCTGGGCGCGGTGCTGGTGACCACGCCGCTGCCGGTCTTCCTGCGGGCCGTCAAGGGTTTGCGATGGGCCTTCATGGAACAGGCGAGTTCGACNNCCTGGCGGTGGATGGCACCGATTTGCAGGAGCTCCGCAAAATGATGGAGCTGGACATCAGCCTCAGCGAGCACACCGGCGAGGCGGAGGCCAAGGTGTGGGAAGCGGCCGGCGGCTATGCCCCGACCATCGGAATCATCGGCGCCGTGATGGGGCTGATCCAGGTAATGAAACACCTGGAAGACATCGTGGCCGTGGGNNGTGGCCAATAAGCTCAAGGCGCGCATACGCGATCGCTCGCTGCGCAAGGAGATGATCCTCGAAGGGGTGGTGGGGATTGTCGAAGGGCTCAACCCCACATTGATCCGGATGAAGCTCGAAGCCTACAACCAGGAGCCGGCNNGGGCCGCAGCCGGCCTCGGTGCGGAGTTAGGGAAACGACATGCGACAGAAGCGGCCGAGCGAACCCGAAAATCACGAGCGCTGGCTGGTTTCCTATGCTGACTTCATCACCCTGCTTTTCGCATTTTTTGTGGTGATGTTCGCTTCCACGCAATCCGATAAGCTCAAGGCCAAGGAAGTTTCCGAATCGGTGCGCGAGGCGCTGGAACACGGCCAGTTCAGCGCCGCCATCTCCACGGTGCTGGGCCGCGGCAAGCACGAAAACAGCCGCCCGCCGGTGAATCCCGACCGCGTCGATCAATCGCAGAACCTTCCGCCCAAGCCGGCGCTGCCGCAACAGCCGGCCGACCTGGCCAAGTCGCTCGACCGGTTGCAGAATGGGCTGGGGGCGGAATTGAAGGCCGGCAAGATCGGGCTCAAACTGGAAGGGCGCGGCCTGATCATCAGCCTGCGGGAAGCCGCCTTTTTCGCTTCGGGCGACGACAGCGTGGCTCCCGCCAGCCTTCCGATTCTGGCCAAGGTGGCGGCGGAACTGCAGGGATCGTCCAATCCGCTGCGACTCGAGGGCTATACCGATGCGGTCCCCATCCACAATTCGCGGTTCCGCAGCAACTGGGAACTCTCGACCGCGCGCAGCATCGCCATGCTGGAAGTGCTGCGCCAGCGCTTCCAGATCGCGCCGGACCGGATGGCCGTGGTGGGCTACGCCGAGAACGCGCCGGTGGACACAAACGAAACCGATGAAGGACGGGCCCACAATCGCCGCGTCGATCTGGTGGTGCTATCCACCGAAGGGCAGAAGGCCGAGCCGGAAGTAAGGAGTCAGAAGTGAGGAGTGAGGAGTCGGGCGCCTAAAACCCTTCCCACACAAACGCGAAGAACTTGCTCGCCGTGTGGAAGCCCATGCGCTCATACAACGACACGGCGCCCTCATTCGCGGCCGTCACCGTCAGGCTCGCCGACCGGCATCCCATCCCCCGCAGCGCCGTGAGCGACTGGCGCATCAATTCGTGCCCCACACCTGTTCCACGCGTCGCCGGCGAGACGCAGATCTGCGTGATGTGCCCACAATCAGGCGCGACCAGGCTCGCCAGCGAGATCCCGCACAAGTGTCCGCTCTCGGGCTCGAACGCCGCGAACGATGCGGGCCGGTGAAACACCCCGCATCCCGGATACTGCACGATGTTGAACAGGAACCGGCGCGCTCCCCCCACGCTCTGGTACTGGTCATTGATGCGGCTGTCCACGTGACCCTCGTAGGCCGCTGCGATCAGGTGCGCCGCCAGGTCGTTCCACTGGTCGTTCCATCGCTCGATGCGAACCGGCTGGCGCACCGTTCCCGCCCCCAGCAGCGCCTGGTTCAGGTCCACCTGCATGAAGTTGCGCTCGAACGTGCTCAGGCAATCCGGCCGCGGAACCGCGCGATCCTTGCCATATTCCATCATCAGGAGCTGCGCTTCGATGCGCGTGATTCCCGGGCCCTCCATGATCTCCTCGAGCGCCGCTTCCATCAACCGGTTCTCGCGCTCCACTGTCCGCCGGTCGTGTCGTACGTAGAGGTCCCCCAGCAGGCCCTTGTTATCCTCCAGCACATAGTAGAGGTATCCGGCCACTTCCCCGTCTTCCAACAGCGCGCGCCCGTTCAACGCGTGCATATCGACAAACCGCCGCACCAGGTCCGCCGATTTTTCGAACTCCCAATCGAGCGTCTCGCGCCACGCCGCGGTCTCTTCCACCAGCAGGTTCTCAAGTTCGCGTGCGCCGATTCGCCGCAGGTCGACAATTTCCGCGCACATCGATTGCACACAATCAGCTTACCGCCCGCGCCCCCACCACGCCACCCGCACATTTTCCCCACGGGGAGCCCAGACCCGCGGATCGCTCGCGCCGAACAGCGCCAGCACAGGCGTCCCTACCGCCGCCGCCAGGTGCGTGATCCCCGAGTCGTTCCCCACGTACAGCCGCGCTCGCGCCAGCCAGCGCGCCAGTTCCCACAAATCGTCGATCCGCACCGCCCCCGGGAGCGGCGGATCCTCCGCGCCCGCGCACCACCGGACCGGCATCGCTCGTTCCAGTTTCGCCGCCATCTCGCGAAACTTCTCCAGCGGCCAATTCTTCCGCGCGCTCCCGGAAAACGGATGAATCACCGCAAACTCTTCCCTTCGCTCGTCGCACGGAATGCGCGGCACGGCATCGCACTCGCACGGCGCGATGCTGCTCGCCTGTTGCAAATAGAAATCGGTGGCATGCACACTCGAGCCATCCGCCGGGAGCGCCGGAAAAAACCGGAATGGCAATCCCAGCTTGCGCACCAGGTCGCGAAACTCCCCGCGGCCCGTCCCGTACCAGGACACGATCGAATCGAAGCTCCGCAATCCGCCGATCAGGCGTTCCAACCCGCTGGCTTCGCTGATACCTAGCCGGTCGATGCCGGAGCCTGCAATCGAGCGCGCCGCGTCCGCGAACCGCACCAGCGGTACGTGCGCCGAAGCCGTCCACACTTCCAGATAGTCCGTCCGCAGGCACTCCATGGCCGGCAGCGAGACGATAAAATCCCCGATCCCGCCCGGCCGGATGATCAATCTTCGCACTGAGGCCAGTATCGCAAACCCAACCAAAAACCAAGACGCGCCACGC
>PLZX01000031.1 GCA_003152325.1 Bryobacterales bacterium | reverse complement strand
CCGCCGAGCATCCCGCCCATCTTGGCCTTGGATTCTTCGTCGACCTTCTTCACGGCTTCGTTGCAGGCGGCCACGATCATGTCTTGCAGCATCTCGACATCACCGGCGACCTCGGGCTCGATCTTGACGGCGAGCAGATTCTTTTGTCCGTCCATTTTGACCGTGACCATGCCGCCGCCGGCCGAGGCGTCCACCTTGATCAGGGCGATTTCCTGCGCGAGTTTTTCCTGCATCTGTTGCGCCTGGCGCATCATCTGCTGCATGTTGCCGGGTAGTTTCACGTTACGACTCCTTCAGGTTTCGAACTTTGCGGACTTCTCCCGCGGGAAAGACTTCGCGGAAGCGTTGCACTTCGGGATGGGACAGCGCGCGGCTGGTGGCCTGATCCTCGGTGACGGGCGGCGGTGCGGACCCTGGTGCGGGTTCGGCAGGCGCCGCCCCATCGCCGATCTCGAAACGGACGCGTAGCGGCCTGCCGAAGCATTCGCGTACGGCCTCTTCGAAGCCGCGGTCGCGAAAGTAGAGCGCGTAGGATTTGGCGGACACCACTTGCAGGTCAGCGCCGGCCACGGTGATACGCGCGTTCTCCACCGCGTCGGCCAGATGCGTCAGGCCTTTTTCGTGCAGGTAGCTGTGCAGGCGCTCGCGAGGGTCGCCCGCGGTCATCGGCGTGGGCGCCGGCTCTGGGGCTAGCGCGTTGGCTCCGGAAGACTGCGGCTCGGATGGGCGCGACGTGGCCTTCTTGGCGCGGTCGAGATCGAAGGGCGAGGGCCCGGTCCGCTGCGGCGGGGCCGCGTTCTTGGCAGTGGCTGCCGCCGCGGGCGCCGGGCGCGGTTCCGTGGCCGGCCGTGGGGCCGATCCACCGAGTTGTGCCAGGGCCTGCTCGATGGGAAGTAAGCGGCCGGCCTGCACCAGGCGCACCAGGCCGATTTCCAGGTGGAAGCGCGGCTGAAGAGAGAATTGCAGGTCGCGGAAAAGATCGAGCGAGAGTTGCAGATAACGCGTGAGATCTTCTTCCGAGAATCCGGCGGCGATTTCGGCCAGCTTCTCGCGCTGTTGCGCGGAGGCCGCCACCAGCCGCGAAGCGGCGCCGGAGATGCGGATGACCAGCAGGTTTCGGAAGTAGCGCGCCAACTCCCGGCTGAAGTGCTGCAGGTTGTGGCCATTGCGCTCCAGCTCGTCGACCACGTCGAGCATCCGGCGGGAGTCGCTCTCCAGCAGCGCCTGCGTGACCTTTTCCAGCGATTCCAGCGAAAAGGCGCCCAGCAGGGCACGCACTTCGGCGGCATCCAGTTTGGCGCCGCAGCAGGCAATCGCCTGGTCCAGCGCCGAAAGCGAATCGCGCACGCTGCCTTCGCCGGCGGCAGCCAACACGGCCAGGGCTTCGGCGTCGGCCTCGATGCCTTCCTGGGTGCAGATCCAGGCCATGCGGGCGATCAGGTCTTCGAAATCCACCGAGCGGAAACTGAAATGCTGGCACCGCGACGCGATGGTGGCGGGAATCTTGTGCGCCTCCGTGGTGCACAGCACGAAGACCGCCCATTCCGGCGGCTCTTCGATGGTCTTCAGCAATGCGTTGAAGGCCTCACTGGTGATCTGGTGCGCCTCGTCGATGATGAAAACCTTGTAGCGGTCGCGGGCCGGCTGGTAGCGGACATTCTCGCGCAGCTCCCGCATTTCGTTGATGCCGCGGTTGGAGGCCGCGTCGATTTCGATGACATCCACGGTGCCGCCGGAGGTGATTTCCTTACAACTTGCGCATTCGCCGCACGGCGTGGCGGTGGGACCCTGGATGCAGTTCAGGCAGCGCGCCAGGATGCGGGCGACGGTGGTCTTGCCGGTGCCACGCTGGCCCGAAAAAATGTAACCGTGGGCGATGCGATTCTGCGCAATGGCGTTTTCGAGCGTGGTCTTGACGTGTTCCTGGTTGACCACATCGTGGAACGTCTGGGGCCGGTATTTACGCGCGATTACCTGATACATGGGGTGGGTATATGCCAGGCCCCGGGTAATCCGCGGCACACGAACCGCACCGCTACCGTTGCTTCCTTCCGGACCTGGCGGGGTTTGCGGCCGTCCATTGCACGGAGCCCGAGACCTGACAAGTATTTATCGTAACACGCGGGTTGGCGAAGACCGGGTCGCGGAGGAAGTTAGAGCGCCGGGGCGCCTAGTTGGGGTCCGCCGGCACGTATAATCGAGGGTAAGGCTCATCCATATATGAGAAAGCGCCTGTTGTACGGGTTCGCCGCGGTCCTGCTGGTCATCTCCGTGGTGCTCGTGGTGTGGCAGGGCTCGTTCCGGCTGCGCCAGTTCGATCATCCCAACCCCGGCCAGACGCTGATTTTCTGGGCGATCTCGATTCTGATCGTCATCCTGATGCTCACGCTCGGCTGGATCCTGTTCCGGACCGGCATCAAGCTCTACATCGAGCGCCAAAGCAACCAGGAGGGTTCCCGCATCCGCACCAAGCTGGTGGTGGGCGCCCTGGCTCTCAGCAGCCTGCCGGTTTTCTGCCTGCTGCTGTTCAGCTACGAGGTGATGAACGTCAATCTGAACGGTTGGTTCACCGAGCCGGTTCAGCAGCAGGTGGATGTTTTTGTCGGCTTGGCCACTACGCTCCACAAGGAAATGCAGGACGAGACCGACGCCCAGGCGGCCTTGCTCGCCGCGCAACCGGAGACCCGCCAACTGCTGGCCGGCGGCGTCCGCACCCCGGGCTTTTTGGAGCGATTCTGCAAGGATCAGGAACTCGAATCGGCAGCCATTTTGCCATCCCAGGGAGGACCGCCGCTGGACTACTGGGGTCCATACAGTGCCCGGACCGACGCCGATCGAGAGGTGAACGCGGACTACTTCGTGCGCAACGGCTCAGACATCGCCGGCTCGGTCGTGCTGCGGGCGCGCATTCCGCTCGACACCGCCACCGAAAAAGCGCATATTGACCAATGGATCGGCGAGTGGCACCAGATTTTCGCCCAGCGTAAGGATGTGCGCCGCGTCACCACCATGCTGATGGTGCTGATCGGTCTGTTTGTGCTGTTCGTGGCGGTGTGGATTGCGCTGTTCCTGGCCAAACAAATCAGCGTACCGATTACCGCCATGCTGGAGGCGGCGAGCCAGGTGCGGGCCGGCAACCTGAAACACCGGCTGCGGGTTAAGGCCGCCGACGAACTGGGCTCGCTGGTGCGCGGCTTTAACCAGATGACCGAAGAGCTGGAGACCAAGACCGCCGAACTAGACAGCCGCCGCCGCTTCACCGAGGCCATCCTCGAAAGCATTCCCACGGGCGTTCTTTCCATCGGCGCCGATGGCTCGCTGCAGCGCGTCAACCAGGCGTTGTCGAAAATCTTTCCTCCGGACCAGGTAGCGCGGGCTGGCCGCCTGGAAGATCTCTTCTCACGCGAAGATACCACCGAGATCAAGTACCTCATGAAGCGGGCACGGCGCACCGGCCTGGCGGTGGGACAACTGGAGCTGGTCACGGAGAGCCGCAAGCTGCACCTGGCGGTGACGGTTTCGGCGATTGAAGAGAAACTGACTTCCGGTTTTGTGGTGGTGCTCGAGGACACGAGCGAGCTGTTGCGCGCCCAAAAGGCCGCGGCGTGGCATGAAGTGGCGCGGCGCGTGGCGCACGAAATCAAGAACCCACTCACCCCCATTGCGCTCTCGGCGGAACGCATGGCGAGGCAGCTTGACCGCGTGGAACTGCCGCCCGCTACCGGCCGCATCCTGCGCGAGTGCGCCGAGACCATCTCGAAATCGGTCGATTCGGTTAAGACTCTGGTGGATGAGTTCTCGCAGTTCGCGCGGTTTCCCTCCGCGCAGCCGGTCCGTTCCGATCTCAATGAAGTGGTGCGGGGCGCGCTCGCCATCTTCCAGGGCCGCCTGGACGGCATTTCCATCCAGACCAGTTTTGCGGCCGGGCTGCCGCCCATCAACGTCGACCGCGAACAGTTTCAGAGAGTGGTGGTGAACCTGGTGGACAACGCCGCCGAAGCCATGCAGGAAGCGCTCGTCAAGAAGCTTTATATCGCCACCCAGGCGGGCGTGGCCGATACCGTGGAACTGGTGGTGGCGGATTCCGGCTGTGGCGTCAGCGCGGACGAAAAGGAGAAACTCTTTCTGCCCTATTTTTCGACCAAGAATCGCGGCACGGGCCTCGGCCTCGCCATCGTAAGCCACATTGTGGCGGAGCATGGCGCGCAGATCCGCGTGGAAGACAACCGCCCTACGGGCGCACGCTTCACCGTAGAGATTCCCATTTTGGCGGAGCCGGAGGCGGCCGAGAACGGGGCTCCGGCGGCGGCCCGCGTATGAAGCAGCGGCGCATCCTGGTGGTGGATGACGAACCGGGTATCCGCCAGTCTCTGAGCGGAATTCTGGAAGACGACGGCTACTCCGTGGAAGCCGTCGAGAGCGGCGAAGCCTGCCTGGCCGCTCTGCCCGGCGGTGGCTTCGAACTGGTGCTGCTGGATATCTGGCTGCCCGGAGTGGACGGCATGGAAGTGCTGGCGCGCATCCAGGAGATCCCTTTCGGCGAGCGGCCGGTGGTGGTCGTCATTTCCGGTCACGGCTCCATTGAAGCCGCCGTGAAGGCCACCAAGCTGGGGGCCTTTGATTTTCTGGAGAAGCCGCTCTCCATCCAGAAGGTCACGGTGGTGGTGAAGAACGGCCTGGAGCACCGCAGCCTGTCGATTGAGAACAGCCGGTTGAAAGGCGATAGCGGGGCGCGCTGGCGGATCATCGGCGAGAGCGTGCCCATGAAAGCTCTGCGCCAGCAGCTCACCCTGATGGCCGGAACCAATGGCCGCGTGCTGATCTACGGAGAAAGCGGCACCGGCAAAGAGCTGGTGGCGCACGCCCTCCACTCGCTGAGCCCGCGCGCCGCCGAGCCGTTCGTGGAAGTGAACTGCGCGGCCATTCCGGAAGAGCTGATCGAAAGTGAGTTGTTCGGCCACAACAAGGGCAGCTTCGCCGGTGCCCAAGAGGCCAAAATCGGCAAGTTCCAAAAGGCCGATGGCGGCACGCTGTTTCTCGATGAAGTCGGAGACATGAGCCTGCGCACGCAGGCCAAGGTGCTGCGCGTCATCGAAGAGCAACGCTTCGAGCCGGTGGGCGCCTCCGAATCCATGCAGGTAGACGTGCGCGTGGTGGCCTCCACCAATAAGAACCTGGATGACGAGATCGAGCACGGCAATTTTCGCGAGGACCTGTTCTACCGGCTCAACGTGATCCCGTTCAACGTGCCGCCCTTGCGCGACCGGCGCGAAGACATTCCGCTGCTGGCCGAGCACTTCCTGCGCGAGTTCACCACGGCCTATGGGCGCAAGCCCAAGGAACTCACGCCCGAGGCCTTCAAGGTGCTTGCGGAATACCACTGGCCCGGCAACGTGCGCGAGCTGAAGAATCTGATCGAGCGGATCGTCATCCTGAACCCGCAGGTGCGGGTCGACGCGCGGCACATCCCGTTGAATCCATCGAAGCGGCAGCCCGACCGGTCGCTCGACCGTTTCGGCAGCCTGCAGGAAGTGCGTGAAGCCGCCGAGCGGGAGTACATTCTCAAGAAGCTCGAAGAGACCAGCGGCAACGTGACGCGCACCGCGGAACTGTTGGGGTTGGAGCGCAGCAACCTCTACCGCAAGATGAAGACGCTGGGGATTGGGCCGAAGGAGTAGGGGAGACGTCAGTGGTCATGTCAACCTGACCGAAGCCTCCTCGTTGCCTTTTCCCGCTGGTAAGCCAGTAGTGGGAGACACAATTACGCTCTCAGGCTTAGGAGGATGCACGTTGAGTTTAGCGTCCAGGCGAGAACCAAATGTTTCCGTATAGATCTTTGTGAACTCGGCGCCAAAGAAGAACAATTGGGATGAGTAATACACCCATATCAGCACGATGACGAGAGAACCGGCCGCTCCGTAAGTCGAGCCGAAACTCGCTTTGCCGAGATAGATTCCGATGAGCTGTTTTCCAATTGTAAACAGTAATGAGGTAAAACAGGCACCGACGATTACGTCACTCCATTTCAATTGGACATCTGGCAAACACTTGTAAATGGCTGCAAAGAGAAATGTGATCACCAGAAACGAAATCAAAAACACGGCCACGTGTAACACGGATTC
The DNA here is from genome assembly GCA_003152325.1 of Bryobacterales bacterium. Taxonomy (GTDB): domain Bacteria; phylum Acidobacteriota; class Terriglobia; order Bryobacterales; family Bryobacteraceae; genus PALSA-129. Next base: position 19,501 of record PLZX01000031.1, on the reverse strand, counting down.
GGAAGCGGGCAGCAGTAATCCAAACAGGGAGCCCAGGGCGGCAATGGCGGCATTCAGCGCTAGCGAGACCAACAACAAGAAGCCCACGCCCAAGATCAATCCAAACAAGTAGAACCGCTCTTTTACCAGACGAAGAAAGCCGCGAAGGCTTGAAAAGGGCGCCGCCGGAACATGCCAAATTGTGTTAAGCGCGTCGCGCAGATCCACCACTACCGCGGACGCTCCCAAAACCAGCGTGAGGACGCCAAGTACAGTCGCCATCGTGCCCGTTGCGGGCTTGTAAGCGGACTGAATCAAATCCTGAATTGCTCGCGCCCCTTCCGTTCCGACCAGATCCCGGATCTCCCATATCAACTGACCTTGAGCCGCCTTTTGGCCAAACGCCAGCGCAGCGATGGCAACGACGACGATGAGGATGGGGGCCAGGGACAGCAACGTGTAAAATGCCAGGGAGGCGCCGAGGCGCGGTGCGTTGTCGTCGATCCAGGCTTTGCCTGTCTCTCTTAGGAGTGCGCCGATCTCGGAGCGCCGGAGGCGTAAAAACTGTTGGATGCGTCGTACAACCTCCTGAATCGTCGAAGGTTCACTGGTTGACATTCTTGGCAACCTCCACGGCCCGCGCCGGTGGTATCCATAACTCGCGAGGCTTGGCAGAAGCCTACCATGGCGAGCTACCCTATCGTTGGCCGGGTTTGGGTGACCACCGAGGTTCTGCCGACCGCCCAGCCACCTTTTAGTATGGGACACAAACTGCCGGTAGTGTTAGGTTCGCCCTGAGGCTATCCGGGGAGGGCGGAATCTCCAAAGGCCCACAGAGCCGCTCTTATCTCATTTCGGCATTGAGGCCTGCACGAATTTCACCAGGTCGGCGTGGTACTTGGCGGCCGAGGGTTGGTCGATGTAGACCATGTGGCCCGACTCGTAGTAGCCCAGGGAGATGTTGTTCTTCTTGATTTCGTCCGACGCCTTCAGGTGGGCGATGGTCCACTCCACGGGGTAGAAGGGGCAGGCGAAATCGTAATATCCCATTCCCACGAAAAGATGCATGTGCGGGTTTTTGGCGAAACCGTTCTCCAGGTTGACTACCGTGTTGTATTCGCCGGACCAGGGCGGCGCGTTCCCCGAGACGTAATAGAGGCTGTCGTTCCTGTAGTTCAGGTCGTTACGCACGTAGGCCTCGAACGCCGTGAGGAAACAGTCTTCGATGTTGGCATTGCTGAAATCGAAACTCGTGTTGGTGGCGCCCGCATCCAGTTGATAGCCGGCAAAGCGCGCATCCAGGCGCGACGTCATCAGGTGCCGATCGCGCAGCAGCTCCGTACTGAACGGCCCCAAGGGGACACGCAGGTCGAGCGAATCGATGAAGGTCTTGGAGAGTCCCGTGTAGCGCGCCATGTCGGTAAGCACCTTTTCGCGCTGAGCTTGCGTCGCGCGCGCGCCGTCGAACAGATATTCGAGGTACTCGCCCGAAGCAAATTCGCGCGCCTGTTTCGCCATCTGGTCGACCGAGAGCTTTTGAAGATCTGGCGCCAGCTTCTTGTGAAAATGCGCGGTCATGATTTCGGTCGGCAGCGTGGTCAACTGGCGCTGTTCGCCCGCGCCGGCATTGACGTCGAAGATCGCCGAGAGCAGCATCACGCCGTTAATGGGCATGTCGTGATCGGTCAAGTAGCCGGAGAGGCCCGCCGCGCGCGTGGTGCCGTAGCTCTCGCCGCCGACAAAGAGCGGCGAGCCCCAGAGGTTGTATTCGTTCAGAAAGCTGCGGATGAACTCGCCGAAGGCCGCCAGATCGTTTTCCACTCCCCCAAAGTCAGGTCCATAAGCGGGCTTGTCCGGGCGGCTGAAGCCCGTGCCCATGGCGTCGATGAATACCAGATCGCCGGTATCCAGCAGGCAGTTGGGATTGTCGACGTAGGTGTACGGCGGTGGCGTTGCCTGGCCGTTCGGCTCCATCTTTACCATCTTGGGGCCAAAGGCTCCCATGTGCAGCCAGACCGAGGCCGCGCCCGGCCCACCGTTGAACAAAAACCAGACCGGCCGCTTGGACTTGTCGGTGATGTTGTTCTTGGAATAGTAGATGTAGAACAGATGCCCCTCGGTCACGCCGCTGGTGGCCTGGTGAATGGGGATGAACCCGACGTGGGCGGTGTACTGGATGGTCTGCCCTTGCAGCGTGATCTCATGCTGCGTGGTGATGGGTTGCGCGGGGTATTTGATCGGTTCCATCTCTTCGCCGTTGTAATTGAAGCGATAGAAGTCGTTGGTCGCGCCGCCGCGGCCCCCCCGGCCCTGTGCGAAGGCCCCCACGCCCGTGGCCGCGACGAGGATCACGAAGAGGCAAAAGTTTTGGATAAATCGTCGGTTGTTTCTCATGACATTTGCTCCTTGGCTGTGCCGCTTACTGGTGTGCCGGTGAGGTCGTTTCAGTGATGAACCGGGCCAGGTCGCCCTGTAGCTTGGCGAGCGCCTTGTTGTCGACATAAGTCATCAGCCCCGCCTCGAAATGACTGACGGTGATATTGTGTGCGCGGACTTCCGGCGATACGTTCAGATGAGCCACGGTAAACTCGGTGGCATAGAATGGCGCATTGAGATCGAAGTAGTTCACGCCCACGAAAAGGCGCAGGTTGGGGTTGCGGGCGAAAGCGCCGGCAAGGCTCGCGTCGTCGTTCCCGGTGGATGTGAACGCGCCGACCCCGCCGCTCGACAGGTAGAAGATTCCGTTGTTGTTGCCCGTGAAGCTAAGCTCGCGCCGCAGGTAGATGTCATAGGCGGCCTGGAAGCCGCCGGCGAGATTGCTCTGATTGAAGTCGATGGCGACGATCGGGGCACCACCAAAGCCGCCGCCGCCGCGCCCTCCTCCGCCCGCTGCCGGAATAAAGCCGGTCACGCGCGCATCGGAGTTTGAGAGACCACGGTGCTGGTCGCGCATCAGCTCGCTGTTGAAGCGCTCCGTGGTAATGCGCAAATTGTTGTTCACGATGAAGGCCTTTGAGAGCCCGGTCAGCCGCGCCAGGTCCGCTACTACCTTGGCGCGTTCCTCCGGAGTCATGCGGTCGCCTTTGTAGAGCGCGTGCAGATACTCGCGCGAGGCAAACTGGCGCGCCTGGCCCGAAATCTGTTCGGCGCTCATGGCGGTCAATTCCGGCGCCAGCTTCTTGTGGTACCAGGCGGACATGATCAGGCTCGGCAGCAGCGTCACGTATTGCTCGTCGCCGGCGAGAGCGTCGGCACTCATCGTCATGGATACCAACACCACGCCGTGAACCGGGATCTGGTGTTCGGTGAGATAGGCGGCCAAACCCGCCACACGCCCCGTGCCAAAATCCTCGCCCGCCAGAAAGAGCGGGGAATTCCGGCGATTGTACGTATTGAGGAAACTGCGCACGAACTCTCCGAGTGAAGCGATGTCGGCGGCCGTATTCCAAAAGTTCGGGCCCTTGCTGGGAAGGTCGGGCCGGCTGAATGCGGTGCCCACCGGGTTCACGAAAACCAGATCTGCCTCACCGAGCAGCGTCTGGGGATTGTCAACCCACCCGTAGGGCGGCGGCCCGGCAGTACCGTCGTTCGCCCACTTCATGCGCTTCGGTCCGAAACCGCCAAACTCCTGCCAAGTGGCCGCGACACCGGGCGCGCCTCCCAGGAAGAACAATACGGGGCGCGCCGCGCCGTCGCTGACCGCATCTTTGGCATAGCAGGTGTAAAACAGGTGGGCTTCCGATTGTCCGGTGGTTGCGTTGCGCAGGGGCATGTAGCCGACCCGCGCGGTGTAGGCGAGGGCTTCCCCGTTGACCGCGATCTTCTGGTGAGTTTCCGTGGGCTGGGCATCGGGAATTCCGAGTCCTAAGCCCGCCGTCGTATCGTAATTGTAAAACTCGTCGGTGCCGCCACCACCTCCGCCGCGCCCAGCCGCATTCGCAGGCGCGTTTACAGGCGCTCCGGCCGGTTGCGCTGCGCCGGCCCGGCCGGCGCGTCCGCCGCCCTGGCCCCAGGCTACGAAGGATATGCCGAAAGTCATCACCAACAGGATTCGTCCGTTACGGATGTATTGCATTGCGAGTCGCTCCTGGCCCGACCCAGTATATCTTCAGAGGGCCTCTGTTGCGAATCGACCCGGACTGGAATACGCTGTGAGAACCATGCGATCCAACCGGCGTGAACTCTTTGCGGCGATTCTCTCGGCTGCGGTGGCCACGAAACTCGCCAGGAGCGCGGACGATCCCCCCGTTACCATCGCGGGCAAGCGGCCCATGATTCTGCACAACGACCGGCCGGAAGATTTGGAAACACCGGTGCGCTATTTCGATTCCTGGATCACTCCGGTCGACGCATTCTTCGTCCGGCAGCACCTGCCGCGGCCCGCGCCCATCGACACCGGAGCTTACCGGCTCACGGTCAATGGAATGGTCGGGAAGCCGCTCGAATTGACGCTCGGCGATCTGCGCAAGCTTCCGCAATACACTGTGCCGGCGACCATCGAGTGCACCGGCAACGGGCGCGCTTTCTATAGTCCCAAGCTGCCGGGCATTCAGTGGACGCGCGGCGCCATCGGCAACGCGGAGTGGCGCGGACCGAGCGTCAGCGACGTGTTGAAACTGGCGGACGCGGCGAGCGGGGCTGCCTATATCGAAACCGACGGCGCCGACACGGGTGTCGCGGCGACCCCGGATTTCGTGCGCTCTCTGCCCATGAGCAAGGCCATGCACCCCGCCACCGTTCTGGCGCTCAGCATGAACGGCCAGACCCCCGATATCCACGGCTTCCCCGTGCGGCTGATCGTTCCCGGCTGGGATGGCACCAGTTCTGTGAAATGGGTGGTGCGTCTCTCCGCCTTGGCGCAGCCCAACGGCGGGTTTTTCATGAACCCGGGCTACCGGTATCCTAAGTTCAACTTGCCGCCGGGCTCGCCGCCCAAACCGGCGGAGTTGGAAGTGATCGAAGGCATGCCGGTGAAATCCTGCATCACCGCGCCAGAGGACCAGACCAAGGCTGCGCTCGGCGCCATTCCGATTCGCGGATTCGCCTGGGCGGGTGAGCAGGCCATTGAGCGTGTGGAAGTCTCCACCGATGGCGGCAGCCGCTGGCGCGATGCGCAACTTTCGACCGAGAAACTGCCTTTCGCGTGGCGGTTGTGGCACATCGACTGGCGGCCCAGCGATCCCGGCTATTACACCATCCTGTCGCGCGCCACCGACTCTGCCGGACGCGTGCAGCCGATTGTTTCGCCGTGGAACCCGTCGGGCTATTTGTGGAATGCCATCGACCGTGTGGGAGTCACCGTGGAGAAATCCGCATGAAAGGCCTAATCCTCGCTGGTCTTGCCGTGGCGGCCGCGTTCGCCGCTGACCAGGCCACGCTCGATCGCGGGCAAAAGGAAGAGGGCCGCAGTTGCATGCCCTGCCACAGCTTGCGTCTGATTCATTCGCAGCGGCTGTCGAAAGCCGCATGGAATAAGGAGCTGGATAAGATGACCGGTTGGGGCACGAAGATCCAGGATCGGGATGCGCTGCTGGAATATCTGCTGGCTAACTACGGAGACGACAAGCCTGCTGCGCCGCCGGCGACGTCGGCGGATGGGTCGGCGAAGGGCAAATAACCTCGACTACGGATGCCGGGACTCATGCTCACATTATCGTCGGCCTCGCCGGCCGAATGGAATAGGTCGGGAGTTGCTCAGACTCCCCTCCATTCTTATTCACACTGCCACCCTCGACCGATCCCGACTTAGCAACTTCCGGTCGATGGCGAAGGACTCCAACTCGTCCTGGAATTTCGGATCGGCTACCTGAAGCAGCGCCTCGGCGCGCTGGCGCAGCGTCTTGCCGTGCAGGTAGGCCACACCGTGCTCGGTCACTACGTAGTGCACGTCGCCGCGCGAGGTCACTACGCCGGCGCCCGGTTGCAGCATCATCGCGATCCGGGATACCGTACCGTTCTTTGCGGTGGACGGCAGCGCGATGATCGGCACGCCGCCTTTGGCGCGCGCCGCGCCGCGCAGAAAATCCACCTGCCCGCCGATGCCGCTGTAGATCGTCTGACCCATGGAGTCGGAACAGACCTGCCCGGTGAGATCCACCTCGATGGCCGAGTTGATGGCCACCATGCGGTCGTTGCGCGCGATCACCACCGGGTCGTTGCAGTAGGCCGTGGGATGAAACTCGAACATCGGATTGTTGTCGATGAAGTCGAACAGGCGCTTGCTTCCCAGCACGAATCCGGTGATCACTTTGTTGGGGTGCAGCGTCTTTCTCTCGCCATTCACCACGCCCGCGCGGATCAGATCGATGGCGCCGTCCGGCACCATCTCGGAATGGATGCCCAGATCCTTATGGTTCCCGAGCAGCGCCAGGGTGGCTTCGGGAATTCCGCCGATGCCGGTCTGGATGGTGGCGCCGTCCGGTATCAGGCTGGCTATGTTGCGCGCGATGGCGCGGTGCTGCTCGGTCACCTGATGCTGGGGGTATTCGGCAAGCGGGTGCGAGGTTTCGATGAAGGTGTTCACCCGACTGACGTGCAGGAAGGCGTCTCCCAGGGTGCGCGGCACCTGGTCGTTGATCTCGACAATCACGTGCCGCGCGCACTGCGCGGCTGCCATGGTGACGTCGACGGACGGCCCCAGGCTCATGAAGCCGTAACTGTCCGGCGGCGTGCACTGCAGTAATGCCACATCGATCGGCAGGGCGCCCGAAGAGAACAGGCCTTCGATTTCACTCAGGAAAATCGGCGTGTAATCGCCGCGGCCCTCCTGGATGGCGCGGCGCACATTGCCGCCGATGAAGAGGGCGTTGGTGCGGAAGTGGCCTTCGTGCTCGGGCAGGCTGTAATCGGCGATCCCCATGGTGGCCATGTGAACCAGTTCGACGTCCTGCAAGGCCGGGCCTCGGCGTGTCAGGGCTTTCACCAGTTCGATGGGCTCGGCGCAACCGTTGTGGACGTAGACGCGCTGGCCGCTTTGCACGTGGGAGACCGCCTCATCGGCGGAGACAATGCGGGAACGATAGTCGTTGGTCATGGGCGCCTCCCGCGCAAGGTGTAGACGCCGCGTTGCAAATCCGAACAGGCGGCCACGGCTTCTTCCACGCCGCAATCGGCCATCTTCAACACGTAAGGCAGCATCGCCTGGGCGATGGCCACGCTCGACGAGCGTCCCAGGTCGGCGGTGAAGTTGGGCACGCAGAAATGGGTCACTCCCTTGTGGACGAAGGTGGGTTGGGCCAGCGTGGTAGGCCGGCTGGTTTCGATGCAGCCGCCTTCGTCGATGGAGACGTCGATGATGGCCGACCCCGGCTGCATGGTCTCGACCATCGCGCGCGTCACCACGTGAGGCGAGCGTGTGCCGGCCACCAGCACCGCGCCGATCACCACGTCCGCCCCGGCCACGGCCTCGGCGATGGCGTCGGGATCAGCCAGGCAGGTTTCCACGCCGCGCACGTGTTCCATGATGCGGCGCAGTTTGCTGGGCGCGACATCGAAGGCCATTACCCGCGCGCCGGCAGCCACAGCGGTGCGTGCCGCGGCTGAGCCCACCGCGCCCGCGCCCATCACCATCACGCGCGCCGGCGGCACTCCCGGCGTGCCGCCTAACAGGATGCCGCGGCCGCCCGAACTCGACCGCATCAGGTGCGCGGCGATGGGGACCGTCATCTGGCCGGCGATCTCGCTGATTGCCGCCAGCACCGGCCGCCTGCCGTTCTCCAGTTGGATAATCTCGCTGCCGATGGCCGTCAGGCTGTGCTCCGCCAGCGCCTCCAGCAGGTCCCGGTCGGCCACCGCCATGTGGTAGAAGGCCAATAGCGCCGTGCCCGGCCGGCAATAGCGGATTTCTTCCGACGTGGGCCGCGACACTTTCGTCACCAGATCGGCGCGCTGGATCACTTCCGCCTGTGAGTAGGCAATCTGTGCGCCGGCGCGCATGTACGCGGTATCCGGAAACATGGCGCCATCCCCGGCGGATGACTCCACCCACACCGTGTGGCCGGCGACTGCCAGGCGGCGTACCACCGGCGGCGTCAGAGCCACCCTGCGGTCGAACGGACCGCGTTCGCGAACCACCCCGATATTCATGGGCTCCCCTCGTTCAAAAGAGTTAGTTGCCGGCTCCCACCGGAGTGTATGTGTCCAGCAACTGCACCCGGATGGAGTGCAGCCGCTCCGCCATCACCGTGAGGATGGCGCGCATCAAGGCGAACCCAAACGCATAATCCTGCTCGCAGGCATGGCGCAGGCGGGCGCCATCGAAGGCCAGAGCGTGCCCTTCTTCCAGAGCGCGGGCCTGGAACTGCTTGCCCGTGTCGCCGGTGAGCGACGACCATCCGAGGACCTCGCCCGAGACCAGGGTGGTAACGCGGACCGGCCGGCCCGGCGCAACTACTTCCAATGCCACGTTGCCGGAAATCAGCAGGTAAAACAGGCTGGAATGATCGCCTTCCTGGAAGATCAATTCTCCGGGTTCGAAATGGACTTCACTGGCCATCCCAGAAAGCCGCGCGATGTGGTCCGGCCAGAATCCCTGGCAGAACGGATGCTGCTGCAATAGGCCGTTCACGGTCTCGTTACTCATAGCACCTCTCAAGAGTGGTGGCGCAAGTTCTTTACAATTCTATAATCGGACCTTTTGGGAGAAAATGCAAGGGTGGGGGACCTGTGCGCCACAGGTGGGGAGCGGTCAGAGCGGTAGAACCAGCCGCAGTGGTGATAATATGAGGGGCTAATCCAAAGCAGCGTTATGGACCATATCCTCTCGATTGTCCTCTTTGCGCCCCTGGTGGGCATGGCGATTCTCTTGTGCATTCCCTCGTCGAATGCGCGCGCCATCAAGTGGTGGGCCAACATCGCCTCCTTTATTGGCTTCCTGATTTCGCTGCCGCTGGTTTTCAATTTCGACCACACTAAGGACTATCAATTCGTCGAAAGAGCCGACTGGATTCCCACGCTCGGCGCCCATTACCATCTCGGCATCGACGGCTTCGGCCTCCTGCTGGTGATGCTGACCACGCTCGTCGGCTTCCTCAGCATCCTGTCGAGCTGGAACGCCATCAACACCCGCCTGAAGGAATACTACAGCTTCTTCCTGGTGCTTCAGACCGCCATGTTGGGCGTCTTCATGTCGCTCGATTTCCTGCTGTTCTTCGTGTTTTGGGAAAGCGTGCTGGTGCCGATGTACTTCATCATCGCCATCTGGGGCGGCCCGCGCCGCAGCTACGCCGCCATCAAGTTCATCGTTTACACCTTGATCGGCAGCGTGCTGATGCTGCTCGGCATCCTGACCCTGTACTACCTGCACTATTCCCAGTTCCAGGTTTACAGCTTTGAAATTGCCGACCTGATGCGCACGCAGCTTTCCTCCACCGTGCAATGGTGGGTTTTCTGGGCCTTCTTTGTGGGCTTCGCGGTCAAGGTGCCGATGTTCCCGTTCCACACCTGGCTACCCGACGCGCACGTGGAGGCGCCCACGGCCGGATCCGTCATTCTGGCCAGCGTTCTGCTGAAAATGGGGACGTACGGATTTCTGCGCTTCTCGGTGCCGTTGCTGCCGGATGCGGCTAAGAATCCCACCGTCCTCGCCATCGTCTCCCTGCTGTCGATCATCGGGATCATCTACGGCGCGCTGGCTTCTCTGATGCAGAAGGATTGGAAGAAACTGGTGGCCTATTCTTCGGTGAGCCATCTGGGCTTCTGTACGCTGGGCATTTTCGCGCTCAACCCCGCCGGCATTTCCGGTTCCATCATCCAGCAGATCAACCACGGAATTTCCACCGGCATGCTCTTCCTGGTGGTGGGCGTGGTTTACGAACGGCGCCACACGCGCGAGATTTCCGAATACGGCGGGCTGCTGAAAATCATGCCGATCTTCACGCTGGTCTTCGGCATCGCGGCGCTGAGTTCCATGGGGATGCCGCCGCTCAACGGCTTCATCGGGGAAATCGCGATTTTGCAGGGCGCGTATCAGATGTCCATCAACTGGGCCTTCTGGGGATGCGTGGGGATCGCTCTGGGCGCGGCCTACCTGCTGTGGCTTTTTCAGCGGACCATGCTGGGCGACGTGAAAGAGAAGAATACCCTGCTAAAGGATTTGTCGTGGCGCGAGATCGCTGTGTTTGCGCCGCTGGTGGTGTGGGCTTTTTGGATCGGTCTGAATCCGCAGCCTTACTTCCGGATTCTGGAGAGGCCGGTGGCGCAGATCGTGGAGCGCGTACACCCGGGGTATTATGCGGAGCGGCATTTGCCGAATCCGCTGGAGCAAGCGGCGCCGACGGCGACGTTGCGGTAGGAACCTATTCATACCGCAGCGCTATCAGCGGATCGACGCGGGCGGCGCGGCGGGCGGGGATGTAGCAGGCTAGCAATGAGACTAGCAATAGAACGACCGCGCCGGCGAGCAGTGTGAACGGATCGCCGGGAGCAACGTGGAAGAGCAGGGAACTCATCAGACGGGTGAGTACGACTCCACCGGCCGTGCCGATGGCTACGCCGATCAAGACCAGCGCCATGCCTTGGCGTTCCATCAGCAATAACACCTGGAGCGGTTGTGCGCCCAGCGCCATACGGAGTCCGATTTCGGCGGTCCGCTGCTGTGCTACGAAGGACATCACGCCGTAGAGTCCCAGGGCTGCCAGGAACAGTGCGGCGCTGGCGAAAAATCCCAGCAGCACCAGCGAGAAGCGGCGTTCGGCGATGGATTGAGAAACGATTTCGGCCATCGGCTGCACGGCATATACCGGCTGTGAACGGTCGATGTTGAGGATCGCTGCTTTCATCGGCGCGGCCAACGGTCCAGGATCCTGCGCCGTGCGAGCCAGCACCGCCAAAATGCTGGCGCGGACGAACACCGGCTGTTGGAAGTAGGCGGCGTAGGCCTGCACGGGCGTCTCCTGGTCCAGGCCGTTGGTGCGTACGTCGGCAACCACGCCGATGATCTCGCGCCAGTTGGGCGGGACGCTGAAGCCGATCTCCATGCGCTTGCCGATGGGATCTTCGTGCGGGAAGTAGCGGTCCACCAAGGTCTGATTCACCACCATGACCGGAGGCGTGCCGGCGGTATCGCGCTCGGAGATCCAGCGGCCGCGCGCCAGGCGCATGCCCATGGCGGAAAGGTAACCAGGCGTCACGGCAAAATAATTGGCGACCGGCGCCTGGGCGGGTGTGACCTCCGGACGGCCCTCGAATCGCATGATGTAGACGGGGTTGCCCGCGAGCGGCAGGTCTGACGCGATGGCCGTCGCCTTCACCCCGGGCAGGGCGGAAACGGCTCCGATGACGTTGCGCGCCAGTTGGATCTGCAGGTCGTCATGACCGGCATATTTGTAAGGCGCGGGTGCGAACCGCATGGTCATGACGTGCTGCGGGTCGAAGCCGGCATCGACATGCTCCACCTCATAGAAGCTGCGAATCAGCAGCCCCGCTCCGGCCAGCAGGACGAGCGCGGCGGCCACCTGTACCACCACCAGCATGCTGCGCACGCGGTTGCGCGAGCCGGCGCCGCGCGAACCCTCCTTCAACAGGGAATGCACATCGGTGCGCGAGGCGTGCCAGGCCGGCGCCAGGCCGAACAGGATTCCGGTGAGCATGGAGACCGCAAGGGCGAACCCGACGGCGCTCGGGTCGAGCGAGACCTCGCCCAGCCGCGGCACGTTGGGCGGCGCCAGCGTGAGCAGGCCGCGGAATGCGAACGCGGCGAACAGCAGGCCGGCGGCTCCGCCGGCGAAGGACAGGAGCAGGCTTTCGGTCAGGACCTGGCGGAAAATCCGCGCGCGTCCCGCGCCCAGCGAATTCCGGATGGCGATTTCGCGACGGCGTCCGGCCGCTTTGGCCAGCAGGAGGTTGGCTGCGTTGGCGCAGGCGATCAGAAGCACGAAGGCCACCGCGCCGAGTAGAATCCGCAGCGCCGGCCGCACGTTTCCGACGGCATCTTCGAGCATCGGGTTGACCGCCACATTGGCGTCCTGGTTGAAAAAGGGATACTGCGTGGCGAGCTCGGTCCCCAGGGTCTCAAAGGCGGAGCGCGCCCGCTCTATTTCGACGCCGTCTTTCAGGCGCGCGATCACGCGCAGGCGGTGGAGGTCGCGCCGCGCGCGGGCGGCCTGATCGAAGCCCAGTGGCGCCCACATCGCCGATTGCGGCGGATAATCGAAGCCGGCCGGCATCACGCCGATCACCGCGCGCGCACGGCCGTTGAGCAGCAGCGTCCGGCCCAGGATCTTCTGGTCTCCCGCAAAGCGCTGCTTCCACGTGCCGTAGCTCAGGATCACGACACCATCCTTGCCGGCCTGCTCTTCTTCTTCGGAGAGGACGCGGCCCATGAGCGGCTGAATCGCCAGCGTGTCGAAGAAGCCGCGGTCGCAAATTGCCCCGGTGTAGCGCTCGGGCTCGTTCGCGTTAGACCCCAGGTTGAAGGTGTTGGGCAGATAGGCGCCCAACGACGAGAAGACCTGGTTCTGCGCGCGCCAATCGTAATAGTTGGCAGGCGCCACCACGAACTTCGGGAAGTTGCGCTTCAGGTTGGTTTCCCAGATGTTCACCAGGCGCTCGGAACGCGGAAAGGGCAGCGGGCGCAGCAAGACGCCATTGATGACGCTGAACATAGCGCTCGCGGCGCCGATTCCCAGGCCCAGCGCCAGCACCACGGCGAGCGTGAAGCCGGGTCTCTTCCGGAAGATTCTCAGTGCGAAGCGCAGATCCTGGAGCATAAAGTTCTCTGACGGGCGACCAGGTGATCGGTTACTGCGCTCTGCGTCGCGATCGTCACCTTACGCAGCTATTACGATACTATGGGGGCGATGGAGACGCGAACCCTTCCCCACACAGACTTGATGGTTTCACGAGGCTGCTACGGCACGATGACCTTCGGCAAGCAGTCGGACCAGGCTCTTTCCACGCGGCTGGTGGACCAGTGCCTGGACCACGGCATCAACTTTTTCGACACGGCCAACATGTATTCCACGGGCGTGGCGGAAACTATTCTGGGCAACGCCCTGAAGGGCCGGCGCGACAAGGTGGTGCTGGCCAGCAAAGTCAGATTCAAGATGGGCGACGGCTCCGATGAAGAGGGCCTCTCTCGCGCGGCCATTCTCAAGGCCATCGATTTAAGTTTGAGCCGTCTGCAAACCGATTACCTGGACCTCTATTACCTGCACGCGCCCGATTGGAACACGCCCATCGAAGAGACGCTCGAAACCATGGATCGGCTGGTGCGCGCCGGCAAAGTGCGCTACCCCGCGATTTCCAATTACGCCGCCTGGCAAGTGGTGGAGATCCATGCGATTTGCGAGCGCAAGGGATACAAGGCCCCGCACGTTTCACAGCCCATGTACAACCTTCTGGCGCGCGGCATCGAGCAGGAATATCTGGCCATGTGCAAGCGGTTCGAGGTGGCCACCGTGGTCTACAATCCGCTGGCGGGCGGGTTGCTCACCGGCAAGCACCGCCACGAGCGGCCGATTCCCGGCACGCGTTTCGACGCCAACCAGCTCTACCTCGACCGCTACTGGCATCCCGCTTACTTCGACGCCGTGGACCAGTTGAAGGCCATTGCGGAGGGAGCCGGCCGCAGCATGATCGACCTTTCGCTCAACTGGATCTTGCATCACACGCCGGCCGATTGCATCATCCTGGGCGCTTCCAGCGCGGAGCAACTCGGCCAGAACCTGGAAGCATTCGGCAAGGGGCCCTTGCCCGCCGATGTGGTGGCCGCGTGCGACGGCGTGTGGAATAACCTGCGTGGCATCACACCGAAATACAACCGCTAAGAAGCCCGGGGGCCTGTCCGGCAAGTGGCTGCTGGCGGCGCTGGCGGCCATTGTGCTGGGGATCGGCGGCGGCGCTCTATCGCTCCATTGGAAGAACCGCGCGCCGGCGGCGCCCATCCGCAAAGGCGGTGCGGCGCTGCTCCAAAGCAACGGGGAAGCGACCGTCTCCGGCAAGATCCGCCCGCAACACATCATGCCCGTGAAGGCCGGGATGGATGGCGATCTTGACAGCTTCCTGGTGGACGTGGGGCAGGACGTCTTCGAAGGTCAGGCGCTCGCGCGCATCGGCTCTTCCGGACTGGAGCTGAACCGGGGCGCGGCCGAAGCCGCGGTGAGTGCCGCGCAGGACCAGGTGGCGCACGCCGAATCCGCCGTGGCTGCGGCGCGTATGGAATCCTCCCGCGCCGATGCCGACCAGCAACGCTCCCGTATGGCCCGCGACCGCGTGCAGCAGGCTTGGGAACGCCAGCAAACGCTCTTCCGCGCCGGCGCCGTCTCGCGCCAGGCTTATGAAAAGGCGCAGCGCGATTTTGAGAGCGCTCGCCAGGACGGGGAAATCATGGACAAGGCCGCACGCGCCTCCACCGAACAGCTCACCTCCTCGCTCAACAGCTTGACCGCCGCGCAGAAAAACCTCGCCGCGCGCAACCAGGATCTGGAAGCCGCGCAGAACAGCATGCAATCGGCTGAAGTGCGGTCTCCGGTGGATGGCTTTGTGGTGGCGCGCAACGGAGAACCGGGCAAGCCCGCAATGGGAGACTTGTTCGAGATCGCCACTGACATGTTCGCACTGGAAGTGGTGCTCGAACCGCCTCCGCCCGTCTTGAACCGCCTGCGGCCCGGCCAGCAGGCGTTGGTGCTCATCCCCGATTTGCAGAGCGCGGGAATACCTGGAACGGTGAAGTCGATCAATGGCGGGGAAGTGGTGGTGGAGTTTGAATGCACGCTTCCGGCGGTGAAGCCAGGAATGCTGGCGGATGTGAGATTCAAGGTGGAGTGAGGCGATGGGCACTACGCCAGGGTGGCGCGGCAGATGCCGTAGACCGCGAACGCGGCGATGCCGAAGGTCCACAGGCGCGCGCGCCACGGGCGGTTCCAGAACAGCGAGAGGAGCATCACAAAGGCCAGGGGCGTGAGCGCGTTGAACTGCATCGCCGCGCTCCAATGGCCTTTGGCCAGCGCGAAGAGGCCGCGCGTGAGACCGCAGAGCGGGCACGGGCGGCCCGTCAGCCAGTAAAACGGGCACAGGCGGAATGTGGGGTCCGCCGGCACCGGGACGCATGCCAGCACGGCCAGCACGGCCGCCGCGCCGGCGATGCGCAGCCACACCCGCGATCCCACGGCTAGAGCGCGTCCACGGTGCGCGCTTCGAACCCGACCAGCTCCTTATAGGCAATCGTGATGGCTGCGAACGTCAACGGGATGGTTACGAACAGTCCCACGATGCAGCAGATGAATCCCAGCACGTTCACCAGGAACGCGAGTAGCAGAAACATGGTGAAGCCGAAGTAATCGTTCTTCACCACGGCGTGACTGGCTTGCATGGCGGGCCAAAAATCCATCCGCTTATCCACGATGAACAGGTAGGTGAACTTGTACATCGCCGCCACCACCAGGCCCGGGATAATGCACAACAGCGTGCCCGCGAAGGTGAAGATCCCGATCAGCAGCGACGCGACCAGAGTCGGCACGAAGAAGTTGAAGCCTTTGAACAGGTCGCCGAACTCCGCATGGCGTCCCATCAGCTTCTTCATGGTGAAGATGTGGAAGCCGGCAATCAGCGCGCCTTGAATCAGCGGCACGCCGTTGAGCAGAAAAAAAATCAGCGAGATCAGGATGTAGTTGCCCAGGTCTTTCTTGACCAGGTCGAATCCCTCGCCGATCCACCGGCCGCCTTCGGCCTTGATCCCGGCGCGGGGTACCCACGGCGTGGGCGCCGGCACGGCCGCTCCTAGAGGTGACCCGGCAACGGATTGGCCGCATTTGGGGCAGAATTGAACATCGTCGGGGACTTGCGTACCGCAACTGTGGCAGAACATGTTGGCCTCTCGTTGATGGATACGTCGAGTCCGCTGCCCAGGTTCGGTTTCTCTTTCACCCGGGCCACCGACGTCCCATCAGGGAGGAATGATACCACTTGCCCGCCTCGCGGCGATAGGTGGTTTACAAACTTGCCGGCAAGGCCAGTCCGGTTTTCGCCAGCGTGCGCTGGAGCAGGCTGATGGCTTGCAGCTCTGAAACCGACCGCGAGATCGAGATCTCCGACACCAGCATGTGCCGTGCGCGTTCCAGCATCTTCTTTTCCCGGAAGGAGAGCGGCTTGTCCACATGAAGCTGCAGGAGGCTCTTCAATACCTCGGCCGCCCGCAACAAGTCCCCGCTCTGCATGCGCTCGGTATTCTCTTTGAAGCGCACTTTCCAGTCCGACTTGATCTCGCACCAGCCGTTGGAAAGATAAGAGAGCACCCGTGCAATCTCGCGATCCTTGGTTACCCTTCTTAAGCCGATATTGGCGGCGTTGGAAAAAGGCACCAGCACGGTCATGCTGTTGCATCCCAGACGCAGAAGATAGAATCTTTCGAAGGCAGCTCCGAAGGTACGGCTGCTGATGTTTTCTATGGTCCCGATTCCCTGGTTAGGATAGACCACTTTGTCGCCGATCTGGAAAGTCATCCGGGGTCCCCCACAAACCACCGTGCTCAGGTGTTATCGCATGGTAATGCAACAACTCTAGAATCTTAAGCCTGTAGAACCATTCTGTCAAGAAAAAACCGCTGTAAAAGCAAACACTTGGCGTTGGATTCTGCCACTTGGAGAAAAGGGGATACGAATGCCTGACAGGCAGTACTACACCCTAGATAGGTGGCTGTTTTGCCACGCCCGGCCCCTCGAATTTTCGACCCTCTTGGTGCTACCCTGTGCCGCCAGATGCGGCAACCCGTTTCTCTTCTTGCGATGGCAAACTGCGCTCGGCTAGCAGCAAACGCCTCAGAGTACGAAGATCGTTGAGGATTCGCCGGCTGGAGGTGATATGGAGATTAAGTTTGGCGAGATTGAAGGCAACCAGCAGCAGGGCTTCCTTGCGCCGGTCGGCGCCGTCGCGGTCGGCCGCTGCGATTTCCGCCTCCACGTCGCGCCGGGCTTCATCTAGGGCTTCTGCGAGCAATGCTACATACTCGTTCGATCCCTCAATGTTGTCAAACGGCGTTTCGGCTTGATAGCTCACAGACACGCCTTTCGCCTCCCTTCGCGGGTGGCTGGTTATATAAGGTTTACTTATTCTCCCACAAATGGCAGACTCGGGATCCCCTAATGTTACGGGTCGGTGTACATTAATTATACTGGCGACAAATCTTCGGAGCTATCGAATGGCCGGCAAGAACCCTGGAGCCGGCGTCTAATCGACTGATGGCAAGCACTTTACGAGCTGTGATAGTAGATGACGAGGAGTTGGCCCGCCTCTTCCTCCGGGAAATGCTCCGTCCACACCCGGAAGTGGAGATCGCCGCCGAATGTGCTAACGGGTTCGAAGCGGTCAAAGCCATCGGGGAAACCCGCCCGGACATTCTCTTGCTCGATGTCCAGATGCCTAAGTTGAATGGATTCGAGGTCTTGGAACTGATAGAGCCCGGCCCGGCAGTCATCTTTGTGACCGCCTGGGACCAGTACGCCATGCGGGCGTTTGACGCTCACGCCGTCGATTACCTGCTCAAGCCTTTCAGCGCGGAGCGCTTCGAAGTGGCCCTTGGCCGCGCCAAATCGCGCCTGGGGGAACGCCGCCTTCCCACCGATCTGGCGCAGGCCGCGCGGAGCCCGGGCCAGTTTCCGCAGCGCATCGTGGTGAAGGATGGTCCGCGGGTCCACATCATCCCCATCGAAAAACTGGATTACGTGGAAGCGCAGGATGACTATGTGGCGCTCCACAGCGGCGGTAAGAGCTATCTCAAGCAGCAGCCCATTGCGGCGATCGAGGAGTCGCTCGATCCGGCCCGCTTCGTGCGCATCCACCGCTCCGCCATCGTCAACCTGGAACGGATTGCGCGCATCGAACCCTACGGAAAGGAGAGCCGTATCGCGATTCTGGCCGATGGCGCGCGCCTGCCCATCAGCCGCACCGGCTATGCCAGGCTGCTCGAAGCGATGGGCGATTCGCAGGGAAACCGTAATACCACCCTGTAGAGTTCTCCGTAGGCCCGCGCATCGAGAGTGGCGGCTTCGCCGTAACGGACTTCGAGGCGCCGCCGCACGTGGGAGAGCCCCATCCCCAGGCTGCGGGGCGGGGGCATTTCCGCGTCGAAGCCGTTTTCCACGGTGATTGCTACGGCTCCGCCGGAGCGCTCCACCGCCAGGCGGATGGATCCGCCTTCCACCAGTCCGGCGATTCCGTGCTTCACGGCGTTTTCCACCAAGGGTTGCAACAGCAGCGCCGGCACCGCGCACTCCCGGCATCCCGCTTCGATCTCTTCCACTACGCGCAGCCGGTCGCCGAAGCGCACCTGTTCCACTTCCAGGTAGGACTTTGCGAGCGCCAGCTCTTCGCCGAGCGGGATGCTGTCGCGGCTGCCTAGTCCCAGGCTGGTGCGCAGGAAATCGGCGAGGCGGATGCACATCACCCGCGCGCGGGCGCCATCCTGGGTGGCCAGCGTGGAGATGGAATGCAGGCTGTTGAACAAGAAGTGCGGGTTGAGCTGCGTCCGCAGGGAGGCCAGTTCCGCTTCGCGCGCCAGGGTGCGCGCTTCGGCGGCCCGCCGCTCGGCATCCCGCGACTCCATCATGGCCAGCGCGGCGTAATGCAAACCGGAGGACATCAGATAGAGCAGCATACCCATTCCCAACAGCAGTCCCAGGTGGCCTGCGAGGCGCTGCTCCAGGCCCGGCAACACTTTCAACTGCACCAGGGCCGACGCGGTCATCCAGGCGCCGCCCACCAGCACCAGGCTGCAAACCAGGGCCGCGGCGCCGAAGGTGGCCAGCAGCCCCTGCCAGTTGGCGAACCGCAGCGGCTGGGTCGAGCAGAGGTACCAGGGCGAAAGACACGCGAAGGCGTAGACCGCGCAGGCCGGCGTCAGGACGGCGGCGCCGTCGGTCCACGTCATCTTGCCCGACGCCCACATCACATACGTGAGCAACCCGAGGATGGGCAGCCACGCCGTCATGTAGAGCAGAATGCGCCGCGGCGATTCCAGAATCGGATGCATGGCGCCTCAGTTCTTGATGGCCACGCCGCCGAAGATGGCTGCACCCTTGACGATCAGCCGTTTCATTCCGGGGACGGCAGGCGGATGGATGGAGTGGTCGCCGAAGCCGCCGAACATGCCGAAGCCGCGCACTTCCGCGCTCCACGTCGGCGGGATCTTGATTGACACGCCGCCGTAAAGCGCCGACACATGCAGCACCGCGACGTCTTCCGCCATGCCGGCGCCGGTCAGATCGAGCGTTACGCCGCCGAAGATTACGGAAACCTTGCCGCCGCGGAAATCCTGCGCCACCACCGACCGCCTGGAGCCTCCAAAGATGGCGAATTCGTTCACGCAACCGCTGCTGGTGGTAAAGTAACCCGCGTTCATATCCGGCCAATTCCAGCGCTTGGATTGTCCGTCCGCGGTGTGGTGGCCGGCCAGCCGGTTGATGGCGTCATCCCGCGTGACAAATCCGGCGCGGTTCCACAGCATCATGAGTCCCACGCCAATCAGGATCAGCGGCCAGAGATCCCAGATCGGAAAGTTGATGTACCCCAGGTTGTCGGCCAGGAACAG
>PLZX01000181.1 GCA_003152325.1 Bryobacterales bacterium | reverse complement strand
GTATACACGGAAAGCTGTCTTTTATATACGCAGCAAACCCAGTTGAAATGGCTCATCGGGGTACAAGATGCAGAAGGAAAAGAAAATAAGCCAGTTAGTGTGAGAATGGCTTCGTTTCGCACGGGTGGGCGGCGGTGCGGTTCTTCACAGTCCTTGCGGATCGTGCCGATAAGGGAAGATGTAGCCCAACATCTCCCATGCTTGCCGTGATCGGTATTGCCGTCGTGTTTCTCGCCGTTTTCGGCGGATTCCTGATGGAACAGGGCAACCCCTGGGTCCTGATGCAACCGGCCGAGCTGCTGATTGTGGGTGGGGCGGCGCTTGGAATCATTCTGGTGGCGAATCCGCCCGCGCTGATCCGCAAAATGCTGCGCGGCTCCCGCGATGCCTTCCGCCCAGCGGCGTACGGCCGGCAAGTTTTCCTGCTGCATTTACGGATGCTCTACGAGGTGTTCGGCTATGTGCAGCGGGCCGGGATTGTGGCGCTGGAAGCGGATGTGGAGAATCCGGGGCGGAGCCCCATCTTTTCCCGCTATCCGGGTTTCCTGCGCGACGCCGAAACGCGGGACCTGGTATGCGATTCGTTGCGCATGATGGTGATTGGAGCCACCACGCCGCAGGAGCTCGATCAATTGATGGACCTGGACATCGATGTGCAGAGGCGCGGCCGGCATGAACCGGTGAGTGCGCTGAGCACGGTGGCGGATGCGCTGCCGGGCCTGGGGATCGTGGCGGCGGTTCTGGGGGTGGTCATCACCATGCAAGCCATCGGCGGGTCGCCCGAAACCGTCGGCCAGAAAGTGGCGGCGGCGCTGGTGGGGACGTTCCTTGGAATTCTGCTGTGCTACGGACTAGTGGGCCCGGTGGCGGCGCGCCTGGAGATCATCGGCGAGGCGCAGGCGCAATTCCTGCAAGTGCTGCGCATCGCGCTGGTGGCGTTCTTTCGCGGGGCGTCTCCGATCCTGGCGGTGGAATACGCGCGGCGTTCCATTCCGGTGGAACTGAGGCCGTCGTTCCAGGCTTTGGAGACCGCGATCCGGAGGGACGCCAGGATACCGCCCATCCCGAAACCGGGCGATGGGACACGGCACGATACACAACCCGGGGAGATCTCAGCCGATGCTCATCCAGCCGAACCAGCCCAAACCGTCTAAGCCGGAGCAAAGCGCGGGCGGCCTGCTGATGCTGCCCCGCACGCGGCGCATGTTTCAGAAGAAGCACGGCGGCGCCTGGAAGGTGGCGTACGCCGATTTCGTCACCGCCCTGATGGCGCTGTTCATCGTGCTGTGGATGATGAACGCTACGGCGCGCGTCAAGGCTTCGGTGAGCGGGTACTTCCGGGATCCGCGGGGGTACACGCAGAAACTGGGAGCCGGTCCGGCGGCGGCGGGCGAAGGGTTGGCGGTGGACCGCGGCAATGTCGGGGAAGTGGAGAGGCAGGTCCAGGCAGCGCTGCACCGGATGCCGGAGTTTTCCAAGATTCACGACAACGTGAAGGTCAGCATGACGGGCGAGGGACTGCGCATCGACCTGCTGGAGACCGAGCAGGGGCTGTTCTTTGTCACCGGAAGCGCTTCGCCGACCTCCGCCGGGGAGCGGCTGCTGGAATCGCTGGCGGTGGAGATTGGAAGGATGCCTAATTCCGTGGTGATTGAAGGGCACACCGATGCGCGGCCTTTTCGCAAGAGTGGGGCTGCGGGAGTTTATGGGAATTGGGAGCTTTCTACCGATCGCGCGAACGCGGCGCGGCGGCTGTTACAGAGCTATGGCCTGAATGCCCAGCAGGTAGTGGAGGTGCGGGGGTATGCGGATCAGAAGCTGCTCAAGGCAGAGGAGCCGGAAAGCCCCAAGAACCGAAGGATTTCGTTGGTGGTGAAGTTTGGCGGGGAGTAGCTACAGCTTGAACAATTCGCGCAGGCGGCGGGTCTGGACGCGGCTCACGGGGATTTCGGTGTGCTTCTTGTCGTCCATGCGGAGCTGGTAGCTCGACTTGAACCACGGCACCACTTCCTTGATCCGGTTGATATTCACCAGGTAGGAACGATGCACGCGCCAGAACTGATCGCGGTCGAGGTTGGCCTGCAGATCTTCGATGGTGCGGTAGTTGGAGTGGCCTTCGAGCTGCGTCGTCACGAGCGTGATCAGGCCATTGTCGATGGTGGCGTAGATGACGTCGTTGGCATCCACGATGAAGTGACGGTTGTTGGATCGCACGGCCAGCTTGGTGCGGGGTGCGGGGGCCGGCGCGGGCGCGCCGGGAAGGGTGTCGGGGCTTCTTTTTTCCTGGACGAAGCGCGCGGCGCGCTCCACGCTTTCGGCCAGCCGGCCCTTGTCCACCGGCTTCAGCAGGTAGTCCAGGGCTTCCAACCGGAAGGCTTCCACAGCGTGCTGGTCGTAGGCCGTGACGAAGATGAAATGCGGTAGAACGGCGCCGTCTTCCCGCAGCCGGCGCACCACGCCCATGCCATCCAGGCCGGGCATGTTGACGTCCAGAAATACCAGTTCCGGCTCCAGTTGCTGAATCATCTGGACGGCCTGCAGGCCATTGGAACCCGTGGCGATGATCTCGATTTCGGGGAAGTCTTTCAACAGGAAAGAGAGCTCCTCGCAGGCTAATTGTTCGTCGTCCACGACAATGGTCGAAAGTGTGGCGGCCGCACGATCCCGCATGGAGTTGGTATTATAGCATTTCGACTAAAAGGAGACCGTAATTTGCCCAATCAAGACAACGTCCAAATTGCGCCCGCTGAGGGCAAGCTGGGTGTACTCATACCCGGCATGGGCGCGGTGACGACGACGTTCATCGCCGGGCTGGAAGCAATCAAGCGGGGACTCGGTAAGCCCATCGGGTCGCTGACCCAGTTGGGGACCGTTCGCCTGGGGAAACGAACCGAGGGACGCAGCCCGGCTATCAAGGACTTTGTGCCCTTAGCCAGCCTGGAAGACATCGAGGTGGGCTGCTGGGACATATTTGACGATAACGCGTATGAAGCGGCGGTCAAGGCCGGTGTGCTGGAGATGACGCTGCTCGAGAAACTCAAAGAGTCGCTTTCGGCCATCAAGCCGATGCGGGCGGTGTTCGACCAGAAATTCGTAAAGCGGCTGAACGGGCCGAACGTGATGAGCGGCGGTTCCAAGATGGAGTACGCCGAGCGGGTGATGGACGACATCCGGCAGTTCAAACAACGCACGGGGGTTTCGCGCCTGACCATGATCTGGTGCGGCTCCACGGAAGTCTATCACGAGCCCGCCGCGGTGCACGCCACCTTGAAAGATTTCGAGTGCGGCCTGCAGAAAGACGATCCGGAGATTTCGCCGAGCCAGATTTATGCGTACGCCGCGCTGAAATCGGGTGTGGGATACGCCAACGGCGCGCCGCATCTGACTACCGACATGCCGGCGCTGCTCGAACTGGCGCGGAATATGAGCCTGCCGGTGGCGGGAAAGGATTACAAGAGCGGCCAGACGTTTATGAAGACGCTGATCGCGCCGGGTCTGAAGTCACGCCTGCTGGGACTGCATGGCTGGTTCTCCACCAACATCCTGGGCAACCGAGATGGCGAAGTGCTGGACGAGCCGGGCTCGTTCCGGTCGAAGGAAGTGAGCAAGTCCTCGGCGCTCGAGTACATCCTGCAGGGCAAGCTCTATCCAGACCTGTACCGCGACTTCTACCACAAAGTCCGCATCGAATACTATCCGCCGCGCGGCGACGCCAAGGAAGGTTGGGACAACATCGACATTTTCGGGTGGCTGGGCTACCCCATGCAGATCAAGATCAACTTCCTGTGCCGCGATTCCATTTTGGCGGCGCCGCTGGTTCTGGACATCGTACTGTTCATGGACCTGGCGCAACGGGCCGGGATGCGCGGCATTCAGGAATGGCTGTCGTTCTATTTCAAGGCACCCATGCACGCTCCGGAGCTGTATCCGGAGCACGATGTTTTCATCCAGCTCATGAAGCTCAAGAACACCTTGCGCTGGATGCGGGGCGAAGACCTGATTACGCATTTGGGTCTGGAATACTACGACTAAATTGTAAGATCCACGAAGCGGGACGCGAAAAGGGGTAGACTTCCGCGCCGCCGCGTCTTATTGTCTTAGGAGCATATGAAGGTACTGGTCATCGGGGGAACCCTCTTCATCGGGCGGGCGCTGGTGGAGGAGTTGGTGAAGGGGGAGCACGAAGTTGCGGTGTTGCACCGCAAGGCGAAGCATGATTTCGGCCGGCGGGTGGACAACATCATGGCTGACCGCAACGATGTGGACGCCATGCGCGAAGTCCTCTCGACGCGCCGCTTCGACGTGGTTTTCGACAACGTTTACGACTGGGAGCGCGGCACCACCGCCGAACAGGTGGAGGCCACCGTGCGGTCTCTAGGAGACCGCTTGAGCCGGTATATTTTCATTTCCAGCGTGGGCGCTTATGGCGACGGATTGAACCACAAGGAAAGCGATCCGTTGGCGCCCGATTACCATCCCATTCCCTACGTCCGCCACAAAGCCACCACGGAGCGCCTGCTGTTCCGCATGCATGCCCAGACCGGCCTGCCGCTGGTGACTTTCCGGCCGCCCTTTGTGTATGGGCCGGGAAATCCGTTCTATCGCGAGCAATTCTTCTGGGACCGCCTGCGCGCGGGGCGGGCGATCGTCATTCCCGGCGATGGCCATCGTCTGATGCAGTTCGTTTATGTGAACGACCTGGTGGCGGCGATGGTGCGGGCCATGGAGGAACCTCGGGCGGTGGGAGAAGCCTTCAACATCGGCGATTCCAAGCCCATCACGCAAGTGGAACTGGTGGAGAAGCTGGCGCGGGCGGCGAACGTGGAGCCCACCTTGGCGCGCGTGCCGCGGGAAAGCATCCAGCAGGCGGGCGGCAATGCGATGGAGGAGCCGTTCTATTTCGGCGAATACTTCGACCTGCCGCCGATCACGGAGAACATCGGCAAGGTGGCGCGCATGCTGAAAGTGCAAATGACGCCGTTTGAGACGGGATTGAAGGAAACCTACCGCTGGTATACGCGCAACCACAAGCCGCGCACGGCGGGTTTCGAATTCGACGATAAGCTGCTGGCGCTGGCCAAGACGGG
>PLZX01000115.1:22216-39585 GCA_003152325.1 Bryobacterales bacterium | reverse complement strand
GGCTGCGGTGCGCGCGATTCAATTAAGGCAACCAGAGGAGGAGCCAAAGACGGCTTCCAAAGCAAAACAACCGTACTTCGGAAAATCAAATTAGTACCAGTACAATTTAGTGTGATGGATTGCCAAGAAACAATCTCAACCGAAGTGCTTCGGGTGTACACTCTGGATGAATCCAAGAAGCCAAAATGGAAATCCTGGTTGAGACCTTGTTCACGTCCAGGGGGTGGCTTAGATGAGAACCCGACGGAATGTCTGTTGGGCGCGTCCACTCGCGCTCGCTCTCCCGCTGATTGCATTTCTTGATTGCCCGTTAAGAGCGACCACGATACTGGGCACCTCACAGAGTTTTGCGGTGCTGGGAGCTGCGGATATAACCAACACTGGCGCCACAATCATCGATGGGGATTTGGGCCTCTACCCAAGGCTCCTCGCTGACGGACACGGGGTCAATAACGCTTACTGGAACGATCCACGAAACTGATGGGGTCGCGCAGCAGGCTCAGCTCGATGAAACCACGGCGTACAATACCCTCAAAGGCCTGCCGTTCACTGGGGTCTTGACGGGGCAGGATTTGGGGGGGCTGACCCTAACTCCGGGGGTCTATTTTTACAGCAGTTCGGCCCAATTGACCGGCACCCTCACGCTCGACTTCCACGGCCTGTCTGATCGGATGGTTGTCTTTCAAATAGGAAGCACGCTCACGACTGCAAGTGACTCGAAGGTAACGATAATAAACGGGACTGCTTCAGACGCCGTGTATTTTCAGGTTGGCTCCTCGGCGACGCTCGGTCCAAGCACGCTCTTCGAAGGAAACATCCTCGCGCTCACGAGCATCTTTTTCGACAGCAGCGCTGAAATTCTGTGTGGCAGAGCGTTCGCTCAGGTCGGGGAAGTAACGATGATCGCGAACAAAATCTCCAACGATTGCAGCGGCCCTGGGTCCGGGGGGCCGGGTACCGGCGACGAAGGAAGCGGCAACTCCGATTTCGGCAGCTTCGGTTTCAGCGGTGGAAGCTCAGTGGCCCCAGGCGTTCCAGAGCCCACGACGCTCACTACTTACTTCATCGGGCTGATTGCCCTCTTATTTCTGTCGATCCGAAGCCGGCGCTTCCGTGGGCGAGAGAATTCGTGAGTGCCGGAGAGCCGCCTGAAGGCGGCTGCGGGCAGAATCGCCCGCCCCACAAGGGCGGCCAGCGGAGTGGTTAAGCGCCGAGGCGCTTTTTTAATTCCGACACGCGTTCGCGGGCGACTTGCAACTCTGTCGACTTGGCGTCTTTCAAGCGCACCAGTACGCGGCCGCCGAACCAGGCATCCACTTCTTTCACCCAAGCCAGGTTGACGAGCGTGGAGCGGTGAATGCGGCAGAAGGAGCGCGGGCTGAGCTTCTGTTCGAGATCCGATACCGTGTAGTCCACCACGTAGTTTTTAGCTTCGGTGGCTGCATAGGTGAGTTTGTCGTGCGCGAAAAAATACGTCACGTGAGCAAGCTCCAGGATCTGGATGCGCTCTCCCAGGCGCGACGCGATGCGTTCCGGGTAACCGCCCACGGCAAGTTGCGCCAGCAGCAACTTCCAGTCCGGCGCGGGGCCGGGCGATACCCGCAGGCGCTCGATCTTGTCCAGCGCGCGCGCCAGATGACGCTCCTCGATGGGCTTCAGCAGGTAATCGATGGAGTTCACTTCGAAGGCCCTGAGCGCGTATTGATCGTAAGCCGTGGTGAAGACCACCATCGGTTGTGGGTCCATGAGGGAGAGCATTTCGAAGCCGGTCATCCCGGGCATCTGGATATCGAGAAAGAGCGCGTCGGCGGAGATTTCCGAAAGCGCGGCCAAGGCGTCAACGGGGTCGCTCGATCCGCCGACGACTTCCACACGGCCGGTTTCGCGCAGCATGCGGCTGAGCCGCTTGACGGCCAGCGGTTCGTCGTCCACCACGAAGGCGCGGATCATATCACCAGCTTCCTCGCCGGCAGGATCACCGATGCCACGGTGCGTCCATCGCGGCGCGCGATCTGGAGGCGGCCATCGCCGTCGAACAGCGCGGTGAGGCGTTCCTGGAGATTCTCGAGGCCGTGCCCGCGGCGAAGAGGGGCCGCATCGAAGCCAGGGCCATCGTCGCTCACTTCCAAAACCAGGTGGCCGTCATCGAGCCGCGCGGCGAAACGCACTTCCCCGCCCTGCCGCCTGACGGCGATGCCGTGCTTGATGCTGTTTTCGACCAACGTCTGGACGGAGAGTGGCGGGACGTCGAAGTCCGCCAGGGCGTCGGGCGTTTCGACGGTGTATCGCAGGCGATCGCCAAACCGGGTCTTTTCGATCTCCAGATAGTCCTGGACGATGTGCGTCTCCTGCCGCAGTGGAACCAGGCCCCGCGTGTTAGTGTCGAGCGAGTAGCGCAGCAGTGATGCCAACCGCTCCACCGTACGCTCGGCCGCGCGCGGGTCTTCGCGGATTAAGGCGGTGATGGAGTTGAGCGTATTAAAGAGGAAGTGCGGGTGGATGCGCGATTCGAGCGAGGACAGGCGCGCCTCGGTGGCCAGTTGGCGCGCGCGCTCTTCGGCCAGTTGGCGGGTTTGCAGTTCCTGAGTGACGGCCTTCAGGCGATGAGACAGCGTCTCAAAAATTGTCACTGCGGCGCCGATCAGGAGCGTGAGAAAGATGGCGATGCGCCCGCCGCCGAAGAACTCCGGGGCGAATTCCGATTTGGTCGACCATCCCGCTGCGAGGAAAAAGAGGTTGGCGGCCAGGGAGCCGATTACCGCCACAGCGACCAGGGTGATCAACAACGCCGCAACCGAGAAGGCCCTTGAGCGGCAGTGGAGCCGCACAGCCACGCGCTCCATTACATAGAAGGCCAGCGATCCGATGCAATAGGAATAGACCAGGCTGAACCGGAAGTGCACCCACAGGTCGTGGGAGGTGGCGCCGGGCGTGAAAAGCTGCAGCGAGACGGTGGGGATCACCGCTCCCGCAGTGTTGACCAGAATCACGAGCCAAAGGCCGCGCAGACCCTTCATACCAACCATGGTAGTTGGTGCAGCGCGGGAGCGGCCGGTCGAGCGACGAAGGGGCGTGCTTTCCGATGAAGGGCGGTTCCGCCGGGATGAACGGTTATGCCGCGGCCCGGTTGCGGCCTTGAGACCGCAGGAGTATGCTGCGAAGGGAAAGGCAGGTTTCCATGAGGGTTCTTCTGCAAATCGGTCTGTGTTGCCTGCTGGCCGGAAGCGCGGTGGCGCAGCGCGGCGGCGGATCTCGCGGAGGCGGCGGTTTTCATGGAGGCGCCGTGGGCGGTTTTCACGGTGGCGGCGGATTTGCCGGTGGAGGCTTTCGCGGCGGCGGATTCGTAGGCCGCGGATTCCGCGGCGGATTTGTGGGTGGATTTCGCGGCTATTCCTCTCCCTATCTTTTCGGAAGCAGCTACTATTACCCCGGCTACTACGATTACTCGCCCTACATTTCCAATTATGCCTACCCGGCCTACGATTACAACCCATCCCCGAACGTGACGGTGGTTTATGCGCAACAACCAGCGCCGGACCCAGCCCAGGTTCCAGTGCCTGTCTACACAAGTGTCGCGGCTTCCTCCGGTCACACCTACGATCAATACGGCCAGGAAGTGAAGCCGGCAGAGAGTTCAAACGCCTCACCCATCTATCTGGTGGCGATGAAAGACCACACCATCTACGCCGCCGGCGCCTATTGGGTGGATGGCAAGACCTTGCACTACGTGACGCTGCAGCACCAGGAAAAACAGGCCCCGCTCGATCAGGTGGACGGCGCGTTCAGCCAGCAGTTGAATCGCGAGCGGCGCGTGGCGTTTCATGTGCCGTCAGAGTAAGAAGGGTGGAACGGACTGGCTGCCGGCAGTACTTTTGCCAGCCCACTTTTCACCTTTTAACAAGCGTATACTTGCGGCGTGTGTTTTGATTGGTTTAGAATCACCAAACCACGACCGGTCGTGGTAGAGTGATTCAACAGTAGCGGAGGGCCGGCATGAAGTGTTTAACGGCGTTGGCAGTGTTGGGGCTGGCACTGGCATCGACAGCTCTAAGCGGGGCTCAGGATCAGGCTCGGCAAATGGAGGCCGCCGGCGATACAGCGGGTGCCCGCGCAGGCTTGGCTCAAGCCGTCGAAGCCCAGCCCAACAGCATCCCCGCGCTGAACGCGTACGCTGAATTCCTCGACCAGTATGGCGACCCCGCCAGCCGCGAAGCCTATTCCCGGCTACTGACTGCGCTGGTCCGTTCGGGCAACAAAGCCCGCGCCGGGGTAATCGCCCAGCGCCTGACGGCACTTGATTTGCTGGCAGGCGATCGCGACGCCGCCGCGCGCGATGCCGAAGCGTACCGCACGGCAACCGGCAAGCGCCTGGCCCTGGCAAGCGCCACCCCCGCCGCGTCCGCAAGCGCTCCCGCTGGAGCCACCGCGCCGATTCCGGGGCCGTTGCGCTCTTTCGCCCGGATGGCCGCTATTTCACCCGACGCCGGTCCCGATGACATTCTGCCGGCGCTCGCCCGCAATGTGGTGACCAACGGCTACCAGGCGTCGCACAGCAACGAGGCCCTGGAACAAACCGAATACCTGAAGCTGGTACACCGCTACATCTCGCAGGCGCGCGAGATCGAAAAGCTGGCCGGCGACACCAAGGTAATCAAGATCGACAACTGCGATTCACCCACGGTGGCGGAGCTGTTGCGGATCCTCGGATTCCGCATGCGCGGCGGGTGCGGGGCTGAAGTAGTGCTTGAAACCGTGAACGCAGCACGGGCCTTCCTCACCACCGATTCCGGTTTCCCGCTCAACCAGTTCGAGCAGGCCTTGCGTACCAACCGCCCCTTCACGTACGATTTCCACCCGACCATGGTCCCGGTGCTGTTCGGTTCGGAATACTGGTTCGGCGGCGCCAAGGACAAAGATCCCGGCGACTTCCTGGAATCGCTGATAGCAGATCCGGCGCAGTGCCGCCTGTATTTGGGACTCGCCAAGCTGGACCGCGCCACCGCCGCAGATCTGCGCGCTGCTATTCCCTACACGCGCCTCAAAGCTTTTTCTCACGTGCTCGATTTCTTCGGCGGAATGTTTGAAATCCGCAATGGCAAGGCGGTTGTGCCGGGCGCCCCACGGTCGGGCCCGGCGTGGGCCGAGTTGACGGGCGCCTCCCCGGACAAGGGCACCGAATTCTTCGACAAGCTGCTGGCTAAAGACGACGGCTGGCTGTGCAGCCTCTACGACGCCTTGGCGCGGATTCATGGACCGGTGCAGGAATACCTCACTGACCCGGTTCGCATGAAGCGCTTCTATAGCGCGGTGCGCGGCCGCATCACCAGCCCCGGACCGGCTCGGCCGGTCTTCCGCTCCAACACCGACATGATGCTGCTCACCACGCGGCTGCAGATGGATCCGGACGGCAAGCCGCATATCCCGGGCAACCTGGAGGTCTGGAAGGCCCTCTTCGTCAACCACCCGCAGGGGAAGTACGACGGCAAGCTGACGCGGCTGGCTACCACCTGGAAAGAGCCCGACGACGTGCTCGAAGCGCTCTTCGCGCTGTGCCGCAAGAGCGTCGAGAACGAACCGCTGAAAATCTTCATGGCGATCACCGACCTGGATCGCGGCCGCACCAAGCCGCTCGAAGCCGCCACCGTGGACAGGCTGGCCCGCGCCTACCACGACTACGGCACGCAGTTTACGTTGTTCGCCGAATCCCGCAGCTTGAGCGGCCACTCCATCACCCAGTTTCTCGATACAGCGGAGAACATCGGGCATATGCACGACCAGGCCTTCAAGGCCGATGTCGCCGGGACCTTCCAGTCGGTGACCGGATTGTGGCAGATTCTGGTCCGGCAGCAAACCATTCCGGAGGGGCAGGCCGATGAGACCTTCGCGGCGGTGGTGAGCCCGTTCGCCCAGTTGCACAGCAATCGCGAGCTGTTCGATGCGGGACGCGCCGCCGTCCAGAAGCTGCTGGCCGCCGTTCCCGGATCGACGGCCGCTCCGTCCCAGGCACGCCTGGTCGGACTGCTCTCCGGACCGGAGACCGCCGGCGCCGATGCCCGCGAAGAAATGGTGCTGGATACGACGCGAATTCTGGAATCGCAGCGCGTGATTCCGCTGGAGACGCTTTTCGATCTGGCCGACAATCTCGAGAGCGTTTCCAAAGGCGCCAGGCTCAATACCACCCTGGTGGCAAAGCTCGCCAGCCGCATCAGCGAGATTCCCCTGCCGCGAGCCCCCTTGACTGCCAACGAACAGAACGCTATGGGCTACGGCTACTGGACCGATCGCCACATCGACGCCGAACGCAAGCTCAACCTGCGCGCGGCAGTGGAACGGGCCGCCGACGACGGCGAGAAGCTGAAAGAGATCCGGGCGCAACTCGCCCCACTGCTGCGCGACACGTTGCTGGCCTTCAACTACGCTTACTACGCGCCGCCGGGGGCGCAGATCCTCTACACCAACCCGCTTTTCGTGCGTAGCCACGATTTCCTGGGAATGCCGACTACGCCCGCTACCTGGCGCATCACCGAAATGTTCGGAACGGGATGGCCGTCAAACGGCGGCGGCCGTCTGGTGGGGTCGCTCTCCGCGCTGCCCTATGCGCTGGCGGAAGCGGAACAGAACTTTCTCATCCCCACCCACACGCAGGCGCTCATCTGGGGCGACCTGGTTCCCCAAATGATCCTCAGCGCCAAGACTCCCCGGTGGTGGACCGTCACGCCTTCCCAATTGCACTGGGTGGGCCTGCACCTGCGCTATGGGCGTGAGTTGTTCGGCGAAGCGGCTCTCGATGAGGAGATTCGCACTCAGGTGGCGGAAGCGCTTTCGAAAGTCGCCGCGCCCGTACGCAGCAGCGCGGTCACGGAGCTTCTCGCGCAAGGTAACGGCGAGGAGGCGGTCAATCAAGTGACTCCCTCGGAACTGTTCGACGTGGCGCGCGACCTGGCATCGCGCCACACCGGCGATTCTTCCTGCCTGCTGGCCGAGCTCCATCGGCTGGCGGAAGCTTCGCCGCAAGACGTCAACTACGCCGCCATTTCGCGCGCTTTTGGCACACCCAAGCCGACCCTGGCGAACTCCTACCAGCCGGAATTGCTGGGCCTTCGCACCTTTCCCACCCTGATGGGTTACTCCAGCCGTATTATGGCGGAGAGCTGGGAATCCAATACGCTCTATTGGGCGGCCCTGGCCGACGAACTCAGCCTGCCGCCATCGCAACTCAATGTGCGGATTCCCGAATGGACCCAAAAACTGGTGGAGGAAATTTTCGCCTCCCATCTGGAGGATTGGCCCGCCGTGCTGAAATCGCTGCGGCATGTCGGTGAAGAGGTCCGCGCACACGCCCGCGCGGGCTCCACCGGTGAACCCAAAACTGGACTGCAGGAATTACCAAACCGGTAGGCAACGATGACCATCTCGCGACGCGGATTCCTCGGAATGACGACTGGAGGCGTTCTCCTCCAGGCTCAGAGCCAGCGGCCCATCTTCAAGGTCAAGGTGGACATGGTGGTGCTGAGCTTTCAGGTAACCGACAGCAAGAACCACTACATCAAAGGCCTCAAGCCAGGCGATTTCCGCATCTATGAGGACGGGATTCTGCAGCGCATCTCGACCTTCGCGGAAGGCGCCGAAACGCCCCTGGCAGTCGCGGAAGATGGTTCCACTCGTCCCCTGCTCGAAGCCCGCAAAGACGAACTGCCCGGCCTGGAGCACCCCGATGCCTTCGTGGGCACCAACGTCTTCGTCCTCTTCGATACCAGCAATTTCATGTACAAGGGCTTCGTCTACGCCGAGGACGCCATCGCCGAATTTGTGCGCAGCCTCGACGGCGCCGATTCCGTGGCCGTCTACACTTTCAGCCGCAACCTTTCGCGCGCCGCCGGCCTGACGCGGGAGAAGAGCGATGCGATCAACGGCCTGCGCAATTCCGTGGCCGGCGACGATACCGCGCTCTATAACGCTCTGTTGCTGACCTTGCGCGATGCCGCCAAGGTTGTTGGACGCAAGGTGGTGATCGTCTTCTCCAACGGG
Source organism: Bryobacterales bacterium (assembly GCA_003152325.1). Taxonomy (GTDB): domain Bacteria; phylum Acidobacteriota; class Terriglobia; order Bryobacterales; family Bryobacteraceae; genus PALSA-129. Next base: position 31,557 of record PLZX01000115.1, on the reverse strand, counting down.
CCCGATAACGCCAGCATGGTGGCGCCCGACGACGTGCGCGCCGTGGCAGAAGACGAAGGTATCCCCATCTACGTCATCTCCACCAGCGAAGTGAATAAAGACCCCATCTCCAGCGCCGTATTCCGCCGCATGGCTGCGCAGACCGGAGGCAAGGCCTTCTGGGCGCGTACCTGGCAGAAACAGGTGGAAGCCCTGGACGACGTCCGCGAGGAAATGAGCAACGCTTATACCGTGACGTACTACCCGGCGGCGAACCCCAACGAGGGTTTCCGCAAGTTGCTGGTGGAAATCATCAGCGACCCGGGAAAGAAGCTGCGTCTGAAATATCGCCCCGGTTACCGCCCCAGCCGCATCCTGTGAGCGCGGGCACCAGACCACCCGTTAGGGTGCGCCCAACTGGCCTAGCATTTCCATGATCTTCTGGTGTTCCTCTCCGCTCGGGTTGTACTTGAGGGCTTCATGCAGTTCCACGATGGCCTTCCCTTTGTCGCCCTTCTGCTTATACGCCATGGCCAGATGGTAGTGGAAGGTGGAGTGCCCCGGCGCTTTGGAGACCAGGTCCTGAAATGCGGTCACGGCGTAATCGTATTGCGCCTTTTTGAGGTAAATCCAGCCGAGCGTATCGGAAACCTCCGGCATATCGGGCAGCAGTTGTTTCGCCCTCTGGGCATAGGAAAGCGCCACGTCGGCGTCCAATCCGGTTTCCACCATCAGGTAAGCCAGGTTGTTCAGCGCCACGGCGTTGTTCGGGTCCATCCGGATGAGGGCTTCGTAGACCGACCGGGCTTCGTTGCGGCGGCCGGCGTGATCCAGCGTCAGTGCCAGGGCGTTCAACACCATCTCGCTGTCGGGAATGGCGGTACGCGCTTTTTGTAGCGCGGCGATGGCGTTATTGTCGTCTCCTTTGCGGCGATAGGTCTCGCCGATTCGCAGGTAGACTTCACCGCGGGAGCTGGAATTCTTGTCCATGCCGTCGAGCACCCTCTGGTAGTAGCCGATCGCCTCGTCATACCGGCCCACGCGCACCGCGGTATTGCCCAAGCCGAGCAGCAGGTCCATGCGGTTGGGGGCTTTCTTGGATTCGGCCAGCAGTAGCTCCAGCGCTGCATCCTTCTTGTTCTGCGCCATGTCCGTTTCCACCATCCCCATGAGGCCACGGGAGTTGGCTGGATTCAATTCGTAAGCCTTCTTGAAGGAGTCCTCGGCGTCTTTATAGCGGTTCTCGGCCAAAGCCACCATACCGAGTTGGAAGTGAATCTCGGGAGAACCAGGGGCGGCCTTCACCATCGCGTTCAGCAGCGCTTTGGATTCTCCGTACCTCTTCTGGTCCGCCAGGGCCGCGGCTTCGAGCAGCCGCGCATTCATGTTATTGCGGTCGTACTTCTCGATGATCTCCTGGGCGCCTTTCAGCGCTTGTTCGTATTCACCGCGGCCGATTTCCAGTTGTGCCAGCGTGACGCGCGCCAGAATGTAATCCGGCTTGATCTCGATGGCCTTCTGAAACTGTTCCTTGGCCTGCGGCCATTCGCCGCGCGCCACGAAGGCCCGGCCCAAATTGTAGCGCGCCACCGGATTGTCGGGAGCGCGCGTCACAACGTTCTGCAGTTCGGCCAGCGCCTTGGAAATGTCGCCCCGGTCGAGCAGCAGCGTGGCCGCCAGACCGCGCGCGTCGTTGTCTTCCGGATCGGCTTTGAGAAGCTGGTTGTTGAGCTCGGCGGCTTCGGTCCGTTTCCCCTGCCGCATCAGCACTTCGATGATGCGCTTCTGGTACGTTGTCTTCTTCTTGGAATCTTTGGACATTCCGTCGCGGTATTCCTTCAACGCGGAATCGCCGTCGCCCAAGAGCAAATAAAAATCTCCCACTTTCAGATAAGCCTGGTCCCACTCGGCGACGTGCGACTTGATCTGCTGCAGCACGTTCACCATATCTTCCCGGCGGTTCTGCTGGTGATAGTGCAGAGCCAGCATTTCCAGGTACTCGAACTGCTTCGGATTGTTTTGAGCTGCCAGTTTGAGAACCTGTTCGCCATCGGCCGGCTTCCCCTCGGCCATGAACAGCTTATACAGCTCGCTATAGGGCTGCGGCCTAGTCTTGTCCAGCGTGATGGCCTTCTTGAACTCCTCCTCGGATTCTGCGTACTTGCCCTCCACCGCCAGCGCGCGTGCCAGTTGCAGCGTGACGGTCTGGTCACCGGGCTTCACGGCATCGGCCTGGCGGTATTCATCCAGCGCTACGCCGACCAGCCGCATGGTTTCCTCTTTGTTGGCGACCTTGAGCGCCTGGATAGCGCGTACAAAAGCCAAAGTGCCGAGCAGCCGGTGGCCTTCGAACGATTTGGGATCTTTCAACAGGATCTTGCAGAAGCCTTCCACTTCTTCCAGAGACTGCTTGTCTCCCAGGTAGGCCAGGTAGATCTCGGAGAGCTTGACCATCGAATCTTTGTACTCGTCCTGGTACGCATTGTTACTCTTGAGCAACTCCACCGCGCGGCGCAGAGACTTCAGAGCCGCCGGCAAGTTCGGCCGCGGCTGTGCCTTCAGGTCCGCCAACGCCAGTTTGTAGTGCGCCGGTCCGTATCGCTGATCGATCTTTACGGCGTTCGAATACTGAATGCCGGCTTCCTTGTAACGGCCTTTCGCGAAGTATTTGTCGCCGCTCTCGATATAGTGCTTCTTGGCGGAGTTGGGGTCGCGACTGCACGACACCAAGGCCATCAAGGCCATAGGAACAATCACGATTGCACGGATGGAGCGCATGGGTTTCCTCACACTACCTGATTCTCTTCCACTCTAAGCCAGCCGAATGATTTGCGCCACCTGTTCAGGCACAAAACCAGCACAGTCCCATGATATAGCAGTACCGGAACCTCTGCGCACGGCGCCCGCCGGGCGTTCGCGCGCGGGCGCCGTGACTACAGTCACCGACATGGCTTCCGCTTAGGGCCAAACTCAAGACATGAACACCCTTTCTCCGGAAATCACGGTTGGCGAACTGGCTGCTCGGATGCCTGCATCCGCGCAAGTTTTCGAACAATTCGGCATCGATTATTGTTGCGGCGGCGGACAGGCTTTCGAGCAGGTCTGCCTCGCCCGCGGTCTCGATCCAGCCGCCGTGCTGGGGGAAATCGAACGTCAGGCTCACCCGGCTACCGGCGCGGCGCCCCAGCCGGACTGGCCATCCGCCTCGCTGAACCTCTTGATCGACCACATCGTCAGCACCCACCACGTCTACATGAAAACGCAGCTTCCCCGCCTGGATGCCATGCTGGAGAAGATCCTGGCCAAGCATTCCGCCCGCCACGGCGCCGTGCTCCTGCCCCTGGCCGAGACCTTCCGGGCGATGAGGGAGGAACTGGATGGCCACCTCATGAAGGAAGAGACGATCCTGTTTCCTCTGATCCGTTCCCTGGAAGAAGGCACAGTGCCGGAAGCGCGGGAATTCCACTGCGGATCGGTCCGCAATCCCATCCGCGTCATGCTGGCCGAGCACGATTCCGCCGGCCAGGCTCTTGGCGGCATGCGCCAGCTTACCGCCGGCTACACCCCGCCGGAAGACGCCTGCAATACTTTCCGGGCGTTCTATTTCGGGCTCGAGGGAATGGAGCGCGACCTGCACCAGCACATCCACCTGGAGAACAACATCCTCTTCCCCCGCGCCGTCGCCTTGGAATCCCGCCAGTAGCCCAAATCCCTCCCCCTGTGGGCGCGGCTACCCCGCGCCCTCTTCCGTACGTTCGGACACCAAACCCCTCTTGCTGACAGTGGTATAATCGCTTTTGATGTCGATTCCGTAGCCTCACTCTTTATTCTTCGGGAGCCTCCGCTCCTGCCACGTTTCCAAGCTGCTTTCCGCCTCCTGAGCGGGCTTTTCCATTTAGCACAAATCGTTGGATTTAAAGGATCTTAAGACATGAGAAGACTATTGTCCGGAGGTTTGGTGATGTTCGGTATGGCATCGCTGCCGGTGGTATTATCGCCGCAGCAGATCCACCGCGCTCCGGCCCCGGATTACCGCCTCGATCCCCGTTACAACGCACTCCATCAGTTTTTCGATAAGGGCGGCTGCCCCGCCAGCCGGTACACCGACGAGTTCCTCGATGTTGCCGACACCTATACCCTGGACTGGCGTCTGCTCCCAAGCATTTCGTACGTGGAATCCACAGGTGGGAAAGCCGGGCGGAATAACAATATCTTCGGCTGGGATTCCGGCCGCGCACAATTCTCCACCCCGGCCGCAGGAATCTACACTGTTGGCTATCGACTGGCCCACTCAGGCCTATACCGGGACAAGAGCCTGGACAAGGTCTTGGCTACCTACAACCCCGACATTTCGTATGGCCGCAAAGTTAAATCCGTTATGCGACGGATTGCGCCGGTTCAGTGAGCCGCTGAATCCGGCCTAATATTCCAGGTGCTGGACCACCAGGTACAATCCGCCGAATAGTATCACCGAAACGGCGGCCACCACGGCCCATCGGATGAATAGCGCCCCTTTGCTGGCCGGTGGTCCCTCATCTTGCCGGATGTGATCTTCGAGGGTCTCAAACATGCAAACCTCCTAAAAGGCCGGTATAAAGCCGGAGTGACCGACGCGGGAAACCCCCGGGTCGAATTGAGATATGGCAGTCTGATTGTATCCCCTATTTGCCGGCGTGCCAAGAGAAAGCTGCGCACGGGGCCGGGGGTACCGTTGACAACCTCCCGCGACTCGGCGTATATTTGCTAACATACTGATCTCTCAGGTGTTGCTGGTGATCGGCGCATGGCGTGGAATCGAACGCTCGGAGTAAGCGAGGCGCGGGAGCCATTCGGTGCTGGCAGCCCGCTGCAGGAATTCCCGCTACGCGACCATCGGCGAGTTATTAATCGGCGGAGGCGTAATGGCCGTAGACCTTAACAACGGGCAAATCGAAGATACCGGACCCGAAGACTTAGAGAACCTTCTCGACGATTACAGCCATTTCGCGCCGCCCGCCGCCGACGAAGTACTGCAGGGCACCGTACTCAGCATCACCGCCAAGGACGTGATCATCGACTTCGGATACAAGTCCGAAGGCATCGTTCCCATCGAGCAGTTCCGCAATCCCGACGGCAACGTTACCGTGCAGCGCGGCGACCCGGTCGACGTCATGATCGATCACGGCGGCGAGCCGCAGGAAGGATACGTTCTCCTTTCGCACACTCGCGCCGCGCGCCTGCGCATTTGGGAGAATCTCGAAAAGGCTTACCAGGAACAGTTGGTGGTTTCCGGCCGAGTGCTCGGCCGCGTCAAAGGCGGGCTCGCCGTGGATGTGGGCATCAAAGCCTTCATGCCCGGATCGCAAGCCGATCCCCGTCCGGTGCACAACCTGGATTCGCTGGTTGGCCAGGACATCCCCGTCAAAATCATTAAACTCAACCGCCGCCGCGGCAATGTGGTGGTCTCCCGCAAGACCGCCGTGGAGGAAGAGATCAACGTCCGCAAGAGCGCTACCCTGGAACACTTGGTGGAGGGCTCGGTGATTACCGGTATGGTGAAGAATCTCACCGAGTACGGCGCCTTCATCGATCTCGGTGGCATTGACGGCTTGCTGCACGTCACCGACATCTCCTACGGACGTGTCACCCATCCGTCCGAACTGCTGCACGTGGGCGATCAGGTAACGGTCAAGATCCTCAAGTTCGACCGGGCCAAGGAACGCGTCTCGCTCGGCATGAAGCAGCTCGAGCCCGACCCCTGGGAAACCGTGGCGCAGCGTTTTCCCCTGCACGGCCGCGTCATCGGGCGTGTCGTCAACGTGACCGATTACGGCGCTTTCGTCGAACTCGAGCCGGGCGTCGAAGGCCTCATCCACATCAGCGAGATGACCTGGTCGCGCCGCATGAAGCATCCTTCCAAGGTGGTCAAGCCCGGCGACCAGGTGGAAGCCGTGGTCCTCGAAGTGCATTCCCGCGACCGCCGCATTTCGCTCGGGCTCAAGCAGCTCGAGCCTAACCCCTGGAGCACCGTCGACACGCGCTACAGCGTCGGTTCCGTGGTGGAAGGCCGGGTCCGCAATATGACCGATTTCGGCGCCTTCATCGAAATCGAAGAAGGCATCGACGGCCTGGTGCACGTTTCCGATCTTTCCTGGACCAAGCGCGTCAAGCATCCCTCCGAGGTCCTGAAGAAGGGCCAGGTGGTGCAGGCCGTCATCCTGAATATCGATTCCTCGTCCCATCGGCTTTCCCTCGGCATCAAGCAGCTTCAGCCCGACGCATGGGAAACCTTTTTCCAGAACCATCACGTGGGCGATACCGTTCATGGCCGCATTTGCCGCCTTGCCAGTTTCGGCCCGTTTGTAGAGCTGGCTGAAGGCGTCGAGGGCCTTTGCCACTTCTCGGAGATACCGGGCTATGCGGGCCGGCGCGGGCACGAAGAGCCGCCCGTTTCGCTCAACCAGGAGTTCGATTTCAAGATCGTCAAGATGAGCGAGGCGGAGAAAAAAATTGGCCTCAGCCTCCGCGCCATGGCGGACGACGAGGAAAAAAACCGCCTGGAAGACTACCAGCGCCAGGCCGCCGCCGCCACCACCACCATCGAGGAAGTGATGAGCCTCAAAGATCGCAACCCCGAATAGCTTGCAAATTTGTTCTAATCAAGAGATACTGCGGTTTCGTACGAGATTGACTCCCCCAGGAGAATGCAATGACTAAGGCCGATCTGATTGAAGAAGTCTCCCGAGTGGTGGAGATGACCCGGAAGGAATCGGAGGTCATCGTGGAGGCCATTTTCGACAGCATCGTGCGCTCTTTGCGCGGCGGTGACAAGATCGAGATTCGCGGATTCGGCAGTTTCCGCACGCGACAGCGCCAGCCCCGTATCGGCCGCAACCCGAAAACCGGCGCTCGCGTGGAAGTGCCCGCCAAGAAGATCCCGTATTTCAAGCCCAGCAAGGAATTGAAAGACGTGGTCAACAGCTCGGTCACACCCGCCGCTCCGGTAGCGCCGACACCTGACGAGACTCCCGCCCCATAATCGTTTCCCCGGGGTAAGGCATGGATTATCTTTGGACCCCCTGGCGCTATCAGTACGTCACCACAGCCGGGGATCCCGGCGATTGCGTCTTCTGCTGCGCTGCCAAAGCGGGCGATGACAAGGCTTGGCTGGTAGCTCACCGCGGCACGCACAATCTGGTCATCCTCAACCGTTTCCCTTATACCAGCGGCCACGTGATGGTGGTCCCCTACCTCCATGTCCCTTCCCTGGAGGACCTGCCTGACGAAGCTCTGGTGGAAATGATTCGCCTGGCCCGCCAGTGCGAGACGCATCTGCGCGCCATCTACCGGCCGGAGGGGTTGAATCTCGGCATGAACCTGGGGAAGAGCGCCGGGGCCGGCATTGCCGGCCACATCCATCTGCACGTACTGCCGCGCTGGACCGGCGACACCAACTTCATGACCGTGATCGGCGAAACCCGCGTCGTCCCCGAGGACCTCGAAGTGACCTGGGAGAAGCTGCACGCACGTTTCGCGGGCCAGTAAAATCCCCTTCTGCGGCTGCCGGGGCTAGTCCTCTAACGTTAGCAGTGTACTAAGGATACTAACGCCTTTCGTACTACCCTTGCTACACTCTTTGACAACATTGGAGGCAATAGGAATGCGCAACGGAGTGCTATTCCTCTGGATTCTGTTTACCTCGGGGTTGGCAGCACAGAATGGCGGCCTGGGCCCTAAACTGCTCGCGGCGGTCCGGAAGGGCGACGTTTCCGCGGTCCACGAACTGCTGCGCGATAACGCCGATCCCAATTCCCACGACGAGACCGGCGCCTCCGCGCTCATGTACGCGGCGGCTTTCTCCTCGCCCGAATGCATGCGGCTGCTTATTGCCAAGGGCGCCGACGTGGACGGCGTGAACCAGGTCCATGCCACCGCCCTTATGTGGGCCAGCGCCGAACCGGAGAAGGTCAAACTGCTGCTCGCCAAAAACGCCGGCGTCAACATCCGCACCGACGACGGCCAGAGCGCCCTGCTGCTGGCCGCCCGCCGCCCCGGCAATATCGACACCGTGCGCCTGCTCCTATCCCACGGCGCCGATCCCAAAGCCCTCGACAAAGAGGGCGTGGGACTCCTGCGGATCGCATACGGACAGGGAGACGCCGCTCTAGAGCAAGCCGCTCGAACCGCCGGCCTGGAATGCGCCCGGTTGGAGCAGTTGGGCGACGAACCCGTGCTCACCGCGCTGGGTTCCGGCGACTGGGCGCAAGTCCCAACGAACTAATCAAGATCGAATCGGCTCACGTGCCCGCGACGGCTCTTCTGGCTTTTGAAGGCGCCACCCCACCCATCCAGATTCTGCTCGACCACGGCGCCAATCTCAACATGAAAAGCGATCGCGGCTTCACACCCCTCATGATGGCCGCCGGCGGCGACGCGCACGACCTGGAACTGATCCGCCTGCTCGTTCAAAAAGGTGCCGACCTCAACGCGCGCGATCAGAACGGTCGTACCGTGCTCGATTGGGCCCTCACCTGGGGAGAGACCGAGGTCTCCCGCCTCTTGCGGAACGCCGGCGCCAAGTCTACCCCGCCAGCGCCGCTGCCCAAGCCAATGGCTGAGCCGCGCAACGCACGCGCCGCCCTGGAAGCGCTGTTTCCGCGCCTGCAGCCCATCAGCAAGGCGTTTTTCGGCCGCTTCGGCTGCATCTCCTGCCACGACCAGTCGCTGCCCGCCGTGGCCGTGGCTCACGCCAGGGCGCAGGGCATCACCGTCGATGCCGAGCTTGCCACTCACCCCGACAAGGCCACCATGGCGATGTGGACGCCTTTTCGCGAAAGCCTGATGCAAGGAAACTGCGAGGTAGTGCCAGGCTTCGTGGCCAACGTTTCCTATGGCCTCTTTAGCCTGGCTGACGAGGGCTTCCAGCCCAACCGCAACACCGACGCCGCGGCGCTTTGCCTGTCCCATTCGCAGCGCACCGATGGCTCCTGGAACCAGGACGACATCCGTCCCCCTCTGGGCAGCAGCCGCATCAAGTTCACGGCGCTCACCGTTCGCGGCCTGGGCGTTTACCTTCCCCCGGGCCGTCGCGACGAACTGAAATCGCGCCTGGAGCGTGCCCGGGATTTCTTCCGCAAAGCGCAACCCAAGGATACCCAGGAGCTGGCTTTCCTGCTGCTTGGAATGCGCTGGGCCGGCATGGCGCAGGAGATTCCGCCCGTCCGCGATCGCCTGCTCGCCCTCCAGCGTGAGGACGGCGGCTGGGCCCAACTGCCCGGCATGGCTCCGGACGCTTACGCCACGGGCCACGCCTTACACGCCCTGCACGCCGCCGCCGGCGTGCCCGTCGCCGACACCACCTATCAGAACGGCATACGCTACCT
>PLZX01000115.1:8307-22191 GCA_003152325.1 Bryobacterales bacterium | reverse complement strand
GCCGTAGGGCGCTCGTTGCGGCCGGCTCAACATGGCGTTGGCTTCGTCATCGTTCTTGAAACGCTCCTTCACGGGATCCCAGTACAACTTGCGCTTCGTCTTCATTGCAATATGGTGCAGCAGGCAAGTGGAGCACGCCCGGTGCGCGATTTCGGCCGGCGCCAGCGTCTCCTTGCGGGTCCGAATACAGTCCAGCCAGTTCCCGTGATGCTCGGGGCTTGTGGGGAGGTGAATCTCGTTCGGCCCGATCACACTGTCCAGGATCTTCGGATCGCTCGCCTCGAGCGGCTGCCCTTTGATTGGACCGCCTGGATCGCTCGCCGTCACGTTCTCCTCGCGCGTCACAAAAATCCAACCCTTCGTGCCGATGAACTTGATGCCGTTCGGATAGTCGCCGGAGATCGACATGGTCATGCCGTTCGCGTACCGGGCTTCCGTCTTGAACTTCCCATGCACGTTCCATAATCCATGCGTCGGGAATTCGGCGGTTCCCCAGATCTCCACCGGCCCGGTAAGCTCCGTGTTCATGCCCCAATGTGCCGTATCCACATGGTGGGCTCCCCAGCCCGTGATCATCCCGGCGCCGAACTGTTCGCAGCGCAGCCATCCCGGCCGGTCGAACCCCTTCTGCGGATGCACGCGCATTTCCGTGTAGTACACCAACGGCGTGGTCCCCAACCACGCATCGTAGTTCAGGTTGGCCGGCACTGGCATTTCCGGAGCCTCGGGTCCCGAGGGATCACCCGGCAGACCCACCTCCACGTGTTTCACTTCCCCGATGCGTCCGTTTCGCACCAACTCGCAAGCCCGGTGAAATTGCTTCCACGAACGCTGCTGGGACCCGATCTGAAAAATCCGTTTGGAAGCTCTCACCGCATCGCTCATGTACCGGCCCTCGGTAATCGTCAGCGAGGCGGGCTTCTGCAAGTACACATCCTTGCCCGCGCGCACCGCGTTCACGGCCAGAACGGCGTGCTGGTGGTCGGGGGTCGAGATCACCACGGCGTCCACGTCTTTGTTCGCCAACAACTCACGATAGTCGCGATAGCCCGTGACGCCGTCGTAGGGTTTGCCGTCCTTCGCGTAGTAACCGTTCACCAGCGTCTTGCCCTGTTCTACGCGATTCGCATCCAGATCGCACACCGCCATAATGCGGGCGAAATCGTACTTCCGGATGGCCGCCAGATCGTGCCCGCGCGAAATGCGCCCCACGCCGATCGCGCCTATGTTGATCCGGTTGCTGGGAGCCGTCTGCCCAAACACCGTCGCCGGCACAATCGTCGGGAACCCCGCCGTGACCGCTGCGCCCAGTCCTGTCTTCAGAATCGATCGCCGCGACACCCCTTGTTTCTTTGCCATAAGACCCTGCTCCTTTTGTCTCTCAGCCGATTGCTCTCACAGAACTCGCGCATTCTTCTGCGCCTTGAGAACTAATTCAGTGGACAGCAGCGCCTGCTCCTGGTTCTGCGCCACGTGCGTGCGGTTCACAATGTCGCCCACGAATTGCAGTCCGAACGGCAACACCACCTGATCGCAGTTCATGTACGTGGCCTGCTTCCGGTCGACCAGGAACAGGTGGTTGCCGCCCGGGCGGCCCGCAATATCCGCATATTTCCGCAACTCGATGTACCCCTCGGTTCCCAGAATGAACAAGCGACCATCGCCCCATACTCCCAGGCCATCGGGAGTGAACCAATCCACGCGGACGTATCCAAAGCCGCCGTTGCCGTGCAGCATCATATCGCCGAAGTCCTGGAATTTCGGGTGCTGCGGGTGATTCACATTCGCAACCTGCGACGCCGTCACATCCGCCACAGTCGATCCCGTGTAATAGACGAACTGGTCCGCCTGATGCGATCCGATGTCGCAGAGGATGCCACCGTAGCGCGCCGGATCCCAAAACCAATCCGGGCGGCCCTTCCCGGGTACCTGGTTCGGAGCGTCCACCTGGTGCGGAGCCAGGTTTACGGTTTGCACCACTTTTCCGATGGCGCCCGCCTTCACCAGCTCGCCCGCCTGGACCGCAGCCTTCACCTCCAGCCGTTCGGAGTACATGATGGCGAACATACGGCCCGTCTCTTTGATTGCCTGGCGGACTTCGGCAAGCTGTTTGAGAGTGATGATGCCGGGCTTGTCGCTCAGATAGTCTTTGCCGTGGCGCATCACGCGCACCCCGAGCGGCGCACGCAGATCGGGGATCCCCGCGCTGGCCACCAGTTGGATGGATGGATCGCTTAAAATCTCGTCCTCGCTGGCTGCCACCTTCACATCCCCATACCGTTTGTGGAAGTCCGCGAGCGCCGGCAGATTCGCCGAATACACAGCCGCCAGTTGGCCGCCGCCGCGCCGCATCGCGTCCGTGATGCCGTAGATGTGATTGTGGTCCAGTCCGATGACCGCGAACTTAATGGAGTATTGGGGCTTGGTCTGTGGGCCGGCCGCGACCGTCACCTCCTGTGTAACCGGTGTCGCGGCCTGGAAGCCGAGCGCGGCTCCGGGCAGTCCAGCCATCAATCCAGCGGGCCCCGTCGTTTTCAGGAAGGACCGCCGACTCACGTCATCCGCCATTGCCATTTCTCCTCTCCGAGAGTGTAGCTCCCGGCAAGGCCTCGCGGCTAAACCCTACAGGCGTCCGTGAAACGAGTCTGGTAACTCCTCCGTGGTGTTTTCGGGGCTTGCGATATCCAAATTGATCACCACCGGTTCCTGACCGCTGCGGACCACCACGGCTTCCACCGGCTCGTCGGGCCGCGCGTTGATCTCCTGGTGCGGCACAAAGGGCGGCACATAGATGAAATCGCCGGGGCCGGCCTCGCCCACAAACTCCAGCCGCTCGCCCCACCGGAAGCGCGCTCTGCCCTTGACGATGTAGAGCACGGTCTCCAGTTCGCCGTGATGGTGCGCGCCGGTCTTGACGTTCGGCTCCACCACCACCGTCCCGGCCCACAGCTTTTTCGCGCCCGCAGTGGCGTGGGTGATGGCGGCCGCGCCCGTCATCCCGGGCGTCTGCGGCGTGTTGGAGTCCAACTCGCCGGAACGAACAATGCGAATCCCCTGGGCTCCCCAGTCCGGCTCCACAGGTCCTCTATTGCGCCAGTTCCTTGCACATCCCCGGCATGCCGCGCGCGAACAGGCTGCCCGCCGCCACGCGCATTTCCAGATCGCTCAGATCGAGCCGGCTGATGGCATCCGCTGCGCCGCCCACGCAGGCCTTCCGGATGCGCTCGCGAACCGTCGCCATGGTCGCCACCCACTTCACCAGATCGGCGCGTTTAGCCACCTCTCCATGGCCCGGGATCACCGTGTCGAAATCGTACTGATCGAGCACTTTCTGCACAGTCCCCGACCATTCCTTGATGCTGCCGCCATTGTCCGCATCGCAGAACGGGGCGCCGCTCGATACGAACAGGTCGCCCGTGTGCAGCACCTTCTCCGACGGAAAGTAGATCACCGCATCGCCATTGGTATGGCCGCGCCCCAGGTGCCGCGCCACCACTTCCTGGCCGCCCAGAAAAACCTGCGATTCGTCCGTGAAGGTGACGCGCGGCAGCCCGGGCATCTTGCCCGTCACCATGTTGGCGCGCGCGTTCTTGTGAATGATGATCTCCGCGCTCGCCGCCAGCATGGCTTCATTGCCGCCCGTGTGGTCGCCGTGCTGATGCGTATTGAGGACGTACCGTATGGGCCTGTCAGTCACGCTCTTGATCTTGGCCATAATCTGCGGCGCATCCGCCGCAAATTTATCGTCCACCACAATGACCCCTTCGCTGGTGGGCATAAAAGCGACGTTGCCGCCGTCGCCGATAATCACGTACACGTTCTCGCTGGCCTTTACCATGGTCAACGGCTGGGGTTGAGTCTGCGCCCACGCGAGCCACACTCCCGCCGCTGCGACGGCCCCCAGCGTTACACGGATTACGAAGTCTTTGCGCATAAGCTTTCCTATTGAATATATACCCGCCGCGCGCTCACCGCTTAACCTTCGGAGCAATAATCTGGCTCAGGACATCGGGCGCCGCCGCATCCCGGACCAGGTGCGGATATCGCTCCCCACCGTGGTAGTCGATGCGATGAGTTTCGTAGTATTCGCCGGTCTTGATCAGCAGTTCGAGCGCCTTCGAATCCGACGCGGCCTTCTGCACCGCTTCGCGGAGCACCGTCTCGGTGTATTGCCGGCTGTTCACGGCCACCAGCTTGGTGGCGGGCGCAATCCCCGCTTTCTTAGCCGGCCCGTCGAACACAACGTCTTCAATCGTGCCGTCGTCCTTCACCTTGAGCCCCAGCGAATAGCTCAGGTCGGCCAGCTTGCGGTCGTCTTCCTCGGCCTTCCAGAAATCCGACCGTACCGCGTCGTACACCAGCTTCCAGCCCGAATGCCGGACGCCATCGAGCGGTGCATGCGCGTCGGTGGAATGGAGCCGCTGGTTAAAAAATCCGGCCCAGTCGTAAGGCGCCACCGCATTCATGGCGGCCACCACATCCGCGAAATCGTAGGGCTTCAGCGCGGGCGCTCCACTTGGGCCCCCGTGAAACGCGTGGCAAAAATCATCCAACGATTTCGCGTCCTTGGTGAGCTGCCGGATCAGCGTATCGGCGTCCAACCAGATCAGCGTGCCTTCCGGATAATAGTCCACGCCGCGCCGGTAGTCGGCGTAATCGCTCCCGGCCCCGTAGAGAATCTGTGCTGCCACGGCGGTATCTTCGAGCGGCCGCCACTTCCGCCCCGAAGTCGTGTCCAAGGCGGCGGCCGTCGCCGCCAGGCCCTCGCGATAGTCTTCCGCGCTCCGCAGCCCGCTCCGCGGCGCCAGAATCTCGCCCAGGTATTCCGTCAGGCCTTCATAGACCCACAACAAATCACCCTGCATCGGCGTGTCGTAACCGCCGTCATGGCCACCCGAAATCAAGCCGCTCGGCCGCCGGTACTTCCCGTTCCAGGAATGCACGAACTCGTGCGACAGCAGGTCCGCCGAAATGCGTTGCAGGTCCGGATCGATCAGCGTCCGCTCTGCGAACCGGTCGTCGCTCGATTCGTGGTGCTCCAGCCCGAAATGCGCCACGTGGTCGCTCAGCGTGTAGAGAAAATGGTACCCGCGATAGTGCCGCGATCCGAACAGCGCGCCCGTTTCCTTCACCAGGTTTTCGTATTGGCCGACGATCTCCGGGCTCACTTCGAGCGCCCGGTCGCTATCCGCCGCCAGGTGCAGATAATGCGGAGCGCCGCCATCGGTGCCCAGGTCGATGGTCCGGTAATGCGCCCCCGTCGACACCGGCGAATCCACCATGGTGGTGAGCGATGCGGGCCGGAATTCAATCTCGTTGCCGGATTCCCGCGCGATCGGCAACGCCGTCCCGTAGCGCCATGAGTTGGGCACCTTCAGCGTGGCCTGGAATTGCAGATCGTCCGCTTGCGCCCCTTGCGGATACAGCAGCAACTGGTTCCAACTCAGCACCGCCAGCTCGCTGGTGGCCGAGCTTCCCGACGAAAAGCCCTCCGATTCCGGCGGCGAGATGAAATCGAACGCCACTTCAAGCGACGTCACCCCCGCCGGCACATCCAGGTGGAACGCGTACATGTTGACCGAATCGCGCTTCCACGCAATCGGTTTCCCGCCGCCCTCCACCTTGAGCCCCACCAGGTTGACGATGGGCCCCGTCGGTCCATGCTCGCCGGGTATCCATTCGGGATAGAGCAGCGTCATCGGACCGGCCTTCGCCGTCATGGTCATCTGCACGTGGAACAGGCGCCGCGGCGCATCCGTGGCGTCCACGCGCAGCTTGACCGCGGTTTGACCAAAGAGGGGCGCGCTGGCAATTGCCAGCAAGGCGAGCATCGAGATTCGCATCCTACGATAATACTATCCGGACCTCGAGCCGTCCGGAGCCTGGCCCGGCTGCCGCAGCACCTGAAAGCTTTTCTGAAGTTTTTCCTTGACTTCCGCGCTGGGGGGCATAATCCGAACTTACAGGTACTCGTGGTTGGACATAAGGCACCAGCCTAGAAGGCTGGCCTAGGCGTCTTCGAGGTTGTCACGTAAGAAACGGAGGTAGGTGGACTGGTCCTGGTCGGAAGAGAAGGTTTCGCGGCGATCGACGCCCCCGCTGGGTGACATGACAGGGCAAGCCGGGCAGTATACAGCGCCTGCGACGTGACATATGCTCAAGAAGTGGGCCAACCGGTGCCGAAGTCTCAGAATAGTCGCGCAGTCCAGGCTGACCCTGTTTTCCGACCATTGCCGTAAATGACACAGGTGCTTTCTTCAATGCAAAGTCGGGTGACAAGACGTTCACGGTCGGCCGGCGAGCCTATCCGGGCAATACTCTGAAAGCCCAGGCAGCGATCCTAACTCATGAACTCGGTCATCGGATGTTCGAGGCCGGAGGCGCCGCAGGGTTTCAGTCTGATGGTGGCAATACGAAGGCAGCACGCGCGGCAGGACGCGCTAACGACAAGCTCGTGGACCGGTATTGCGGTAAGCTGATTAAAGGTCTCAAATGAATAAAATTTCAGGCAGGAACTGGAGGGCGGGCGCCTCAGTGATCGCTGGCTTGCTCCTCGTGATCGCGCCATATCGCGCATCAGGTCAGGCTGAGCCAGCGGAGAGCCCATCGAATATCGGGTGTCTAGAGCGCCTGGAGATGCCGGACTATCCGCAATTGCCACGCTCGGTCCGTCTCCAGGGCATACAGACCGTTAAGGTGCTTCTCTCCGAACAGGCGACCGTGCAAACCGTCGAAAGCAGTCTTCAAGGCAGAACTACAGGCACGGAGAAGAACTTTAAAGAGAGCGCTGAGAAAGCTCTCAAGAACTCTCAATTCTCGAAGACCTGTGGCGGGAAAACTATCACGCTGGTCTTTCACTACGAGTTTCGCGAAGACGATAGCAAGTCGCTCTTCGCTTTCGGGCCGCCAAATCACTTTTGGATACGGGCCGGGCCGTCTTACGTTATGCCGGAAGTCTCGGTCAAGTGAATTTGGGTGCCGTTGTGGGCGAGACGGGCGAGACGGGACAGACGCATTTGTTTCCGGCTCCGGCTTCGGCTCCCCCCAGGGCAGCGGCCAGGTGTGGCTAGGCACCGCTTACGGCGCCGTCCAAAGCTGGAGCGATACCCAGGTGGTCGCCCTGGTCGCCGCCGGATCGGCTTCCGGTACCGCCCAGGTCCTGCAGAACGGCGTCTGGAGCCCCGCGGTACCATTTAGTGTGAACACGCTCCAAATCACGAGCGTAAGCCCAACCTCGGGAAGCCCCGGAACTTCCGTCACGTTTACCGGCACCGGCTTCGGCTCTCCTCAGGGAGGTGGCACGGTTTTGCTGGGCAGCACTGCCGGCCAGGTACTCACTTGGAGCGACACGCAGGTAGTCGCCGCGGTCGCCCCCACAGCGCTCACCGGCATTGCGCGTGTTCAACAGAATGGCGCGTGGAGCAATTCGATTGGCTTTACCGTGCCGGTATCGGGCGGCAACACCGTGGTGCCCAACATGCTCAACATGGTGGTTCGGGAAACCCGGTGACGGACGGAACGTAACCGGATGTTGATTCGCGCCCGTTCAGAAGACGAAGGCGAGATCAAATCGAACGCCACTTCGATCGGCCGATAATCCTCACATTCATTAGTTCCCGCTCCCCGGCCTCCTTGCGCCGCGAAATGATAGCAACACCCAGTTTTGGCCCTGTTCGTGCTTATCCTATTAGCTATGAAGAAACGACAGCCGAAGCCACTGACGGGCGGCAAGGCCGGCCACAAACCAGCACCTGTGACTTTTTCGCTAGAAGACCTTATCGAACACCGTCGCCTCAAGATCTCCAGTTGGAAACACCTCCGGAATACGCGGTTGCTGGTAATCTTGTCATCGCCGCTAATTTACGCTTGCGTGCTTCCCTTTTTGCTGCTTGACGCTTCGGTTGCCCTCTACCAGTTTGTCTGCTTTCCCATCTACGGAATTCCCAAAGTTCCCAGGAAGGACTACCTGGTCTTTGATCGGGGGGTGCTGGCCTATCTGAATACCATCGAGAAGGTGGGATGTATATATTGCTCCTATGCCAACGGGTTGCTCGGCCTGATTACTGAAATTGCGGCGCGAAGCGAGCAGCATTTTTGTCCCATCAAGCACGCCCGTCGATTGGCTACAGCGCCTTCCCGATACGCCAAGTATCTGCCGTACGGAGACGCCCAAGCCTACAGGGAGCAATCAGAAGCCGTAGCCCAGGACTATAGCGATATCCCGCCCGAAGCCAAGTGAAGCGCGCCGAATCCGCAAGGCGAGCATCGAAATTCGCAGCCTCCGATGATACTATCTGGACAATGGAGAGAACTCAAATGGCAGACAAATACGTTTATATCCGGGAGCTCCGTGAGCAGGCACGGGTTCCGCAGAACGGAATCCTGAGTCAGAGCCTGTATGACGACGGAAAAACCAAAGTGATTCTGTTCGGATTTGCGCCCGGGCAGGAACTCTCGGCTCACACGGCGCCGTTCCCCGCCATCCTGACCTTCCTTAAGGGAGAGGCGGCCCTGAAACTGGGGACGGACGAGCAGGAAGCCGTCGAGGGAACTTTCGTCTACATGCCTCCCAACTTGGAGCATGGCGTGAAAGCCAAGACCGATGTGGTGATGCTCCTTACGATGATCAAGCCGGATCCCCGGGCTTGATTACGGTTTTTCGCTCCACCGGACGGCTGGGCATATAATGTAGGATTCGACGCAGTCCCCAAGGACAGCTCATGCACCGCGAACTCCTGATCCAGTGTCCTGACGGCCAGATGAAAACCGTACCGCTCACCGGTGAGCGTATTTCCTTTGGCCGGTCCAGCGCGGCCGAATTGTCCTTCCCCGAAGACGCCGGGCTCTCCCGCCAGCATTTCGCCTTCGAACTCCTGGGCGAAGACTGGACCGTCAAGGACCTCGGCAGCAAGAACGGCACGTTCGTCAACAACATCCCGCTCAAGGCCCAACTCATCCTCAAACCCGGCGACCGCATTACCGCCGGCCACCTGGTGGTGGTCTACTGTCCAGACGCGGAGAACGCCGCTTCCGGCGTAGTGGTTTTCGAGGGCGACGACGGCAACAAGTCGCCCAGCACTTCCACCGTCGTCACCAGCCTCGAAGGCGCGCTTTCCGCCAACCAGACTATCCATATGGAGCGCGGCACCGGGCCGCGCTCTTCCGCTCCCATGCAGGCGCTAATCCGCGCCGGCCAGGAGCTCTCCGAGAATCGCCCGCTCGCCGAACTCTTCCCGGTCATCCTCGACCTCGCCATCCAGGCTGTCAACGCACAGCGCGGCGTCGTCCTCATCCTCGAGAACGATATGCTGGTCCCCAAGGCGCACAAGGGCGACGGCTTTCGCATCTCCAGCGGTGTGCGCGACCGCGTGCTCCGCGACAAGACCTCCATCCTGGTTCGCGACGCTCAGCTCGATGACGCTTTCAAAGGCCGCATGAGCATCGTGGAGCAGAAAGTCCACACCATGATGGCCGTGCCGCTCCAAACCAAGGAGCGCATCATCGGCTTGATNNGTCGAAAACGCCCGCCTCGCCGAAATCGAGCAGACCGAACGCATCATGCAGCGCGACCTTTCGCAGGCCGCTGAGATCCAGCGCCGCATGCTCCCCGCCCAGGCTCCCGAAATCGCGGGCACCGATCTCGCGGGCTTCAACGCCGCCTGCCGCACCGTGGGTGGCGACTACTACGATTTCTTCCCTTACCACGATGGCCGCGTCGGCATGGCGCTCGGCGACGTCTCAGGCAAAGGCATGCCGGCGTCACTGATGATGATGGCGCTGCACGCCCGCGTGCAGGTGCTGGCGGAAGATCCCGGCGATCTGGCCGCCTTCATGACGCGCCTCAACAAAGCCACTTGCGCCCAGTGCCCGAGCAACCGCTTCATCACTTTCTTTTTCTGCGTCCTCGATACCGCCACCGGGGAACTGACCTTTGCCAATGCCGGCCACAACCCACCCATCCTGGTGCGCGCCTCGGGCGAAGCCCAGATGCTCGAGGGCGGCGGCCCGGTCCTCGGCATCCTCCCCATCGCTCCCTATGGCGAGCAGCGCGTGCACCTTGATCCGGGCGATATGCTCGTGCTCTACAGCGATGGCGTCACCGAAGCGAACAACACCGCCTACGATGAATACGGCGAGGATCGCTTCATCGAAGTGCTCAAACGCTACCGCGAGGCCCCCGCCACCGCCATAGTGGACGCCGTCACAGCCGACCTCTCCGAGTTCGCCGCCGGCGCCCCGCAGGCCGACGACATCACGCTGGTGGTCGCCAAACGCGTGTAGCGGAACTTGTTTGGGCCGCCGATGAACGCAGATAAACGCGGATGACTACATTCTTTTTAATCGGCGTTGATCGGTGTTCATCGGCGGCTAGATCTGTTCGGCAGATCACCCCTCTACCGTCTGCAACAGACGCGGCGGCTTCCTGGCTTTGCTGTCCTGCTCGAAGGCGTATGCCAGGCGGATCAATACCGGCTCGCTCCAGGCCGCGCCGAAGAACGAAATCCCCACCGGCAGCCCATGCACGAACCCGGCCGGCACGGTGATGTGCGGATACCCCGCCACCGCCGCGGGCGATGAGCAGCCTCCCGTGTCGTGATCTCCGGTTACCGGGTCGATGAGCCACGCCGGACCCGCCGTGGGCGCCACAATCGCATCCACGCTGTGCGCGCGGATCACTTCGTCGATTCCTTCGGCGCGCGCCAGCCGATGGTTCGTAGCCAGCGCTTTGCGGTACGCCACGTCCGTCAGCGGCCCACGCTTCTGCGATTCCTCAAAAACTTCCTGTTCGAACCACGGCATCTCCTGGCTGCGGTGCTCCTGGTTGAACGCGATCANNCGCTTCATCTCCTCCAGGCAATTCTCCATCAGCCGCGTCACTTCCGGCGAGATACTGAAGAATTTGCGCGCCACGCCCAGCCGCGCGCCGCGCAGTCCGTTGGCATCCAGGAATTTGGTGTAGTCCGGCGCCGCGTGCTCGCCCTCCGCCATCGCGCCGAGCAGGATTGCCGCATCCCGCACGGTGCGCGCCATGGGGCCTGCCGTGTCCTGGCTGTGCGCGATCGGGATGATCCCCCGGCCGCTCACCAATCCCACAGTCGGCTTGATCCCCACGATCCCGTTCATTGACGACGGGCATACCACGGACCCATCCGTCTCCGTGCCCACCGCCACCATGCACAGATTCGCCGACACCGCCGCGCCCGATCCTGAACTCGAACCGCACGGGTTCCGGTCGAGCGCATAAGGATTCCGAGTCTGCCCGCCGCGCCCGCTCCATCCGCTCACCGAATGCGGTGACCGGAAATTCGCCCACTCGCTCAAATTGGTCTTCCCCAGAATCACCGCGCCCGCGGCGCGCAACCGCTCCACCACACCGGCATCCCGCGGCCTCGCCGCTCCTAACAGCCCGAGCGAACCCGCCGTGGTCTGCATCCGGTCCGCCGTGTCGATGTTGTCTTTGATCAGCACCGGCACCCCGTGCATCGGCCCCCGCCGCGGCGTGCGGTCCAGTTGTTCCGCCAGCGCCAGCGCGTCCGGGTTGATCTCGATCACCGACCGCAGAGCGCGGTCCACCTCGCGGATCCGCCCCAAGTAGAACTCGGTGGCTTCGCGGGCCGAAATCCGGCCCACATCGGCGATCGTAGCCTCCTCGTCAAGCACCGCCCGCTGCTCTGCGATGGCCCGCACCCCTCCCGACGCCAACGCGCCCACTGCCGTCTTCAGAAAACTGCGCCGTTCGACCATACGCCGGTACCTCTTGCGTTCGATTCTATCCGCTCTCGCGCTCGTCTACACTGGGATCATGCTCACCGACCTCGTACAAATTCGCCTCCTCGGTGAGAAGAAGCGCGACGAGAATCTCAAGTTCCGGCGCCACATGAAGGCGCACGACCACTCCGACCGCATCCTCCGCCGCATCGCACAAGGCATCGAAGATGAGATCGATTGCAGGCAGTGCGCCAACTGTTGCCGGGTCTCGACCGTCACCATCGCCGATCGCGACGTCGAACGCTTGGCCCGCTACCTGCGCGTGTCTGCCGCCCGCTTTGTGACCGATTACACGACTGAGAGCGAAGAAGAAGGCCGCATTCTGCGCCGCAGCGAGGAGACCGGCTGCGTCTTCCTCGACGGCCACGACTGCACCGTCTACGACGCGCGCCCCNNAAGAGTTGGGCTTCCGCTATTGACTTCGCTTCCACCCGGTCGCCATACTCAAGCAGCACAGTGGAGGCAGCTATGGCGCCAGCAAAGCCCGCCGAAACGGTAGTCGAGCAGGATCCCCGGAAACCCACCGGTCACAAATCCACCGAAGAGCAAGTCGATATGGCCGGCACGGTCGGCCAACGAATCGACAAGAAAGGCACCAAAATCGAAGACGAAGCCGGCAACGGCTCGATCGATTCCGAGGGTGGATAATTTCTAGCGATACAGCAGGTATTGCTCGCGCAGTTTCACAAATCCCGCCACCGCATCCTGAAAGCTCTGCTGAATCGCGCGTGGATCTTCGCCCGCCTCAAGCCGCTTCACCACGTCCGCGCTGCCCATCAGCCGCTTCGCCGGCGTCCAGTCGATTTTTCCCGGGTATAGCTTCTGAATCGCTCCCGCGATTTCGAGGCCCAGGCGCGTGGCATCCAGCAGTTCCCGATTCGTGATTTCGAACCGCACACCTTCGATCCGTGCGCCTTTGAAGTTCGATTCCGTCGGCATGAAACTGGTCGCATACGCGCGCACGCCCGGAATTTGCCGCTGATTCAGGTAAGCCGACAGTTCCCGCCCGCCCATGAAATCGGCACCGATCTGCTCGAAGGGCGCATCCGTTCCCCGCCCCACCGAATAGTTTTTGGCAAACTCCATCAGGCACAGCCCCGGGTACAGCATCGCCGCGTTCAGGCTGCGCATGTTGGGCGACGGGTTCACCCACGGCACGCCCGTCGCATCGAGCCAGTCGCCGCGATGCCAGTCTTCCATGGCAACCACCGTGAGCGCCGCGCCGATTTTGTTCTCCGCGTTGAACAGCTTCGCCAGTTCGCCCATGGTCATGCCGTGCCGCACCGGCATGCCGGCCCAATATCCGACGAACGAAGTGGCCCCCGCGTCCAGCAGCGGCCCTTCCACTCGCGTTCCCGTAATCGGATTCGGCCGGTCCAGCACGTAATACGGAATCCCCGCCTGGGCCGCCGCTTCCATCGCGTAAGCCATGGTCGTCTCGTAGGTATAGAAGCGCACGCCCACATCCTGGATGTCGAAGACCAGCGCGTCGATCCCCTTGAGCATCTCCGGCGTCGGCCGCAGCGCGTTCCCGTACAGGCTGAAAACCGGGATGTCGGTAGCTGGGTCATTCGTGTCCTGGATTCCCGGGCGGTCTTCCCGGCCAGCGATCCCGTGCTCCGGAGAAAACAGCGCCGTTACGGTGATCCCCGCCTGCTTCATCAGGTTCACATTGCGCCGGCCCGTGCGGTCCAGGCCCGTCTGATTCGTAATCAGGCCCACCCGCTTTCCGGCCAGCGGCGCAAACTTCTGCTCCACCAGCACGTCGAGTCCCGTCTTGGTCGAGCCGTTGCGCCCCACCTCGCGCCGCGCGCCCGCGCCGCTCAGTGTCTCGTTGTATCCCGTCAGCGTCACGCCGCGCACCGCGATCCCCACCGAGGCCGCCGCTATCGTCGCCACCTTCGCCCGCAACGGCACCAGCGACGGCCGCGCATCCGGATGCACGCTGTTCGCCAGCAGAATCACATAGCTCCTGGTCGACGGATCAATCCAGATCGACGTCCCGGTAAAGCCGGTGTGTCCAAACGACCCGATCGGAAACAGCTCTCCGCGATTGGTGGAATAAGGCGAGTCGATGTCCCAGCCCAGCCCGCGCAGAATCGGTTGATCCGGCGG
>PLZX01000115.1:0-8241 GCA_003152325.1 Bryobacterales bacterium | reverse complement strand
TCATCCCGATCGGCAGAAAAATATTCTGCCGCGAGTATTCCGCCAACGTCTGCCCGCTCAAACGATGCACCAGTTCGCCCAGCAGGATGAAATTGATGTCGCTGTACACATGCCGCAGACCAGGGGGGCCGGTGGGCTTGTCGGTGTAGGCCAGCCGCAATCCCGTTTCGTTGCCCGTCCACTCGGGTTTCAGCGGTACGTCCTGCGGCAGGCCGGAAAAGTGCGTGAACAAATTCCGCAGCGTGATGTCGCTCTTGCCTCCCTGAAACTCCGGGATGTAATCGGTCACCTTATCGTTCAGTCGGAAGCGTCCCTCTTCGAACAATTTCATCAGGGACGATGTGGTGGCGATCACTTTGGTCAGCGACGCCAGGTCGAAGATGGTATCGGCGGTCATCGGTTCCGCCTTTGGCACGAGCGCCCGCTGCCCGTATGCTTTGCGGTAAACCACCTTGCCGTCGTGCCCGACAATCAACACCGCGCCCGGTAGCCGATTCTGCTGGATGGCCTCGTGGATGGCCTGATCCATGGCTTGGGCGCCAGTGAAACTCTGCGCCGAGAGAGTGGCCGCCGCAAGGGCCGAGCACCAGAAGAGCTTCATAGCTTCTATTCATACCGCAACGCGCCTGCAACGGTCCATGTGCCGCGCGGTCACGCCGCCACGACGCCCGGCTGCTCCTGCACCGCCTCCACCAATTCCCCGATCGCGCGCTCGACCGCTTGCGCATCTTCATTTCGCGCCAGGCGCCCATCCGCATCGAAGGCTTCCATCGCGCGCGACACCGTCACTTGCGACGGCACAACTTTCACGCCGATCATCTCCAGCAGCTCGCGCAAATGACGCAGCCCCCGCTGGCCGCCACCCGGGCCGGGCGAGGCGCTCAGCAACGCCGCCGTCTTTCCGCGGAACGCCGCCAGCGACCGTTCACCAGGTTCCGGACGCGAAATCCAGTCGATCGCGTTCTTGAGCAGCGCCGAAAACGAACCGTTGTACTCCGGCGACGCAATCGCCAGCCCACCCTGCCCCCGCACCAGTTCCTTGAAGGCTTTGGCGCCCGCCGGCATTCCCTGCGCCGCTTCCAGGTCGCCCTCGTAGAGCGGCATCGGGTAGTCCCGCAAATCCGCCACCGTCACATCCGCCCCCGCGCGCCTCAACTCCGCCGCCGTCGCGAGAGCCAATTTCCGGTTCAGCGAGTCGCTCCGCGTGCTCCCAGCAAATACCAGAATCGTCGGCTTTTCCATTATCCGTCTCCATATCTCTTGAAGTCAAGATATTGGATACAACGAGCATTAAAAGGATTCAACGGTTTTCGACGCCAGGATCAGTGTTTGACGGTATCTTTGATCTTGGTTTTTGTGGCCGAGGGCGTGTATCCGGTTTCCATTGCCTTCTTTAATTTTGCGACCTTACTCTTTTCTCGCCTCAAATCACAAGCATGCGACAGCATGCAACAGCATGCGACGATGGTTCTTGCGCGTTTCCAGGCTCATCCCCCTGCTTGCCGCCGCGGCCTTCCCTCTGGCCGCGCAGGACGCCCCTGCCGATGAGCGCTGGAACCTCTTTTTCCAAGCCACCTCCATCGGCCAGTATCACGGCAGTTTTCTATCCTCCTATTCCGGCCAGTTCAGTCTGCAAGGCCACCCGGAAGCGGAAGCCTCCCTCACGTCGACACTTTTCTTTGGCCTGCGCCTGGCGTCCAACACGCAGTTCTATTTCGACCCCGAAATCGCCGGTGGCCGCGGCTTTAGCGCCACCAATGGCATGGCCAATTTCCCCAACGGCGAAATGCCCCGCGTCGCCACGGCAACTCCCAAGCCTTACATCGCGCGCCTCTACGTCACGCAGGATTTCGGTTTCGGCAGCGAACGCGAAACCACCCAGAGCGATGAAAACCAACTCTCCGGCAGCCGTCCCATGACGCGCTACTCCATCACCGTCGGCCGCTTCACCGTCACCGATTTCTTCGACGACAACCGCTACTCCCACGACCCCCGCACCCAGTTCATGGGCTGGGCCGCGATGTACAACGGCGCGTGGGATTATCCCGCCGATACCCGCGGCTACACCTGGGGCTGGGTCCACGAGTTCCACACCAGCAACTGGTCGGTGCGCTATTCGAGCGCCGCCATGCCGCGCGTCGCCAACGGCCTGCGCTTCGACCGCCGCCTCTTCCGCGATCGCAGCGATATGTTCGAAGGCGAGTTGCGCGGCAAGTTCCGCGAACACGAAGGCGCCGTCCGCCTGCTCTCTTACTTCAATCGCTTTGACGGCGGCACCTATGCCGACGCCATCCGCCTCGCCCGCGAGACCGGCGCGCGGCCCGACATCACCGCCACCCGCCGGACCGGCACTCTCAAGTACGGCTTCGGGGTCAGCGCCGACCAGGAACTGGCCAAGGACTTCGGCATTTTCGGCCGCCTCGGCTGGAACGACGGCAAGACCGAGAGCTTCGCCTACACCGCCATCGACCGCCTCGCCACATTCGGTGCTTCGCTCAAAGGCTCCCGCTGGCGTCGCCCCGAAGATACCCTGGCCACCGAACTCACCATCAGTGGGCTCTCCGCCGTGCATGCCCAGTATCTCGCGCTCGGCGGCTATGACTTCTTAATCGGTGACGGCGCCCTTCGCTACGGCCCTGAAACCGTTTGGGAAACGTATTACTCCGCGCGCGTCATCCCTCAGCTCTTTGCCACCATCGGACTCGACCACGCCAATAACCCCGCCTACAACCGCGACCGCGGCCCCGTCTGGATCGGCACCTTCCGGCTACACTTGGAGGTGGGCAGGAAATGAGATTCCTCAGCTTACTCGCTCTTGCCACCACCCTCGCCGCCGCGCCGCTTTCCCGCCCCTATACCGTCGAGCATTACGACGTCCACCTCACGCCCGATCTTGCCGCCCAACGCATCGCCGGTGAAGTCACCATCCGGTTCCGCAGCCAGATCGACCTCCTCGGCGCCGTCGAACTCGATGCCGGCTCCCTCGAAATCTCCAGCGTCCTTGAAAATCAGCGCACCCCCTACTTCGAGCACAGCGGCGGGCGCCTCATCATCGATCTCGCAACGCCCGCCCACCAGCAGGAAGTCCGAACTCTCACCATCCGCTACGTCGCCCGCGCCGCCAAAGGCCTGGTCTTCTACCCCGACCAGATCTACACTTCCTTCTTCACTCACGATTGGCTTCCCTCGAACGACCGTCCCGACGACCGCGCCACACTTCGCCTCGTCATCGATCCGCCGCCCCACACCAAAGTCGCCGCCAGCGGCCGCTTCGACGGCACGGCCTGGCTGGTTGAATCCGCCACCCCGCCCTTCCTGTTCGCCTTCGCGCTCGGCGATTTCGCCGAATCCACTATTCGCGTGGACGGCGTCACCCTTCGCACGCTCGGCAAGGCCAACGTCTCCGCCCCTACCGCCGACGTGCTCCGCTTCTTCGCGGAGCGCACCGGCCACGCCTATTCAGGCGCTACTTACACGCAGGTCTTCGCCCACGGCAAAGTGGAACAGGAAGCCGTCGGCCTCACGCTATTGCCGGAATCATACGCCGAAACCCTCGCTACCCATCCCGAGGATCTCTGGCTCCTCGCGCATGAGCTCGCGCACCAGTGGTATGCCGTCGGCATCCAGTGCAAAGACTGGTCCGATTTCTGGTTGAACGAAGGCCTGGCGACATTCCTCGCCGACGCCTTCCTCGAACACCGCTACGGCAAGGCGCGCTACGAACAGGAGATCCAGCGTTCCCGCGCGCTCTACGAAGCCCAGGCGGCCCAAGGCAAGGACCGCCCGCTCTCCTACCCCGATTGGCAAGACTCAGATCAAGTCGGCGGCGCCATCCCTTATCACAAAGGCGCGTGGTTCCTCGCTGAGCTCCGCCGCCAGCTCACCGACGAGGTCTTCTGGGCCGGCCTCCGCCTCTACACCAAAGACCACTGGAACACGCCCGTTACGAGCAACGACTTCGAAAGGTCCATGGACACTGCTGCTCATAAGGATCTCTCGAAACTCTTCCAGCGCTGGGTCTTCTAAAGCGAGGTGGGGGCGCCTTTCACCTTCCCAAACACCTTCCCCAGCATCTTTACCGCCTGATCGATCTCCTTCTCCGATACGTTATACGGAGGCAGGAACCGCAGCACCTTGTCGTGTGTGCAATTAATCAGCAAGCCTTCCGCTATGGCGTCCAGCACGATCTGCTTACCGGGTACGCCCAGCTCCACTCCCAGCATCAATCCGAACCCGCGCACTTCCTTCACGAACCCGTGCTTGCGTGCCAGATCGTTCAGCTTCAAGTGGAAGTATCCGCCCACTTCCTGTATGTGCGGCAGCAGGCCCTCCAGGATGTCCAAAAACTCCAACCCCACCCGGCATGCCAGCGGTCCGCCGCCGAACGTCGACCCGTGCATGCCCGGCTTGATGGCCGCGGCCGCCTTCGCGTTCGCCAGAATGAAGCCCAGCGGAATCCCGCACGCCACCGGCTTCGCCGCCACCACCACGTCCGGCAGCACCACCGGCGTCGAGCGCTGGTACGCGAAATAAGTTCCCGGCCTCCCCACCCCGCACTGCGTTTCATCGGCAATCAGCAGCGCGTTGTACCGGTCCGCCAGTTCGCGCGCCTTGGCCGCGTACCCCGGCGTCAGCGGGCAGATGCCGCCTTCTCCCTGAATCATCTCCAGGATGATCCCCGCCGTCCGCTCGCTGAACGCCCCTTCGAGTGCAGCCACATCGTTGATCGCCACGAACTTGACTCCCGGCACCAGCGGCTCGAAATCCTGCCGGTATTTCGCCTGCCCGGTCACCGAAAGCGCGCCGAACGTCCGGCCATGGAACGAATTTTCCAGAGAAATGATCTCGAACTTCTCCGGTGAAATCGCGCGCCCGTGGGAATGCGCCATCTTCAGCGCGCCCTCCACCGATTCTGTTCCCGTGTTGGCGAAGAACACGCGTTCGAGGCCGCTCATCGCCGCCAGCCGCTTCGCCAGCGGCCCCTGGTACGCGTGGTAGTACAGGTTCGACGTGTGCAGCAGCAGGCCCGCCTGATCGCGAATCACCTTCACGATCCGCGGGTGCGCATGCCCCAGCGCATTCACCCCGATCCCCGTGATGAAATCCAGGTACCGGCGCCCCTCCAGGTCATACACGTAACTGCCCTTGCCGCGCGCCAACGCCAGCGGATACCGCGCATAGTTCTGCAACAGGTGGTCGCGTTCCAGGTCCATGATCGCCTGGCCCGCGCCGCCCCCTACCGGTGGAAGATGACTCGACATTTCCTCATGATAACGTGACGTGAGGCAGACTCCGGGATCTGTGGTCTCCATCTCGATGACCGGCGCCGGATGCTACACAGGCGACACGCGGCAGACGTGCGTAGCGGATCTGGCGTTCACGGACTCACTGCACTACTCGTATCGCAGCGCCCGTGTTGGCGCAATCTGGGATGCTCTTCGCGCGGGCACGTAGGCCGCCAGCATCGTCACCAGAAACAGCGACGGCACTATGACCACATAAGCCACCATGTCGACTCCGCCGACATGGAACAGCATGGAATTCATGAGCTGCTCGACGGCCAGACCCAGCGCCAGCCCAATCGCCGTTCCAATCCCAACCAGCACGAGGCCCTTGCCCATCACCAGCCGCAGCACGTCCGAGTTCGCCGCGCCAAGGGCCATGCGGATGCCGATCTCGCGGGTTCTGCGGCTCACGTTGTACGCCACCAGCCCATACAAACCGGCGAGGGCCAGCAGGAGGCCCACCGCGCCCATGGTACCCACCAGGTCGATCGCTATTCGCGGCCCTCTCACGGCCTGATTCAGGTAGAAGTCCTGGTAAGTCCGCGTCTGCAACATAGGCAGGTTGGCATCGAGGGTCCGGACAACGTCTTTCACGGGCTGAAGTAATTGCAGCGGATCGCCGCTCGACCGCAACATCAAGACCATTCGCGCGATCGGATGCTGGGCCAGCGGCATATACACGAAATCCATTGGCCTACTGGCCGGTTGATACTTGATGGTCTCGACGACGCCGACAATCTCCACCAGCCGGCCGGCGGGGCCCTCCAGTCGGATGTGTTTGCCCACCGCATCCTCTCTCGGCCAATAATGCTTCGCGAACTGCTCATTCACAATGGCGACACGCGGCGCATCCATAGTATCGGACCCCAGGAAGCCGCGGCCACGCAAAATCGGAATCCCCAACGTCTCGAAGTACCCTTCATCGACGGTGTCCATTGTCGAGTTGAAGTTCTCGCGATCGCGCGGCATCTGAAATCCATCCGGCACGAACGCCACGTCGTCAAAGTCGTCCTGTCCAAGCGGAATGTTCTGGGTGAGAGCCTCGCTCTCCACTCCCGGCACTTCCCGTACACGTTCGGCCAGCAGCTTATAGAACTGCTTCGTCTGAGCTGCGTTGTACTGCATCAGGCGCGGATCGAAGGTGGTCATCAGCAGATGATCCTTCACGAAACCGGTTCCCTCCAGCAAGGTATGTTGGAAACCCCGTACCATCAGGAAAGACGCCGTAAGCAGCATCAGGGACGCGGCAACCTGCGCCACCACCAGTACATTGCGGCCCCACAGGCGTTTGCGGCCGGGCACGTCAGCGTCGGCCGACTTGAGTCCGCTCACCAGGTCCACGCGCGTGCTCTGCAGCGCCGGCGCCAGGCCGCAAAGGAGCGCGCTCAACGCGGTCAACGCAAGGCTTGCCAGCAGCACGCGCGTGTCCATCCGGAACGGGAGCGAGACCGGTAAGTCGGTCATCATTACGATGCTTTGTTTCGTGTGGAACCACTCTACGAAGCCGTACCCGATGGCGATCCCGGCCAATCCACCCAAGGACGCCAAAATCAGGCTTTCGGTCAGCAACAGCCGGATCAGCCGGAAACGCCCGGCGCCAAGCGCCAACCGCAGGGCGATTTCGCGCGTTCGCGTGCGGGCACGGCTCAAAAGAAGTCCCGCCACGTTGGTGCACGCCACTAGCAGGACAGACAGTGCAAGCATCACAAAGATCACGATGAATTTCCAATTCGTGTCGTCATCCCGAGTCCGCATTTCGAAATGGGTGTGTAGAGCCGCGCCGCGGTTTCGGTTGAGCTTTGGATACTCGCCTTCGAAGTTTTTCGCGAGCACCGCCAGTTCAATCTGCGCCTGCTGGAGGGTCGTGCCCGGTTTCAAGCGCGCCGTTACATGCAACTCGCGGTCGTCCCGGTCCTCGAAAAAATTCTTCTGGCGCTTGGTCGAAAACACCCGCGCCATCGCCAGCGGCATGTAGAAGTCGGGATGCCCGAATATTTGCATCCCCGGGAAGGTTTCCGGAGCCACGCCAATCACGGTGAACTCCGTGCCGTTCAGGCGAACAGTCCTGCCCAGGACGGAACGGTCGCTCGCGAATTCGTGCTTCCAGAAGTCCGGGCCGAGCACCACCACGGCATCGCGGCCGGGCACCTGATCTTCGTCCTCCCGAAAACCGCGCCCCAGATTCGGCTCCACGCCGAGCACGTGGAAGTAGTTGCCGGAAACCATCATTCCGCCCCTGACCCTCGGCGTGGCTCCGGGTTCGGCGGCGAAGCCGACAGCCTCCATATCTGCGTTGGCGATCACGCCGTCGTAGCTCTTCGTTTTGCCGCGGATGTCCAGGTATTCGCGATAGGAGAAATCGTCGAAGCTACTCTCGTGTGTGGTGCTCACCAGAGTGACCACGCCGCTCGGATGCGGCACGGGGTAAGGCCTGAAGATCAGCCCATCGACCATACTGAAAGTCCCCGAGGTCATCCCGATGCCCAGCGCGAGCGTGATCACCACGAACGCGGTAAGTCCAGACGTGCGGCGCAGGCTGCGGATTGCGTAGCGCGCATCGTCGAGGAAATCCGTCAGCCAATGAACGCGTCGCATGTCTCTCATCTCTTCTTTCCGTTGTTCCAGCCCGTCCATCGCGCGCATGGCCGCGTTGCGCGCCTGCTTTGGGGAGAGTCCCTTGGCGATTTTCTCTTCGATTTTGTGCTCCAGGTGGAACTGCAGCTCCTCATCGAGCTCCTGTTCCACTCGGTTGCGGCGCAGGATGGACCTGAGCCGTAACCGCGCCGTGAACCACCAGTGCTCCATCCGCATAACTCTTCCTAGGCCTCCGAAAGCTGGACGACGTGCGAGATGGCGGACGATAGCCGCTGCCAGTTCGCCGCCTCCGATTCGAGCTGTTTTCTGCCCAGGCGGGTGAGCGAATAAAACTTCGCCCGCCGGTTATTTTCGGTCTGCT
>PLZX01000145.1 GCA_003152325.1 Bryobacterales bacterium | reverse complement strand
GAACCAGCAGCCCCCAGGCGAAGACGCCGCCGGCGAAGTTCAGCGCTCCCAGGGTCGGTCCAATAATGTATCCCACGCCCAGATACGCGGGACTGATGGCCGGGGCGGAGAACGTCGTCATGGCGCCGGCCTGCACCGTGGGCGAACCAGCGGCGCGCGTCAGCTTGACCATGCTCTTTCCCAGCTCCCCGACGTGCAGCACGAAATCCTTGCTGGCGGCGAACACGTTGAGCGCGCCCAGGAAGAACGTCACGGCTCCGATTCCCATATTGGCGAAGAGAATCTTGGCGGCCTTGGCGCCTTGCTGGCCGGCCTTGTGGATCTCGGCAGCGGCTACCGATTCGGGGAAGGGGAGGTCCGGGTCTTCCACCATGACCCGCCGCAGCAGGGTGACGAACAGAATCCCCAGCGTGCCGCCCACCGCCATCAACGCCACCGATTTCCAATAGCCGTGCTCGATGTCGAACGCCGGCCAGACACCCGAAAGCACGAACGCGGGGATGGTGAACACCGCGCCCGCGGCCACCGACTCGCCGATCGAACCGATCGTACGGGCCATGTTCTCTTCCAGAATCGAGCCCTTCATCAGCCGCAGGATAGCCATGCCGATCACCGCCGCGGGATAGGTGGCCGCGATGGTCATGCCGGCGCGCAGGCCCAGATAGAGGTTGGCGGCGCCGAGGACAACGGTCATCGCCAGACCCAACAAAATGGCGCGCAGTGTGAACTCGCGCATGTCGGTTTTATCCGGTACGTACGACCGGAATTTCTTTTCTACGGGAGGCGTCATGGTAGTCTGGACCTCACTTTATCACTTAGCGCTTTGCCGTCAACCGTCTTGCCCTTGAGCTTGGCCTGCACCGCCTTCATCACCAAGCCCATCTGCTTGATGGACGTCGCGCCGGTCTCCGCCATGGCCTCGGCAATCGCGGCGTCCGTCTCTTCCTCGCTGGCGCCCGCCGGCAGGTAGCTTTCAATGAGTTTGCGCTCGGCCTCTTCTTTATCCGCCTGTTCCGCCCGGCCGGCACTTCGAAACATCTCGGCGGCGTCGATCCGCTGCTTGATCAGCGATTTCAACACCTGCATCTCCGCCGCTTCGTCCAACGGCTTCGGCGAATCCACCTTCAACTTCATGAGGGCGGCCTTGATCATGCGGAGCGCGCTGAGACGCGCTTCTGCTCTGGCTTTCATGGCCGCCACCATGTCCTGCGACACCTGATCGATGAGTGGCATGATCTGATATTCTAGAGGACTAAGTCTCAAATGTACATCCGCAAGCAACGTCTATTGACACCCGGCCCGACACCTCTTTATCCCCCGGCCCTGCACGCCATGATGGCGTCCGACATCCACCACCGCACGGAAGATTTCCGGCGCGTGTACCGGTCTTGCCTGGCCGATTTGAAGGAAGTAATGGCGACCGCCAACGATGTGCTGCTGTTCGCCGCATCGGGCACCGGCGCCATGGATGCCTCCGTCTCCAACCTCTTCTCGCGCGGCGACAAGGTGATTGTCTGCTGCGCCGGCAAATTCGGCGAGCGCTGGGCCGAGATCGCCAAGGCGTACGGCCTGGATGCCAACGTGCTCATCGTGCCGTACGGCCAGGTGGTATCGCCGGCACAGGTGGAAGCCGCACTCGCCGCCGAGCCCGCTACCAAAGCCGTTTTCGTGCAAGCTTCGGAAACCTCCACCGGCGCGGCCCACGACATCCGCGCAATGGCCGCGGCCATCGCGAAAACTCCCGCCGTTTTCATTGTCGATGCCATCACCGGGCTCGGCACCATGCCGCTCGATATCGATGGTTGGGGCCTGGACGTGGTGATCGGAGGTTCGCAGAAGGCGTTCATGATTCCGCCCGGCCTGGCGTTTCTGTCCATCAGCCCCAAGGCCTGGAAGCTCGCCGAAACCGCTACCCTGCCGCATTACTACTTCAACTTGAAGAAGGAAAAGAAGAGCGGTGACGCCGGCGAATCCAGTTGGACGCCTTCCACGGCGCTGATTCTGGCGCTGGCGGAAGCGCTGCGCTATGTCAAACAAATCGGCATGGACAAGCTCATCCGGAATGCGCAACTTCTGGCGGAGGCCACTCGCGCGGCCGTGTTGAAACTCGGCCTGGAATTGTTCGCGCCAGGCTCGCCTGGATCGTCGGTCACCGCCGTGAAGGCTCCCGCGGGTCTCGATTCCAGCGTCATCGTCAAGGAATTCCGCTCGCGTTTCGGAGCCATCATTGCCAACGGGCAGGGCTCCATGAAGGGGCAAATCTTCCGCATCGCTCACCTCGGCTACTTCGATTTCATGGACCTCTTCGCGGTGATCGCAGGCCTCGAACTCATTCTCAAAGCCAACGGACTTCCGGTGGAATTCGGCGCCGGCGTGGCAGCCGCCGAGGAGATTTACCAGAAGGCCTCCCAACAATGAAGATCCTGATCGCCGAGCCGCTGGCCGCCGCGGGCATCGAACTCTTAGTCGGCCAGCCTGGCTGGCAGGTTATCGTTTCCAGTCCGAAAGACTACGCCCAGCATCTGGCAGACGCCGATGCCCTGCTGGTGCGCAGCGTCGTACAGGTGGACCGCGCCGTGTTGCAAAGCGCGCCCAAGCTGCGCGTCATCGGCCGCGCCGGCGTAGGCGTCGACAATGTCGATCTGGATGCCGCCACGGAAGCCGGCGTGCTGGTTATGAACACGCCCGGCGGCAACGCCATCTCGGTGGCCGAGCATACCCTGGCCCTGATGCTCGCCATGGCCCGCCGCATTCCCCAGGCCAACGCTTCCACGCGCAGCGGCAAGTGGGAAAAGAAAAAGTTCCTCGGCAGCGAGCTCCGCGGCAAGACACTCGGCGTTGTCGGGCTCGGCAGCATCGGCCGCGAAGTGGTGAAACGCGCCCGCGCTTTCGAAATGCGCGTGGTGGCCCATGACCCGTATGTTACTTCCAAGCTTGCCCAGGACCTGCTGGTCGATCTGGTCGCCCTGCCCGCGCTCTACGCCGCGAGCGATTACGTCACGCTGCATGTCGCCGCCACGCCGGAAACGGAGGGCATGCTTTCCACCGCGGCGTTCCAGCAGATGAAGACGGGCGTCCGCATCGTCAATTGCGCGCGCGGCGAGCTGGTGGATGAAACCGCGCTCGCCGAGGCCATCCGTTCCGGCAAGGTGGCCGGCGCCGCCATCGACGTTTTCTCCGTCGAACCTCCACCCGCCGGCTTCCCGCTCTTCGAATCTGACGCCGTCATCGTCACCCCCCACATCGGCGGCTCTACCGAGGAAGCCCAGGAAATCGTCGGCGTCCGCATCGCCGAACAGGTGGTCGAATATCTGCGGAATGGGATCGCCATCAACGCCGTGAACATGCCGGCGCTGACGCCCGAGCAGTATCGCGCGCTGGGGCCCTACGCCACGCTCGCCGAGCGCCTCGGCAATTTCGCCGCTCACATCGCTTCCGGAAGCCCGCGCGCCGTGCGCCTGGTTTACTGCGGCAAGATCGCCGAATCCAACACGAATCTGCTGCGCAGCGCCGGTCTGGCGGGCGTGCTGAGCCGTTCCACCGCCGGCCGTGTCAACCTGGTCAACGCCATGCAGACCGCCGAGCAGCGTGGCTGGCACGTGGCGGAAAGTCACCAACATCGCTCGGCTCACACCGACACCATCCGCCTCGAACTGGAAACCGACCGCGCCGTCACCACCGTGGAAGGCGCCGTCTTCCTGGACAAGCCGCGCCTCACGCAGGTGGATGGCATCTATTGCGAAGTGGCCTTGGCCGGCTTCCTCATCTTTATGAAGAACCGCGACGTCCCCGGCGTCATCGGCCACGTGGGAACCGTGCTGGGCCGGAACCGCATCAACATTGCCAATTTCTCGCTGGGACGCCGCGACACCGCCATCATCCCCGGCGAGCCCCACGAAGCCGTCGCCGTAGTCTCCACCGACGAGCTGGTCCCCGAATCCGTGCTCGCGCAACTGCGCGAAAACCCGGCCGTGGAGTTCGCGCGGTCGGTGGAATTGCCGCGGTAAGGGCGCCGCGTCGCCCGCCTGCGGGCAACTTTCCGGAAAGACGGTTTTCTTGCCGTTATCGGAAAGCACGCCGTTCTTCAACTTGCTTCGGCGAGCGATCTGCGGCGCGACCATTCCGACAGGAACTTGCGAAAGCTCCTCTGCTCCCACGCGTCTTCTGGTTCTTTCGGCGAGGATGCTGCGTAAAATGCTTGAGCCGAGTCGGAAAACTCACACACGGCCTTCTTCCAGTCAGAGAACGCGATCCTGTGCTGGGTCCCATCGTCAGCGGTCAAGATCACCGCGTCATCAATTCGCGCGACTTCGAAATCGATTCCCGAGTTACAGCCGACAATCTGAACATCATCCTGGCCTTCAATCTCGAAGATGCCGTTGCCGCAGCATGGGAACAGGTATTCCGTTATGGGCTGCTGCTTCGTGTGGGGCTGGGATAGGGTCCGCAGCAGGTAAAGAGCAGCGGCGCTGACGGTCCAGTCGCCATCAACCGGTTGCACCAGGATCGAATCCCCGATACAAAAGTCCACGCCGGAGTGTGCGCAGAGATCTGCGGCATCGTTTATCGAGTCTATCCAGTGCAGGTTCGTTGGCCGGAGAGTGATCATGCCGTGCACCTCTCGATTCCACCACTTTTATGCTGCCACAAGACCATTGCGGACGTTCAAGTGGGCTTATCGGAAAGAGGCTCTCAGGACGACAATCTGAAGAACGTGTCGCGATGTTTGCCCCCTTTAAGCGAACAGCATTGGGATTCGCCCTCGTCTAGCCTAATCCAGCGTCTTGTGGAACCGCGCCGCGCTCAGCCCCAACACCGTCACTCCATACACAAGCAGGCACAGCATCCGCGGCCACAGCACCTCCACGCCCACGCCTTTGAGAAATACGCCGCGCACGATCTCCATGAAATAGCGCAGCGGGTTCAGGTAGGAGAGATACTGCACCGCCACCGGCATGTTGCGGATGGGAAACATGAAGCCGCTCAACATGAAGGCCGGCGTGGTGAAGAAGAAGGAGCCCATGTTGGCCTGTTGCTGGGTTTGCGAAACAGTGGACAGAAATAGCCCCGCGCCCAGACTGGTCATCAGAAATAACAGGGCACAGAAGAGCAGCAGAAAAAAGTTNNCCGCGGAAGGGAATGTGAAAAATCAGCAGCGCTCCGCCGGTGATGATCAGCATGTTCATCAGTCCCACCATGGCGAACGGCAGGGTCTTGCCGAGCATCAGCTCGATGGGCCGTATGGGCGTCACCATCAGTTGTTCCAGGGTGCCGATTTCCTTCTCGCGGATGATCGCCTGGGCGGTCAGCATCAGCGTCACCATGAAGAGGATGTTGGCGATGACGCCGGGCACGAAATAGTTGCGGCTGCGCAGATCCGGGTTGAACCACACGCGGCTGCCCGCCGCCGCCGGCGTCAGCATGGCGCTGCGCGCCAACCCCGGCCCGCGGATCGACACTTTAATGGTCTGATCGTTCTTGGTCTGGCCCGTCATCACATCGTTCGCAAAACCGGCGATCACCCCCGAGGCGTACGCCGAAACCAGCGACGCCGTATTCGAGTTCGTGCCGTCCAGCAGCACCTGCACTTCCGTCGCGCGTCCGCGCGCCAGATCGCGCGCAAATCCCGGCAGCACCCGCACCACCGCATGCGCCTGCCCGCGGTCCAGCACGCTCTGCGCTTGTTCCTCGCTCTGCGGCGTCGCGATTACGTCGAATCTTCCCGACCCCTCAAACTGCGCCCGCAGCGCCCGGCTCTCGGGCGTCCGGTCCATGTCCATCCAGGCAATCCGCGCGTGGTCCACATCCAGCGTCACGGCATATCCGAAAATCAGCAGTTGCAGAAAGGGAGGNNACCCGCAATCGTTCCCACATGCTTACGCCACCTTCTGGTTCATTTTCCGCACCGCCATGCGGAAGATCAGAAACCCGTACACCAACAGGAACGCCAGTTCCACCCACAGCAGCCGGAATCCAACCCCCTTGAGGAACACGCCTTTCACAATCGTCACGAAGTAGCGCGCCGGGAAGAAGTAGCTGATGCCTTGAATCACCTTTGGCATGGTGTCGATGGAAAACGTGAAGCCCGAAAGCAGGAAGCCCGGCAGGAAGGTGATCAGCAATCCCAACTGGTAGGCCTGCACCTGAGTGCGCGCACCCGCCGAAACCCAGATTCCCGCAAACAGCGCGCACCACAANNGAGTCCACCAGCCCCACCAGGAAATACGCCAGCATTTTGCCGAGCACAATCTCCGTCGGGCGCAGCGGCGTAGAAAGCACCTGCTCCATGGTTCCCATTTCCCATTCCCGGGCGATGGTCAGCGACGTCAGTTGTCCCGCCAGAATCATCAGGATCACGGCAATCAGCCCAGGCACCACGTAGTTCTTGGATTCGAGCGAGCTGTTGTACCAGACGCGCAACCGCGCATCCACCATTCCCGGCGGACGCACGCCCCGGCGGTTCAACAGTTCGGCCCGCACCCCCGCCGAGTAGTTCTGCACCACGCTCTCCGCATACCCCATGGCAATAGAAGCCGTGTTCGAATCGCTGCCATCCACCAGCAACTGCACTGTCGCTTTCCCCGACGCCAGGTCCCCGCCGAACCCGCGCGGGATCACGACCCCGATCAGCACTTTGCTTGTGTCGATCCCCCGCTCGATCGTCTTGTAGTCGTGCACGAATCCGGTGACCTCGAAATAGCGCGAGCCCTCAAACTGCCGGATCACTTCGCGGCTGGCCGAGGTCCCGTCCTGGTCGTAGACCAGCGTCTGAATGTGGTCGACATCCAGGCTCAGCGCATATCCGTAGAGCAGCAGCATCATCATCGGCATCGCCAGCGCCATCGCCAAGCTGCGCGCGTCGCGCGTGATGTGGTGCAGCTCCTTGACGAACATGGCCCGCAGCCGCCGGTAACTCATGCCGCCTTCCTCTCTTCGGCTTCGATCATGGCCACGAAAACGTCTTCCATGGAGGGCTCGATTTCTTCAAGGCGCCGCACGTTGATCCCCTTGGCTTCGAGCACGGTCCGGATCTTTTGGCAGCCGGCCTCCGCGTCGTCCACCGTGACGTGCAACCCTCCGCCGAATACGGCGACGTCGCGCACGCCTTCCAGTCCCTCGAGCGCCCGCATGGTTTCCAGCGGTTCAGTGGCTTCCAGGTTCAACAGCGTGTGCGCCGTCAGCCCGCGCTTCAGCTCGGCCGGCGTCCCCAACGCAATCACTTTCCCCCGGTACATCAGCGCGAGCCGGTGGCAGTATTCCGCTTCATCCATGTAGTGCGTGCTCACAAAAATCGTGTGGCCGGTCTCCGCCAGATCGTGGATCAAATGCCAGAAGGCTCCGCGCGCAATCGGATCCACGCCCGAGGTCGGCTCGTCCAGAAACAACACCGGCGGATCGTGCAGAATCGCGCAGCCCAGCGCCAGCCGCTGCTTCCAGCCGCCCGAGAGCGTGCGCGTCATGGCGCGCCGCCGCTCCGCCAGGTTGGCCATTTCCAGCACGTAGTCCTTTCGTTCCGCGCGCAACGCCTGCGGCACTCCGTAAATCCCCGTGAAGAAGTCGATATTCTCTTCCACCGTCAAATCGTCGTACAGCGAGAACTTCTGCGACATGTACCCGATACTCCGGCGGATGTCTTCCGGCTGCGACGCCACATCGAATCCGTTCACCGATCCCCGTCCCGATGTCGGCGTTAGCAGGCCGCACAACATCCGGATGGTGGTCGATTTGCCCGCTCCGTTCGGCCCCAGGAAGCCGAAAATCTCGCCCTTCGCAATCTTCAGCGAAACGTGGTCCACCGCCACGAAGTCGCCGAACTTCTTGACCATGTCGTCGATCTCAACCGCCCATCCGTTCCCGTTCACGGCCGCGTCACCCCGGCCACCGCGTGGATGGTTTTCACGAAGGCGCCTTCCAGGTTTGTTGAATCCGTCTCGCGCTTCATCTCCTCGGGCGCCTGGCAGCGGATCAGTTTGCCCTTGTACATCAGCCCCACCCGGTTGCACCGCTCGGCTTCGTCCAGGTACGCGGTGGTCATGAAGATCGTGATTCCCTCTTTCAGCAACTGGTAGAGGATTGCCCAGAAGTCTCGCCGCGAGACCGGGTCCACGCCGTTGGTCGGCTCATCCAGGAAGAGAATCTTGGGCCGGTGCAGAAGCGTGCACATGAGCGCCAGCTTCTGCTTCATGCCGCCGGAAAGCTTCCCCGCCTGCCGCCCGCGGAACTCCTCCATGCGCGTCATGCGCAGCAGTTCGGCCGTCAGCTTGTCGCGCTCGGCGCCCGTGATGGCGAACAGGTCCGAGTAGAAGACCATGTTCTCTTCGACCGTGAGATCCCCATAGAGTCCAAAGCGCTGCGCCATGTACCCGATCTGGTCCTTCACCGCCTGCGCCTCGCGCGCTACGTCGTGGCCCGCCACGCGAGCGCTGCCTTCGGTGGGATCGATGAGCCCGCACAACAGGCGCAGCGTGGTGGTCTTGCCCGCACCATCCGGCCCCACGAGGCCAAAGATTTCGCCCGGCGCCACCGTCAGATTCAGATGGTCCACCGCCGTCAGCTCGCCGAAGCGCCGCGTCAGGTCGCGCGTTTCAATGATGGGCTCCATCTCCAATCCGGCCTTCAATCCAACACGATCTCGGCATCCGCCGGCATATTCGATTTCAGCTCGTGCTTCGGATTGTCCATCTCGATCTTCACGCGATACACCAGTTTTACGCGCTCCTCCGCGGTCTGGATTTGCTTGGGTGTGAACTCCGCTTCAGCGGCAATGAACGTCACCCGGCCGGCATAAACTTTCCCCGGATACGAATCCGTGGTCACTTTCACCTTGGAGCCCAGCCTCACCCGCCCCAGATCGGTTTCATTCACATACCCGCGCAGCCACGGATGCTCGATATCGCCCACCGTCACCACGGTCGTCCCGGACGCCAGAACCTCACCGACGTCCGCCGCTTTTACCAGCACCACCCCGTCCACCGGCGACGCCTCCACCGTATCGGCAAGCTGCGAGTCAATTACCGCGATGCTGGCTCTCGATTGGGCGATGGCCGCTCTGCGCGTGGCCAGCTCCTCCTCCCGGCGCTTCATTTCGAGAGTGTTCGCCTCCCCCATTTTGAGGGTCCCGCGCGAGCGTGCGAGCGCCGCCTGCTGCCCCTGAATCACTTCGGTCCTTGGCCCCAACAGGACCAGCGCCTGCCGCTCTTTGGCCGATTTCAGCGCCGCTGTGGCGCTCTCCCAGCGATTGCGATATTGATCGAATTGCGCCGCCGAGATATCGTCGTCCTTGAAAAGTGTCTGCGCGCGGTCCCAATCCTTTTTCGAACGGTCCACTTCCGATTGCGCCGAGTCCACCGCGGCCTGCGCGTCCAGTTTCTCCTGGGGCCGCGCCCCGTTCTGCAACTCCGCCAGCCGCGCCTCGTTCGACGCCACATCCCCGCGCTTCTGCTCGAGGTCGCCGGCCAATGTAGCCTTCTCCCATTCGAGCGCGGTCTCCGCCTGCGCCAGTTGCGACTGCGCCGATTCGAGGCCCGCGGTTTCGCGCTGGCGTTGCGCCACCAGTTGATCGCGGTCCAGCCGCGCGATCACTTGCCCCTTCTTCACGGCATCGCCTTCGTCCACCGTGCGCTCGATCAGCCGGCCCGCCGTCTTGAACGCGATGTTGACTTCGGTGAGCTCGATATTTCCCGAGACGACAATCCGGTTGTCGGGTTTCTTTCCTCTTTCGTGATAGATCCACACCGCCGCTCCCACGGCCACCAGCGCCAGAATGATGATGATTCGCTTCTTCATTGCACCAAGCTCCTGATTTTTCCCATGGCCTGCGCCAGATCCAGCCGCGCCAGGTTATACAAGTACAGCGCCTCCGTCTGGTTGTCGCGCGCGCGCTCCAGGCGCGTCTGCGCGTCGGTGACTTCGACACCGATCGCCACTCCGGCGTCATACCGCCGCCGCGCCTGCGTCAGCTCGTCTTCCGACAGCGAGAGGCCGTCTTTCGCCACTTTCACTTCGTCGTCGGCCGACTTCAATTCATCGAGCGCGAGCCGCACGTCCAGCTCGATCTGCTCCCGC
This sequence comes from Bryobacterales bacterium, assembly GCA_003152325.1. Taxonomy (GTDB): domain Bacteria; phylum Acidobacteriota; class Terriglobia; order Bryobacterales; family Bryobacteraceae; genus PALSA-129. The sequence continues at coordinate 5,917 of PLZX01000145.1, read as the reverse complement.
AAATCGTTGGTCCGCACTTTCTCAGCCCGGTATTGCGACGCCGATTCCTCCCGTCGCGCATCCCGCCTTCCACCGTCGAACAGCGGCACCTTCACCTGGACCCCCACCGTCCGTGTTGGTAGCGAATTGTTGAACCCCGTGCCGTTCGAGCCGTAATCGCCGAACGCCGCCACCGTCGGCAGCCGCTCCATTCTTGTGGCGCTGGCCGAGAGCCGCGCCGTGCTTTCCCGGTCCTGCTGGGCCTTCAAATCCGGCCTTTGCTGCAGAGCTTGGGCTCGCGCCTGCTCCATCGTCACTGCGTCCACCGGCGCGTATTGCATCCGGTCGGTCAGTTCCAGTTCCGTATCCAGCCGCAGCCCGATCGCGCGCAAGAGTTGCAGGTGCGCAGTACGGCCCGCATTCCTGGCCACCAGCAGCCGCTGCCGGTCGTTGGCCAGTTGCACTTTCGCCCGCGTGATCTCGATCCCCGTGCCCGTTCCCGCGGCTTTCTGGTTTTCCGCCTGCTTCAGCACCGCTTCGGAAAGCGTCACGTTGGCCTGCGCCATCTCGACGTCCGTATCCGCCTTCACCGCCGCCAGGTAAGCACGCGCCACTTGTCCGGCCACCTGTTCGCCGGCGGTGTCCAGGTCCTGTTTCGCCGCCGAGATTCCCACCTTGGACGCCTGGAACCTCCGCAACACGCTGAAGTCGAAAATGTTCTGCGTCCCCGTCACCCGCGCATCCATCGTAGTGAACGGCCCCACAAACGTCGGGAATTGAAAACCCGGGATGGGCAGGTTGATCTTGCTGAGCCCCTGCGCCGCCAGGTTGGCCGTCCGGCTTTGATCGCTGAACGCCGCTTCCACGTCCGGCAGCAGCGCCGCGCGCGATTGCGTCGATTTCGATTGCGCCTGCTTCAGCGCTTCTCCGGTGAGTTGTATCCGCGTGTTGCCTTCCGGCGAGATCGCCATCTCCACTGCCCGTTTCATGCTCAAAGCCAGCGGNNGCCGGCGCCCGCAACCCGCCGCTCAGGAACGCCACCAGTTCCCGCTGCACATTTTGCGGCCTTTTGGGCGGAGACGCGCCGGTCATGGCTTTGGTATCCGGCGCCTTGCACATCAGGATGTGCGCCATCGCACCTATCATGAACTGTGATCGCAGAGCCATTTCTCCCGGCGTCAGGTGTGGCAGCGTCCGTGCCAGTGCCGCGAAGAATCGCGTCACAGCCTTCTGAAAGTGCCGTTCCACAATCCTCGGCATCAGATCCTCTCCATACATCCGCCCCATCAGCTTGGCGAACTCGGGGTTCTTCCTCACTCTCAGCATGGGCGGCGACAGGAAGGCTTCGAGCACCTTTTCGAGCGGCACCGCCTTGCCTTTCGCCTTGGCCTCCAGCGCATCCAGCAGCGCCAGCCGCTCCTCGTTGACCGGGCCGCCTTTGCGCATGATGAGTTGGTCCAACAGGTCTTCCTTGGTTCCGAAATGGTAGTGGATGGCCGCCAGGTTCACGCCTGCTTCGGCGATGATGTGCCGCAGCGACGTGGTCCCGTAGCCCTGTTCGCCGAACAGCCGCTCGGCTGCGTCCAGGATTCTCTGTCGCGTGTCAATCATTCGATTGATTCAATCGTATGATTGAAACTACATCGTTGTCAAGGGGGGAAGAGCCCCGCATCCCAATCGGTTGTGACGCCGCGCCCTTCCTGGTAGGATGAACCTCTGCGCCTGGGTATCCATCTATACACTTTCGGCTCGGTCGAAAGGGCCGCGCTGCGGGCCGCCGAAATCGGGGCAGATACACTCCAGATCTTTTCGGCCAGCCCGCGCATGTGGCGGGCCCGGGCCCCTGACCCCTCCCAGGTCAAGGCGCTCCGCGACATCCGCCGGCTGCATGACCTCCACCCGCTGGTGATCCACGTCAACTACCTGGTCAACCTGGCCTCGCGGAACCCGGCGATTCGCACCAAATCCATTGAGACCTTCCGCGGGGAACTGGAGCGCGCCGCCATCCTCGGGGCGGAGTTTCTGGTAGTCCACCCCGGCAGCTACAAAGGCCAGACGCTGGAGGAAGGAATCTCCGCCTGTGCCGAAGGGCTCCGCCAGGCAGCCGCCGGCTTCGAAGGGAGCGGCATCACGATTCTACTGGAGAACACCGCAGGCAGTGGCTCTGCGGTGGGCAGCCGCTTTGAGGAACTGAGAGCCATCCGCGATCTGGCGGGTGGCTCAAGCGAGCTCCCGATCGGGTACTGCTTGGACACCTGCCACTTGTTCGCCGCCGGTTTCGACATCGCCACCGTGGTCGGCCTGCGCGTCACTCTCCGCCAGGCGGAGCGCGTTTTGGATCTCAACGATGTCCACGTCTTTCACGCCAACGATTCCAAGGCGCCGCTGGGCTCCCGCGTGGATCGCCATGCCAAAATCGGCCAGGGCCACATCGGCACGGAGTCCTTTCGCCGCCTTCTGGCGAACCCCAAACTGCGCCGCAAGGTTTTCATTTCCGAAACCCCCGTGGAGATCGAAGGCGACGACCGCCGCAATTTCGAAGCCCTGAAATCTCTTGCGCCATAGCCTGGCTTGGTGGAGGCGGTTACGTCCCCGCGCAGAACACGCTGGCTGTTCCGCACCGTGAGCCAGCCGCGGAGCCCCGAAAAGTGGCAATCTGGATATATCATGAAACTGCTGTCTGTCGTGGGATGCCTGCTGTTGGCAATGGCGCAGGCGCAGACCGTTCCACCTCCGGCGGCTCCGGTGCCCCCGCAGCAAGCTCCAGCCAATCTCAACGCCCCCGAGATGAACACGCGCGAAGAGACGGCAGCCTTCAAGTCGCATGTCAACTTGGTGATGGTCCCGGTGGTGGCCCGCGATCTCCACGGAGTCGCCGTCGGCAATCTCACCAAGGCGAGTTTCCAACTCTTCGACAAGAGCAAGCCGCAGGAAATCACACGTTTCTCGGTGGAGAAATTCGGCAGCAGGCCGCCGCTCGAAGCCAACGCGACACCCGGCAGGCCGCCTTCTTCCGAGGAAGAGAAGGGCAGCGCGGTCGTGGTGCCCGAACGGTTCGTAGCGTACCTGTTCGACGATGTCCACCTCGCGCCGGGCGACCTTCCACGCGTCCGCGACGCGGCGTTGCGACACATCGCCGGGCTCAAGCCCACTGACCGCGCTGCCATCTTCACCATGTCCGGCAACCCCATGCTCGATTTCACTGACGACCAGGATCGCCTGCGGGACGCGTTAATGCGGCTGCGGCCCAGCATCATGGCGCGCGCCGGCGCCATGTCCGGCGGNNGGCATGGACGCGCGCGGCCTCTACACCGATCCGGCATTGGATGTCTCGCGGACCGACGGGCGCCTCGGCTCGTCCATGATGCGCGAATCCATGCGGTCGGACATTCTGGCCGAGATGGCGTCCGGCACTGGCGGCACATTCTTCCAGAACAGCAATAACTACGACGAGGGGTTCAAACGCCTGGCGGCCGCGCCCGAGTACGTTTACGAACTGGGATTTACGCCGCAGAATCTGAAGAACGACGGCAGTTTTCACGTCCTGCGCGTAGCCGTGAAGCCGTCCGGCGGCCTGAACCTGCAGGCACGCCGCGGCTATTACGCTCCCAAGCGCATCGACGATCCCGAGGAGACCGCGCGGCAGGAGATTGGGGCCGCACTTTTCTCGCGCCAGGAGATGCAGGAACTGGCCATCGACATGCACACCCAGTTTTTCAAGGTCGATGCTGAATCCGCCAAGCTCACCGTGCTGGTGCGTCTGAACCTGAAGCAGCTCAAGTACCGCAAGGTCGACGATCGGAACAACAACGTGGTGACCTTGGTCTATGGCCTCTTCGATCGCAACGGACAGTACCTGCAAGGCATCAAGAAGGTAATCGAACTGCGGCTAAAGGATGATACGCTGGCCAACCGGCTGGGGCAGCCCGCTACTATCCGGACCACCCTCGACGTGACGCCGGGAACCTACCTAGTGCGCCTGGTTGTCCGCGACGCCGAGGGCCAACTAATGTCGGCTGCGAACGCCGCCGTCGCGATTCCACGATAGGGAGTCGAGTAAGAAACCGCGCCGGCCGGACCGTGTGATGGTGTAACTCTCGGCCAGGTCGACACCCGCAACGCCAAATCCCAGTTGAAAGAGCGCCTTCGAGTGTTTTCAGGACATCTCTGTCTGTATCCAGCCGCCCAGTTACAAGTCGGCTGGTCACGACCTTTGCGAATCCGCAACCCTGATACGTATGCGGGTCGTCCAAAAAGAGGAAGCCACCACCCCCAACATACGCCGCGGTTTCGTACCCCGCTGCGTTCAGAGACTCGATAAGACCAGGTAATCGGGGTGTGCGCCGCCCGAGAAAGTTCACCCAGGTATCTTGGGCGGCAGCAGGATATATCGACGTATAGATCGAGAACATCGCCCTACATCCAGATATTCGAGTCTTGATCCGTTTTATTTTGGAGAAGGTCGAGAGCGTTGAACAGGCGCCAGCCGTATCCCGTCGCTCCGGATGAATTCTGCATCTGTCGATACCCTCGCGGCAGTGTCAGCCGCCGCTCTGCATAAGTCAAGATATTCTTCTTGTTTAGGAGTTTCAGGTATGCTATTCTCTGTGTCGAAAGATCACCACCTGTGCGGGTGTTGAGCGCGATCCTTGAGCACCCGTGTCGCGCTGAGTGGCGACCCTGAGACAGCGGAGGCGGTAATTCTGAGGATCCTCCTGATGATGAGGAGTGCGGGTTCGACTCAATCCGGGCTGCGACCTCTCCGATGGTGTGCAACCCCCTGCAACGCAGATCAGACTGATACGCGAAGCCAACCACATGTCTCCAGACAGTATTGAAGAACCCTTCGATTCCATCGAGAGCGCACAGGACTTCATGAACGTTCTGGCGCTGACCATTCTGGATGCGATGAAAGATCTCCACTACCAGCAGGAACTGGCGGTGCGAGAGGGCCAGGAACGCCGCTCGCAAGCTCTAGAGCTGGCGATGTACAAGGCGAAAACATTGAGCTGCTATGTGCACAAGAGCCGCAGGACGCTCAACGACCTGCGGATGCTCAAACGGTTGATTTTAAACGAGCGGTCGACGGTTGAGAGTTTGATCGGAACCATGTGATCCGGGCGGGACTTCGCAGCGGCGTGACAGGACTGCGAAGCGTTGGGTATGACCAAGCTTGGGGGAGGAGTCGCTTCACCCGCCGAGGTGACATTCTGGCTGGTCCAAGGGCGAAGCTTGTTTCTGGCCCTCCACCTTCTTGGCATCGCCTGTTTCCTCTACATCCTCGCGAAGAGACTCACACCGCTGGTGCGGGCGCAGCGGGATCTCCGCTTCGACCGGCCCTGTGCCCGGTTGGGTCTGGTCCTGAAATTCTGGCTGGGGCAGTGGAAACAGCCCCGTTACCGGGTGGGGCGTTCCGGATGAGCATCTGGATCGAGTGGAATCCTTCGGAGTAAAGACCTTCGAGGACTTCACCTGGAAACACATCCTCGACTTCTATTCGTGCGCCGATTGCGGCCGCTGCTCGGATCAGTGTCCGGCCAACGCGGTGGGAAGGCCGCTGTCGCCGCGACTCCTCACCATCAAGGCGCGCGACTACAGCTTCCACCACTTTCCCGTATTCGGAAATTCCGGCAATGTGGCGGGAAGCAACAGGCAACAAATCAGGATTCTCATAACAGAAGGTCCGATTGATTATCGCTCCAGACCGTCCCGTTGCAAATAGAGATTTTCAGGTACCCTGACCGTTTCCTGCTTCCAGAATACGCAACATCGTTTCCAGAATTCAGATCTAAACGGCGGTGGGAGCGAACTACAGCGCGTAACGTCCGGCGGCCAGTACGTGTTTGGCGATCTGACGGCCTAGTCCGATCGTGTCCGCCGGCTCGTGCTTGGCGAGGCGGCGCAGGATCGCCATCTGGGTCCGGAGCATGTCGCCTTC
>PLZX01000172.1 GCA_003152325.1 Bryobacterales bacterium | reverse complement strand
CCCGTTGCAGGCTGCGGCGGAAGGCATCCTCGGCGCTGGCCTCCTGGTGGAGCAAGAGGTACATGGTCCCCTGGTTGGCCAGCGGCAAGGCCACTCTGGGAGCCATGGCGGCGGCCTCGCCGAAGGCCTCGGCGGCTTTCTGATACTGGAATTGCCGACTCAGGAGGTAGCCGATTTCGTTGTAGGCCGGCCAGAAGTTGGGCCGCACGCGGATAATGTCGCGGTAGACGGCCTGCGCTTCGTCATTCCGCCCCAGGTCGCGCAGCGCGCGGGCTTTGACGTACGGGAACTGCGGATTCCCCGGGTCGAGTTGTAGCGCCTTACCGATCCCGTGCATGGCCTTCTCGGTATCGCCCGAAAACAGCTCGGTGAGGGCCACCGCGAAGACTCCCTGCGCCGAATTCGCGTTGTACCGTACGGCCAGTTCGGCGTTCTTTTGGGCCACGTTCAGCAGGGCGCGATCCTGCGTGTGCGTGAACTTGCGGCAGTAGGCGATCGCCAGGTTGGCGTAGCCCAAGGCAAAGTGGGGCTCGGCTTCGAGTGCTTTCTGGTATTTCTCGATGGCTTGGTCCAGCCCCGCGTCGTTGGGCTGGCTGTTCAGGTCCACACCCTCCTGGAAAAGCTGGAAGGCTGCGGGGGAGAGCCGCGCCAGTTCGTCCTGGTCGTGCAACGGCGCCTGGCTCAGGGGTACAGCCAGCAACTCGCCTGCGGCGGTGGATGCACGCTCCGAGAGCTGGCTCAACTGGGCCGTGGGAACCTTCAGCTCGCGCTGCCGCAGCACGCTGCCCCGGGCAGCGTCGTATACCCGAACTGCCAGCACATAGCCGGAGGATTCGCGGCGCAGTGCGGCCCCCAACACCAGGTTGGCTCCCAGAGCGGTTACCGCGTCGGGCAGGCCCTTGGGCGCCGCCTGTCCGGCGTCGCCGGCGGAGAGCACCAGCAGGTTCTTGTCGGCTGCTTCCGCGCGCGCCAGGCGCGTGGCGATGCCGTTCAGCACTCCCTGCAACAGGGAGCGAGTCGGCGACTCGGCGTCCGCCGGCCAGGCCATCACCGCCACGAAGCGTTTCATCGGGAGGGGGTGCAACAGCGCGTCGATTCTGGGCCACTCGATCCACCCCGCCACTCCCGCCAGCGCTACCGCCGCGATGCCGGCCTCCACCATGCGGCGCCGCGGAATGGGCGTGCGTAGCGACATCGACCGTGTGCTGCGGGTAGAGGCATCGAGCGAGCTCAGCGCCTCACCCGCCGTTTGAAAACGCCGTGCGGGGTCGTAGGCCAGGCACCCCAGAATCACGCGATCCCACCCGCGCGGCAGATCCGGCTGCAGCATACTGGGACGAACGAAGTCCACGCGGCCCGGCTTGTTCTGCGGGCGCCGCCCGGTGAGCATCTCGTGCAAGACCACGCCGAACGCATAGACGTCGCTGGCCGGACGGGCGATGCGGCCTTGCAGCAACTCGGGCGCGATGTATCCCAGGGTTCCCGAGAGCCGTCCCGTCTGCGCCAAAGTGCCGTCCGCCTCAAACGCTCGCGAAAGCCCGAAATCGGTGATGTAGACCTGGTAGCCGGAGCCCGCGGATTCCAGCATCACGTTGCCCGGTTTGAAATCGCGATGGATGACCCCGGCTTTATGGGCCGCATCGAGGGCCGCCGCCATCTGCACGGCGATGGGCAGCGCGGTCCCCGGCGGTATGGCGCCCAGGCGGTTCAGCCGCGCCCCCAGCGCTTCACCGCGCAGCAGCTTCATGGTGAGGAACATCACCGGCCCGCCGGGCAGGTCGACGCGGAACAGGTCGTAGGTGGGGCAGACGTTGGCATGCAGGATCTCGCGCGCCAGCAGGGCTTCGCGCTCGAAGCGTTGCTGCATAATCGCATCGCCGGCCACTTCCGGCCTCAGCGTTTTGATCGCCAGGTGCTTGCCCTGCATCTGCCGGTCGGCGGCTTCGTAGACCTCGCCCATGCCGCCGCGCGCCAGGAATTGGACGATTTCGAACCGCTCATTGAGCACGTCTCCGGGCTTCAGTTGCGGAGGGGTGGCCGGTCCGTGGGGCCGGCTGTACATGGACCGAGTCGCGTCGCTCTCGTCCAGATAGTCGTCGCCCATAAGTGCGCAGGTGCTCTGTGAAAGTGCTGCTATGATAGCAGAGAATTTTCGACTGCGCGTTGACGTGAAGTGGAAAAGGAGAACCCTATGAGATGGATGCTGGTAGCGCTGGCGTGCGCCGGAATCGCCGTGGCGCAGCAGACGCGGAAAGAGATTACCAATGCGACGACTCCGGCCGACGATGCGAAGCCCAACAGCCCGGCCGTCCCGGACGTCTATGCCATCACCGGAAAGTTCGACCGCGTGGTGGTATTGCGATTCAAATACCAGGCCGACCTGCTGGCGGGAATCGAGAAGATGGTCAAGGAACAGAAGATTCGCAGCGCAGTAATTCTGGCGGGAGCGGGGTCGGTCCGCAACTACCAGGTGCACCAGGTGAGCAACCGGTCCTTTCCGTCGAAGAACACCTTCGTACAGGATCCCAGCGCGCCGGCCGACATCGTGAGCATGAACGGGTACGTGATCGATGGTCGGGTGCACGCGCATTTGACGATGGCGAATCCCGATCACGCCTTCGGCGGACATCTGGAGCCGGGAACGAACGTCTTCACCTTCGCGATCGTGACGCTGGGAGTATTCGACGGAGATCTGAGCCGGGTAGACGACAAGAACTATCGCTAGGCCCGTCACCGCCCAGAGGCATCCGCACCCGAAAGGAAGTAACATTGTCTGTGGAACCAGCCACTGGAGATCGACATGAACGACTTGACGCGTAGAGATTTGTTTAAGACCAGTCTGGCCGCACCGGCTGCGCTTGCGGCGGCAACCGGAATCGCGATGAGCGGGGAAGCCCAGGCACAGACCGCGCCGCCTGCCGCCGCGGCTGCCAGCGCCGGGCGGGAACGCTTGCTGCTGGATTTCGGCTGGCGCTTCCACTTCGGCCACGCCGCCGACGCGGCGCAGGACTTCAATTTCAGGGGCAATTTCTCCAAGACCGGGAATTTCGGCCCGGTGAGCACCCTGCTCTTCGACGACAACGACTGGAAGGCCGTCGATCTGCCGCACGACTGGGCCATCGAATTGCCCTTCCAAAACGATCCCGCGCTCTCCAGCAAAGGCTTCTATCCACTGGGGCGGACGTACCCCGCCACCAGCGTCGGCTGGTACCGGCGCATCTTCGACCTCCCGGCCTCCGACGCGGGTAAGCGCATCACTCTGGAATTCGACGCCGCCTACCGCGAGGCCACTGTCATCCTAAACGGTTTCTACATCGGCAGACACATAGGCGGCTATGACCCGTTCAGCTTCGATGTAACCGACTTCGCGTCCCCGGGTGCAAAGAACGTGTTGCTGGTCCGCGTGGACGCCACCCAGAGCGACGGCTGGTTCTACGAGGGCGCCGGCATTTACCGGCACGTCTGGCTGGTGAAGACCCACCCGGTGCACGTGCAGAAGTGGGGCACGTTCGTGCGCACGCACCAGGTGCTGGGTCCACGTCGGATCGTGTACCAAGGGCCGACGGGAAAAACGGAGCGTAGCGGCCAGGAAGCTACGGTCCAGATCCGGACGGAGGTCGAGAACCACGGCAAGGGCGAGCAGAAGACGCACGTCACTTCCACCATTCTCGATCCCGCGGGCCGGGCGGTGGGCAAGGTAGCTAGCGCGCCGGTGTCCATCAGGGAGGGGGAAGAGCATTCCTACGAGCAACAGGTCGTGGTGAAGGGACCTGCTCTATGGTCGCTCGAACAGCGCTATCTTTACAGGCTGGTGACCGAGGTCGAGGTGGGCGGTGCCGTCACGGACCGCTACGAGACGCCCTTCGGCATCCGCACCTGCGCGTTCGACGCTGAGAAGGGATTCTTCCTGAACGGCAAATCCGTGAAGCTGAAGGGAACCTGCAATCACCAGGACCACGCCGGCGTAGGCGCGGCGCTGCCCGACGCACTGCAATACTTCCGCATCCGAAAGCTGCAAGAGATGGGCTGCAACGCCCTGCGCACCTCCCACAACCCGCCCACTCCGGAACTGCTGAACGCCGCCGACGAGCTGGGCATGCTGGTGTTCGATGAAACCCGCATGATGTCCTCGAATCCCGAAGGTTTGAGCCAGTACGAGAACCTGGTGAGGCGCGACCGCAACCATCCCAGCGTCTTCCTCTGGTCGATGGGCAATGAAGAAGGCACGGCGGGAACCGATAAGGGGTTGCCCATCCTGACAGCCATGAAAGCCGTGTCGACCAAACACGACGGCTCGCGGCTGGTCTCCATCGCGCCCAACGGCGGCAATAACATGGGCAAGTTCGGTTTCGCCGCGTGCGACGTGCAGGGCTATAACTACGCCGATCCGGCGGCCGACGCGTTTCATAAAGCCAATCCGGCCGTCCCTGTGATGGGTACGGAGCAGGTCAGCGCCGTGGCCACGCGCGGCATCTACGTGATGGACCCGCAACACGGCTACGTCGGCTCCTACGACCCCTACACCACCACCGGCCGTGCCTCCTGCGAGGGTTGGTGGAGCTTCTGCAACGCGCGGCCGTGGCTCGCCGGAGGCTTTATCTGGACCGGCTTCGACTACCGCGGCGAGCCCTCGCCCTACGGCTGGCCCAACATCAGCTCGCAGTACGGCATCATCGATACCTGCGGCTTTCCGAAGGATAGCTTCTTCTACTTCCAGGCGTGGTGGACATCCAAGCCGGTGCTGCACCTCTTCCCGCATTGGAACTGGCCGGGGTTGGAGGGCCAGGAGATAGTGGTCTGGGTGCACTCAAACCTGGAACGGGTGGAGTTGTTCCTCAACGGCCAGAGCCTCGGCGCCAAAGACATGAAAAAGGATTCTCACTTGGCGTGGAACGTCAAATACGCTCCCGGCGCGATTGAGGCACGGGGATACAAAGACGGCAAGCAGGTGATGACCGCGAAGCGCGAGACTACGGGACCGGCGGCGAAGCTGCTGCTCACGGCGGATCGCAAAGAACTCTCGGCCGATGGCGAGGACGTGGCGATGTTCGCGGTGGAGGTGCAGGACGCGCAAGGCCGGGCTGTGCCGGTGGCCGACAACCAGGTGACCTTCCACGTTTCCGGCTCGGGCCGCGTGATCGGAGTAGGGAATGGCGACCCGACGTGTCACGAATCTGATCCGGGCAGTTCGCGCAAAGCCTTTTCCGGGTTGTGCATGGCCCTGGTGCAGTCCAGCAAGACAGCGGGCAACATCACGGTGGAGGCGAGTTCGCCCGGGTTGACGCCATCGAGCGCGAACATCGTCGCAACCGCCGTGAAGCTCCGGCCCCAGGTGGCGGTTTGGGAGCGCGACGTCCCGGCGGGCGAGGGCATCTCGGGCCTGTGGAGGCCCGCACCTGTAACTGCTGCCGCGGGTTTCGGCGGCGGAATCAGCCAGGTTTTCACTTTCCGGCAGAATGGGAATTCGCTCACTGGAACCGTTGAGGGCGGCGGCTCGACGCCCATCGCGATCGAAGAGGGAAAGGTGGATGGCGCCAATATCTCCTTCAGGGCCGCCAACGTTGCCTACACGGGAACGCTGAAAGCAGACGGGATCGAACTGCAGCGGACCGGCGGCGCACCGGGCGGCCGGGGAGGACGCGGCGCCCCAGCCGAGCCTGCCGGACCGCGCCCCGCGATCGGCCCACCGCCGGACGGTTCAGACCCGTCCAGAGGCGTGGGGGGAGGACGCGGGCCGCAGGCGCCCGCGCCGATAATCCTTCACAGGACGAAACGGTAGCGCCTATTCCTGGATGAAAAACAGCGACGCCACCGCGGGCAGAACCAGCCGCACCGTGGTGACCGGCTGGCCATTTGCCTCGCCCGGCGTAACCTCGGCAGCCTCTTGCCCACCAGTGTGAGGGTTCCAGATTCTCAGGGCCCTCTTACCTCGCAACACTACTTTCGCGTCTATGGCCTTTGAGGATGAGTTAGCGAAGAAGTAAATGTCGCGGCCGTTCTTGACTTTGTGGATATAAGTCAAAGCGCCTTCGTATTCGTTACCCAGTCTCAGCGCTCCCATCGGCTCCTGAATGTCCACGTCGCGGAGGGGAAGCACCTGCTTCAAAGCGAAGTCGATCAGCCACGGACTTGTATTGGGAAGGAACAGCGCCTGCCCGCCGGCTTTGTTCTTCTTGATGTAATACCAGAACACGTAGAAATTCTGCCGGTCCTGCGCGCGCCGCACGTCCGCTTTCAGAGGCTCGTCCGGTGAGACGCCGAAGACATCGGCAACGGCCCGTTGTACTTCCTTGTCCTTGCCAAATTCCGCCGACCGCGTCGGGAGCATGCCGGTCGCAATCACCATCCCTCCCTGGTCGTAGAACTCCTTGATCTTCGCCGCGGCGGCCGCCGAAAGCGTATCGCCGGCCGGCAGCATCAGCACGCTGTATTCTTCGCGGTTCTCCTTGTTGTTCAGGATCAGTTTCTTCCCATCCACGCTGCATCCCTCCACCAGAACCTCCGGGTGCAGATACGTATAGTCCACGCGCAGACCCCGAAACAGGGCTTCGCCGATATCCTGGTAGTCCATCCCGAATGCCGGGCCGCCCTCGCGTGCATAAGCCGTTTCCATGATCTGGGGAGGCTGCTCGCCCTCGGCAAGCGGGAACTGCACGCCGCCAACATTGTGGTATTGCGTGTGCAACGAGGCGATCGGATAGAGCACCGCGATATCCGCCACGTGCCTCCCATGTTGCAGCAGGTAACTCAGGCGGCCGACATAATCGTTCAGTTCGGGGCGCATGGGCTGCACGGTCCGGGCCGGAATCTGATAGTTGATCCCCATGGCGAACTGATCCATTGCCACCTGGAAAGCGATCTTCCCATCCAGAATGCGGTACGCGGCATACGTCTCAGCCCTGGCGATTGGATGGTCATAGTTGAAGGCGGCCGAGGTAACAATCTTGTAAGAAGGATTCGACCGCCCGTACCACCAGATGTCATCCACCGTGGGAGCGGCCTGGTACTGGAAGACCTTCAACAAATCGCCATTGAGCGGCGTCGGATTGAGAGGCTCCTCCTGATCGAGATGCCCACCGAAGATCAAGTGGTGGTCGGCGCACCAGTCATTCAATCTCTTAATGAAGTTCTGCCCAAATAACTCGGCGCGGAATCCAAAGAGCGCGTTGCGCGCGGCGGCGGTCTGCGGGCCGATGTCATACCACAGCGCCGGGTAATACTTCATCGGCGAATAACCGTACCTCTTTTGAAAGTAACTATTGAAGTTCGGAGTCCACATGCGGTCGGCATGATGCATGGAAGGTTCGTCATAAAAGGTCTGTTTGATGAGGTTACCGAAGTAGCTGCCGAAGTTATCCTGGTACTTCTGGTAGGTCATGGAGATGAAGGTGCTCATCGCCGTCTCATCCAGATAGTCCACCACCCGGGCTTTACCCTCGGTGAGATAGAAGGCCATCACTTTCCAGTTACCCTTGGGAACTTGGCAGACCAGGTGGTCCTGCGCCTTGCGGTCACTGACGTCCACCAACTCGAACGTGTCCCGGTTCATCATCACCGAACCCATGTAGATGCCTTGAGGAATCGTCAGTTCGACACTCGCCGGCCCCACGATGTCTTTCTCAGCCATGTTCAGATTCTTGGCGACATACTGAGGGAACTGGGACGCCATCTGTCCGCCCACCGTGCCGGTTGGAAACGCGTAGTCGTCATAAAGAATGACTTCGAGTCCCTGTTTCCTGGCTTCTTCCAGCGCCACTTTATACAACCGGAAATATTCGTCGCTGAGGAACGCCACGCCCTGGCCGGGCTGCGGCCTGCCGCCGGCCTCAATGAAGAAGCCGCCGTAATTCAACTTCGCCATTTCCTGAATACCGGAGATGACGGCATTTTCGTTCAGCGTGGGCAGGTTGAAATTCCACATCGCATGTCCCCGGTACTCCGCCGGCGGAGCTTTGAAGATGGCGGGATCGAACGGATTGGCGGCAGTCTGGGCCGACAACCCAACCGCCAAGAGAACCATGGAAAACGCCAACCGTAGCATTCGGGTACACCTCTTTTCCTTCGAGCCTGGTCGAGCAGCAACTGTTCCAGATTCTACTCTTCTATTGGGCCTTTTGTGGCACAATGCGGTCATACGCGCAACGAGGGGCGAGACCATGACGATGAGAATCTTGGGCCTGATCGCCGTAACGATTCTGGTGGCATTCGCAGCCGCCGGCATTCGATCCTTCGAGGCTGTTCCACTCGAATCGGTATCTGAAACGACCGCCAACGCCAGCATTGGCGACCTCAACGGCGACGGCATCCTGGATGTCGTGCTGGCGAAGGGCCGCCATTGGCCGCTCAAGGATGTAGTCCTGTTCGGCGACGGGAAAGGTCACTTCACACCGGGTCCGCCCCTCCCCAACGCTGCCGATCGCAGCTATTCCGCGCCCTTGGCCGACCTCGATCAGGACGGCGATCTCGATATCGTGTTGAGCAATGACCAGCCGGACCCGAAGCTGATCCTGCTCAATGATGGCAAGGGGCGATTCACCATCGGCGGAACGTTCGGCGATCCGAACTGGCCCACGCGAAACCTGGCCGTGGCGGATCTCAACGGAGACGGCTACCCCGATATCGCCGTAGCCAACCGGCCGGGGCCGAGCTATGTCTGCTTCAACGACCGCAAAGCGCACTTCGCGTGCCGCCAATTGGGGCCGGAGACTTCGGCCACTATACTGGCGGCGGATATGGACGGCGATGGCGCGACGGATTTGATCGTCGCCTGCCGGGATTCCTGCCAAAGTGTCGTCTATTTCAATGATGGCAAGGGAAACTTTCCGCGGAAGCAGCCCTTCGGACCGGCGCGATCATCCACGCGCGCCATTGCTGTTGGGGATTTCGATGGCGATGGGCGTCCGGATATCGCGGCTTGCCATGAGAACCAGGGCCTCTACGTCTACTTCAACGCCGGTAAGGGCAGTTTCGGCGCGGGCCTTCAGATTGCCGGACGCGAGGCGCTACCGTATTCGATGCTCGCGGCGGACCTGAACCGCGATGGCAAACCGGAGATCATCGTCGGCTATGTACAAGCTCCCGGCGCAGTTTATTTCAACGATGGCACGGGCCGGAAGTATCAGCGTGTCACGTTCGGGGACAGCAAGGGCGCGATTTACGGCCTGGCGGCAGCCGACCTCGATGGCGATGGATACCCCGATATCGTTGCTGCGCGTTCCGATGCGCCGAGCCTGGTGCT
>PLZX01000358.1 GCA_003152325.1 Bryobacterales bacterium | reverse complement strand
TGTCCGTGTAGTAGACTGGCGGCTTGGCTGACACCAAACCGCGACGCCAGCTCGGGCTTTTTGACGCCACCATGATCGTGATGGGCGGCATCGTGGGCTCGGGCATTTTCATCAATCCGTACGTGGTGGCGCAGCACGTACACACGCCGTTCCTGATCCTGGGCGTATGGTCCGCCGGCGGCGTACTGGCGATGCTGGGAGCGTTCATCTGGGCGGAGCTGGCCACGCGGCTACCTGGCGCGGGCGGCAACTATCTTTACTTGAAAGTGGCCTATCACCCCTCGGTGGCGTTTGTGTACGGCTGGGTGCTGTTGCTGGTAACGCAAACCGGCGGGATGGCGGCGGTGGCGGTGACGTTCGCGCGCTACTGGCGCGAGATCACGGGCGTGAGTTGGAGCGACAGCGCCATCGCCGCTACGGCGCTGCTGGGCTTGACGGCCATCAACTGCTTCGGGGTGCGCGCAGGCAGCAACGTGCAGAGCGCGCTGATGCTCATGAAGTCGGCGGCCATCGCAGGCATGGTGGTGCTGGGGCTGTTGTTGGGCGGAGGACGGATCCATCCGCTGCCGCTGCTGGATCAGCCGGTGTCTTTCGGGCTGATCGCGGCGATTGGGGCGGCCATGACACCAGTGGCCTTCGCGTACGGCGGATGGCAGACGGCCAGCTTCGTGGCGGAATAGATGCGCGATTCGCGGCGCGATTTGTCGCGGGGTTTGCTGCTGGGCGTGAGCGGCGTAGTGGCGCTTTACCTTGCGGCGAACTTCGTGTGCGTGAAGGTGCTGGGGCCGGCGGGGCTGGCCGCCACCAAGACGCCCGCCACGGCAGTGATGCGCGCATCTCTGGGCGATTCCGGCGCCTTGTGGATCGCCGTGGGGATTGCGGTATCGACGCTGGGTTTCCTGAGCCAGGGCATCCTGACGGCTCCGCGCGTGTACTACGCCATGGCGCGCGACGGCCTGTTCTTCGAGAGCGTGGGACGCCTCGCGGAACGAACCGCGGTACCCGTTCTGGCGATCGTGCTGCAGGGGCTGGCGGCCACGGCGATCGCGTTGATCGGGAAGTACGAGCAGATCTTGAATTACGAAGTGTCGGTGGATTTCATCCTGTTCGCATCGGTGGCGATGGCTCTATTTGTCTTGCGGCGGCGCGAGCGAGGTGCGGTGAGCGAAGGAATCTATCGCGTTCCGGGGCATCCTTATACCACCGGCCTGTTTGCGGCGAGCTGCCTGGCGATTGTGGCCAGCACGGTGTGGAGTAATCCGGCGAATTCGGCGATCGGGTTGGGAATTTTGTTGACGGGCATACCGGTGTATTGGTATTGGAGCCGTCGCGCGCGGCCCCTCTGATCGCCGCNNGTTGTTGTGCCCGAAGGTTTTGGGGCTGTGGTCGGCGCCCGGCTGGCGCATGGATGGCGAAGCGTATTGGGAATCCCGATATCCCCCGCTCTTGCTGGCGTATTGCGAATCGCGAAACCCGCCGCTCTGCGCGTACTTGCTCCCCGAATACCGGTTCTGCGTAGTGGTGCCTTGCGAACCGTATTTGGGCGAACCGCTCTCGCTATCGTGCCCGTAATACGTCTGCCCCCGGCTCTGCTGCGTCCGGTACCCTTCGTATTCGTACCGGTCGTACGGCCGGTANNCCGTCGCGATGGTCCCAATAGCCGTACTGGTTGGAGGCCTGTGCCGGCGGCGCCACGTAGGCCATGCCGGCCGGCTGGGCTACGTGCTCGGCTTCCGAATCGTACAGCCCGGCGGACTTGTGCTCGATCGCCATCCCCAGGTCGCCGCGCATCGCATCATAAGTGGGGCGCGGGACAATCACCCACTGCTCGTCGCTCTGGGTATCGCCCGTCTTGGCGGCCGCATCGGTGATGTGCGTGCGGACCGTGCGGACCTTCTGGTCGTACTCGCGCGCGTTGCCTTCGCCGCGCGCCTGCATGTCCACCAGCAGCTTGTCCCAGGATGTGTAGAGTTGGCCGGTGAGCGATTGCAATTCTTCGGCCTGCTTGGGCTGAGCGGCAGCGGACGCGGCCAGCGTATCACCGGCCGCCAGCAGCGCCCCCGTGTTCACGCCGCTCAGATCGCCGCCCGCCGCCTTGCGGCGATCCTCCGCGGTCGATTGCCAAAGCTTGTCGCTGTTCGTAACCATGGCGCGCTCGGCGTCCAGCCGCGCGTCCAGATCCGGCTTCTTAGCGGGCCAATCGGTTTCCGCGTGCGCCACGGCCGCCGTGACTGGCGCCAGGTCGAAGGCGTGGATCGCGTGATAAGCGCGTTCCATCTCCTGCACTTGCTGAGGCAGATGGTTCTTCGCGTCCACCCAGCGGGCGGCTTCTTTTTGGACTGCCTCGGCGTCGGCAAGCGCCCGCGTGCGCAGGTTGCGCTCGCTCGTTAGCACCGACTGCGCCCGCGCCGTGTCGGTATGCCGGTTGTGCTTTTCAAGCCGCGTCAGCTCGTCCATGTCGCGACCCGCCGAGTCCAGCCCGAATGCCGACTGATCCAGACGGCCCGACCACGCGCCGCCGAACGGAATCCCGCCGAACAGCGCCGGGTCAGTCTGCACCTGCGCCGACACCTGGTCGCGCTCCGTATGAAGCTGGTTCCGCGCGAAATGGAGCGCTGTGCGTTCCGAATCAATCTGCGCGCGCACGCTCGAAGGCAAGCGGTCCAGCGCACTGGCCGCCAGCACCGCAATCACGACACTCAAAGCAACGGTGAATAACCGCAGGGTCTTTCGGTTCATAAGGCACACTTCTTTTCGACTCGGCCGCACGCCAGGCGGCCCCGCGGGCTATCGGGCCGCGGGCCGGTAGATCGTGACGTCGCCGGCGGGGATACCGTCGTAGAGCGTCACGGCGAAGGGTTCCCCTTCGGGTTTGCGGATGGCGATCAGGCTCTTGCCATCCTGTTCCTGAAATTCCCAGTAATAGTAGCCGGTGGGCTGCGCCTGGTCGTCGCGGAAGGCTTGCATTTCGCGGCTCAGGCGATAGAGCCACACCTTGTTTTCGAACTGGAACGAATCGGCCGTATTCTGGCGCTGATCCATCTCCGCCAGGTCTTCCTCAGCCACGCCGAGATCTTCGAGCGAGACTTTGCGCGGATCGGCATGCAGGTGTACTTCCACTTCCTCGTCGCCGCTTACGCGCAGTGCCACGCGCCGTTCCATATAAGGGCCGGCCACTTCGAACCAGTGCCGCGCGCCGGCCTGGTAGCGGGTGGTGCGATCGGCCGTGAAGTCCAGGTCCTTGAAGTTTTCCCCCACACCGGAAATGGAAATCACATCCCCGGTGCGGGCATCGGTCACCTTCAAGTTGGCCAGGTCTTCGGCCGGAGGCGTATCTTTCCGGAAGAAGGACATCGCCGTTATTTCTGGCCGCCGGGGGCGGGCAGCTCTTTCGGCAGCGTCGGCGCCTTTTGGGAGCGCTCCGCTTTCAGTGCCGCCAGTTGCGCGTCCACGCTGTGTCCACCCAGTTGCGCGAACTGCGCTTCCAGGTCGTCATCCTTGCCGGCCGACGCCAGTTGGTCGAAAGCCTTCGCGGTGGCTTCTTCCTTGGCCACCGACTGCTCGAACTTGTTGAGCTGGGCGAACGCATTATCGGCGTTGCCCACGCCCGCCACGGCTTCCGACACTTTCTGCTGCGCGATGGCGGCGTTCTTGCGCGCCACCAGCGTGGTGGCCGTGCGCTCGCCTTCCTCGATCTTGCGCTTCAGCTCGCCGACCTGCGATTTCAGCTTATCGCTGGTCTGCTGAGCCGAGGTGACCGCCTGCTGCATGGAAGCCACCTGCTGGTCGCACTCGGCCTTCTTGCCAAGCGCCTTCTTCGCCAGGTCTTCATTGCCCGCGTCGAGCGCCATGTTCGCGCGGTCCTTCCACTCCTGCGACTGCCGCACGTATTTCTGGTACTCCGCGTCCAGCGTGTTGTAGTTGCTCATCGCCGATGCGGAAGCGCGCACCACGTTGTTGAGCTCGTTCTTCATATCGGCCACGGTCTGTTTCACCGTCGCTTCAAAGGTTGCGTCTTCGAGGTGGTCGACTCCCTGGTTTGCCTGACCCCGCGCCACCCGGCCCACTCGGTTGAAGATATCGGATAGGAATGCCATAAATCGTCGTCCTCCTCTTACGCCTGCAGGCCGCTCAAAAGGCGGCGTGCGCTCATCACATCCACCAGCAGAAAATGTACCGCCGAAAGGATATCGTCCTCATCGTCCGGCCCCATCTCCTGCAGCTTGCAGAAATTGTTCAAGGTCACTGCCACCTTGCCGCCCACCGCGTCGTGCAGTTGGAAATGGGAAGTCGAAATCCCATTATTGGCCGCCAGCATCTTCCCCATCACCTCGGCCGTGATGGCGGCGCGCGGCGCTACCGTACAGACCAGCGAGAGGTACAGAATATCGCCCTCCAGCACGGCCTGCAGCGAAACCCCGCTGACCGTCTCGCGAATTTTCAACGTGTCGGCCGCCGGTTCGGAGACTGCGTAACCCTTCTCCGCCAGCAGCGCATGAATTTGCCCCGTTCGGGGACTACTGGTTGCTGTCATATATGTCCTGGAATCCGCTCCTTTCACCTCTACGATGGTACGAGCCTTTCTGTTCCCGTCGCCGGGTGGATCTATTGCAATATGTGATAACTATATTGCAATATGCAATTGATGTCAAGAAGAGAATTGGCCTTGTTTTGAGTCGGATACAGAAATGCCCCACCGTCCCGCTCAGGAATGTCGCAACTCGTTGAACGAATCGCCCGCCGCGCCTGCCGCATGCTCCACGCGCAGTCCGCTCCAACCCTCCGCCAGCACGATGGAATTCGCCGGGTTGCGCGGATCGAACTTCACCGCCACCGAAGCAATCGACGAGTAATCGTGCGGCACCCGTTCCGTCAGAGCCGAAACGTCCTGCGAAGCCGTGTATTCCACGCCGCGCACGGCATACGTATAGAAGAGAAGATCTTCGCGGATCTCAACCAGCACCGCATCGGCCATCTTCCCGTGGGCTGCCAGCGCGGCGCGCCTCCGCCGTTCGCGTTCTTCCGCTGTGACGCGGGAATCCCGCCACGCGCGGTATCCCAGAATCGCCAACAGGACCGTGAGCAGTCCGGCCAGCGCAAGCGTGACGGCCTGCGCCGTGCCGTAGGACCAACCCAGAGGAAACGGCATCGAACCGAGCCTTATCGGCCCGGCGCCTCCGGAAATGCCTTGGCATAATCCTTCAGGAATTGATCCAATCCCTTATCGGTAAGCGGATGGTTGAAAAGCATGTCGAGGACCTTGAAAGGCATCGTCCCGATGTGCGAACCTGCCAGCGCGGCGTCTACCACATGCAGGGGCGAACGCAGCGACGCCGCCAGCACCTGGGTCTTGAAGCCATAGTTCTTGTAGATCTGTAGAATCTGGCGAACCAGGTCCATGCCGGTCCAGCCGATGTCGTCGAGGCGCCCCACAAACGGGCTGATGATGTAGGCGCCGGCCTTGGCCGCCAGCAGCGCCTGCCCGGGCGAAAAACACAGCGTCACGTTCACGCGGATGCCCTCCGACGAGAGAGCCTTGGTCGCCTGGATACCGTCGCGCGTCAGCGGGCACTTCACCACAATGTTCTTGTGGATCTTGGCCAGTTCCTTACCTTCCTTGATCATCGCCGAAGCTTCCGTCGACACCACTTCCGCGCTGATATCGCCATCGACGATATCGCAAATCAGGCGCACCTGTTCGGCGATCGGCCGTCCCTCTTTCGCGATCAGCGTGGGATTCGTGGTCACGCCGTCGACGATGCCCCAGCTTGCGCCCTTTTTCAATTCATCCAGGTTTGCGGTATCGAGAAAGATTTTCAAGGCGGAACGCCCTCCAGATAACCTTAAGTTTAACACCGCCCGCCCACACCCCCTCGCCGCACGCTGGTAGCGTCGGCGGTCTTGCCGCCGGTATTTTTGTTCATGAACAGAACCGGTGGCATAGACCGCTGGCGCTATAAATTAACCTCAGGCATCGTTCCACCTGGCAATCGAGAGGAAGGTCGTATATCCGCATGGGCGGCAACCCCGATCTATTGCCCGAGACGAGTGAGCGCCCGTTTTGCGCGCTCGCTTCCCGCTTCCGCTGCCTTGCGGTACCAGAACGTGGCCTGTTGAAGGTTCTTTTCCACGCCCACGCCTTTTTCATACAGATCGGCGAGATTGCACATGGCATTATCATTGCCGGCATCAGCCGACTTGCGGTACCAACTGGCGGCCTGCGCAACGTCCTGCGCCACACCCACGCCGTTGTAATACGCCTGGCCTAGACCGAACATACCGACCGGATCGCCAGCGTCGGCCGCTTTGCGGAACCAACTGGCGAACTGCGCATAGTCCTTCGCCACACCCTGACCGTTGTAATACAGCCCGCCCAGATAGGTCATTGCCTTCGGATTGCCGGCATCGGCGCCTTTGCGATACCAACCGGCGGCTTGCGCATCGTCCTTCGCCACACCCAGGCCGTTCGCATATAAATAGCCCATCCTGAACATACTCCACCCATCGCCAAGTCCGGCCAACTGCTGGTACAGGGGATATACCGCAAGGTAGTCTTTGCTGTCAAAAAGCGCATCTGCCCGCTTGCGTAGTCCTTCGATTTGCTCGGCCGGAGGCTTAACGCCCGATTTCTTGGGGACCCCGTTCGCACTGCGCATGGCCTCAGCCCGTTCTCGAAGCACTTCCGCCAGTTGGGCGTCCTTGAGTTGCGCCGCCGCCTTCTCCAGGAACGCAGGATCGCGCGAATCCTTGACGGCATTGAAACGCTCCACGTCCAGATTCAGCGCGCCGGATGTTCCAGACGGCGGCGCCGGCGCTCTGTATTCTCCTCCCAGGTAGAAGTCGCCTGAGTATTGCCCGTCCGTGTAAGGCACTTGCCCCGGCCTCGCCTCTTTGACCTTTTCGGTGACGAAATCGGCCAATCCGTTGAAAGTGGTTAAGCCGTCCGATCCCGCCGCCCCGCCCTTGAGGCCAGCCAGCAGGTAGTAGGTGAACACGCCGTGCCGCAGCGCGTCGCTTTCGTAGCTGCGCGTCCTTGCACCTGTCGAGATCAGCATCCGCAAGCCCTTCGCGTCAGCCAGCTTCATGAAAGGAGCGATGGGCGCAGCGCTATCCTTTCCACCGGGTGACGTCACACTCCGGCAGGCATCCAGGAACATCATCCTCCGCGCCGCCTTCGATTCCGCAAGCTGGTTCTTGATCTCGTCGACCGCAATGCCGTCCTTGTCCAGCGAATCCGCGCCGGCATCGTAAGTCGCCAGGTACGACACGCTCCCGACTTGTCCGCCATGGCCGGAAAAGGCGAACAGGACTGTGCCGGAATCCGGCTCGACCCGCTTGAGCAGGTCGTCCAGATGCCGGCGGATCGTCACCTTCATCGCCCGGCCGTCGGTAAGAACATCCGTTACGTAGCCGTACGATTGCAGCGCTGTGGCAAGCTCTTCGGCGTCGCTGACCGCGTACTTCAGTTTGCTGAGCCCGGA
Source organism: Bryobacterales bacterium (assembly GCA_003152325.1). GTDB lineage: Bacteria > Acidobacteriota > Terriglobia > Bryobacterales > Bryobacteraceae > PALSA-129. The sequence goes on along the minus strand of PLZX01000358.1, from coordinate 2,440 downwards.
CTCTTCCTGATAGTCGTTGATGCCTACGATCAGCGCAAGCTTCTTTTCGGTCTGGAACTGCGTGGCATCACCGGGAGAAACCTTCACCCCTTTGTTGCCGGTCTGAGCGGCGGCACCCAGCGCGAAAACCAAGCACAACAGCACCCATCTGCGAACTAGCATGCGTCCCTCGGAAGGTGTCACCTATCATACCGCGCCGCTGACCCGCGAGCCCGCCTGGCTGAGCGAAGAGGGTTCGCGACATGGAAGTGAGAGATTCATATAGATACCGGCCAATCGAGAGGATCCTATTGTAGGAGTACTTCAGGCAGAGCCGCGACCGTCAGGGAGCGCTAAACCTGGGCGGCAAACGCTCCCTGACGGTCGCGGCTCTGATTGGGGTCCACGCCGTTCGACTTCTATGTTGCACACCCAACCAACGGTACAATAAAGCCAGTGCCTGGGAAAACCTTCTACCTCGAAACTTTCGGCTGCCAGATGAACGCCCACGATTCCGAAAAGGTCGTCGGCACGCTCATGGCCCAGGGCTACTCCCAGGTGGAGACACCCGCGGAAGCCCACCTGGTGCTCTACAACACCTGCAGCATCCGCGACAAGGCCGAACAGAAGGTTTTCAACCGCCTCCAGAATTTCAAACGCGAAGCCGGCAAAGGCAAGGTTTTCGGCGTGCTCGGCTGCGTGGCGCAGCAGGAAGGCGAAAAGATTTTCGAGCGCGCCCCGCACGTCAGCCTGGTGGCCGGTTCCGCCAGTTACACGCGGCTCGGTGAGATGCTGGTGCAACTGGAAGCCGGCAACCGCCACGTCACGGGCCTCAGCCTCGATACCGACGAGACCTTCGACACGCCCTTCACGCGCCGCGACAATCCGCACCGTGCCTACATCACCATCATCGAGGGCTGCGACAAATCCTGCGCCTATTGCGTGGTGCCGTTCACCCGCGGGCCGGAGCGCAGCCGCACCGCCGAGAGCGTGATGACCGAAGCGCGCCGCCTCGCCGAACAGGGCTACACCGAAATCCAATTGCTCGGCCAGAACGTCAACAGCTACCGCGACCCGTCCCCCGCCGGCTGGGATTTCGCCGCGCTGCTCGCCCGTGTCGCCGAAGTCTCCGGCATCCGCCGCGTCCGCTACACCACGTCGCACCCGCGCGATTTCGTGCGCTCCATCGTGGACGCCATGGACTCCAACCCGGTGATCTGCGATCACGTCCACCTGCCCGTCCAATCCGGCTCTTCGAAAGTGCTGGCCGCCATGGACCGCCTCTACACCCGCGACGACTACATGCGGCGCATCGAGTGGATCAGGAACGCCAAACGCCCCTATTCGCTGACAACCGACATCATCGTGGGCTTCCCCGGCGAGACCGAAGAGGATTTCGGCCAGACTCTGCGCCTCCTCGACGAAGTCCAGTACGATTCCCTCTTCAGCTTCAAATACTCCCCGCGCCCCAACACCGCAGCCCTGGAGATGGGCGACAAGATTCCCGAGGAAGAGAAGCAGCGCCGCCTCGTCATCGTGCAGGAAAAGCAGCGCGCCATCCAGATCCGGCGCAACGCCGAATCCATCGGCGTCGTGCGCGAGGTGCTGGTGGAAGGCCGCCACCAGGCGCTGGGCCAGTGGATCGGCCGCACTTCCGACAATCGTACGCTGAACTTCACCCACCCCGATTCCGGTGGCGGTTCCCTGGTGGGTACCTACCTGCCGGTTCGCGTCACCCGCGCCGGCCCCAACTCCTTGGTGGGCGAAAGCGTAACTGTGGTGTAATGAAGGCGGGAGGGCATCATGGAAGTCGAGATGAAAATTCGCGGTCTCATGATCGATCCCGTTACCAACATGCCGATCGTGATCCTCAAAGACATGAGCGGCAACTCCGTACTGCCGATCTGGGTGGGCGCGTATGAAGCCAACGCCATCGCCCTCGAGATCGAAAAAGTCTCCACCCCCCGGCCCATGACCCACGACCTGATTAAGACCCTGCTGGTGGGCCTCAACGCCAACCTGCAGAAGGTGGTGGTGAGCGAGCTCCGGGACGACACGTTTTACGCGGTCATCTGGCTCGACCGCGATGGCGATCTGATCAGCGTGGATTCGCGCCCCAGCGACGCGCTGGCGCTTGCCCTGCGCCTCGATTGCCCTATCTACGTGGAGGAGAGCGTCCTCAAATCCTCCAAGCAGGCCGCTGCGGTGACCGACAAGGTCAACAACGAAGAGCTGCGGCGGTGGCTGGAGGGCCTCAACGACGAGGACCTCGGCCGCTACAAGATGTGAGCCCCGAAATCGCCGCGCGTCTTCAGGCGCTGGAGATCCAAATGGCAGCGCAAGCGAAGGAATATGGCATGTTTGTGCGCGGAACCTGCGTGGCACTGGTACGATTCGGCGAGTCCGGCTTCGCTTCCATCGGCAGTTCCGGCATCATGACCGAAAACGGCTTGGCCTACCT
>PLZX01000162.1 GCA_003152325.1 Bryobacterales bacterium | reverse complement strand
ATGTCGATGAACGCGCTGGCGGCCGACGCGCAGGAAGGCATTGGAGCGTTCCTGGGAAAGCGGACGCCGTGCTGGACGGGGCGGTAGCGAAGAAAGAACGGAACTGCACCAGGCTGGTGCACTTGATATCATGAAGGCGATGAAAAGGGCGTCAAAGACTCGAACTCCAACGGCGTCGTCCGTCCGCCAGAGCGTCACCATTCCGGCACAACTGGCAATTGAGGTAGGGCGTGTGGCCCGGAAGAAGCATCTCACGATGAGCCGGGCGCTGGTTGTGCTCGCTCAGCGCGGGGTGGAGGCTGAGGCGACTGCACGAGCTAGTCTCAATGCGACCTATCGCCGGTTCCTGGCAGAGACCGATGCCGAACGCAAAGGCGAAGCGGGGAAGGATCTGATCAGGGCAATCTTCGGGAAGGATGCGATTGCCGAAGATTCGATTCTCTAGTCTTCCGCGGCCTGTCTGGGCGCACATTCTCGCGCGCGTAGAAGAGCGTCAGATTTCTCTCCAGGATCTTCGCCGGTTGCAGGATTGGGTGAATGCCGGCCCTTGGGCGCCCGCGGGTGATTGGTACAAGGACTTCGGCTCATTCATAATCTGCGGTTCCGGTGAGTTCCCAAAAACTGTGTTGACTGGGGGCATGGCGCCGTTCGGAACTCGAATCGAATAGCGGTTAAGGATGTCGATGAACGCGCTGGCGGCGGATGCGCAGGAAGGCATCGGCGCGTTTCTGGGGAAACGGACGCCGTGCTGGACGGGGCGGTAAGGCTATCGGGCCGGAGCGGTAACTTTCAGCGTCAGGGTCTGTGAGCCGCCTGGTGACAGCTCGAAGTGCTTGGCGTTGTTCAGCAGGCGCTCCAAGACGTGCGGATCATCGAGCTTGCCGGCGGCCGCTGGCGAAACGGCGAGAATCCGGTATTCGCCGGGAGCCAGTCCGATGAAGTGAAATCGCCCGCCGTCATCGGCGGTGATCATCTTCGCGGAAAGGAAAACGTCTTGGGGCGAAGCCGGCCAACGAATCAGGACCACCGAGGCCTGGCCCACTGGCGAGTCGCCATCCACCACCATTCCCGCGACCAGGGCGGGTTTGTCATCCACCACGATCACGAGCGATTGCACGGGAGCGTTGCCGTTGAAGTCGACGATGTTATCGGCGACGGCGCTGCCGTTGTAGCGAATCTCGCGGACGTCGAAGTTGGCGGGAAGGCCCGAGACCACGATCCGGGCGCGCGCGATGGGCCGGTTCGGAAACTGAAACTTGCCCTCCGCATCTGGCGAGGTGGGTTGCGATTCGTAGCCAAATTGGATCGACCCGGTGACCCGCAGAAAAAGCTTGATCTTCTCCATCGGAGGTTTGGCGGATCCATCCGCGACGGCGATGCGGCCGTCGATATCCACGCCACGCCCCAACGCAAGTGTGAGATCGAGGTTCCGGTCGGTCACCTCGACGGGCATCATGGCCAGCATGCGTCTCTCGGGCGTGAAGTTGTTGTTGTGGATGTAGAGCATGTACGCGCCAGGCTCAAAATTACGGAGAAGATAGTCCTTGCCGCAGGATCCCTCGCCAAAACCGCCGCCGTCGAGGAACTGGAGCATCTCAGCCGAGATGTGAACCTTCTCTCCCTGCTGGCATCCGGCGGCGGGAGTCGAAAGGTGAATACGGTAGAAATCCACCTTACGGGCGCGCAGAGTTCCTACGTTGGCCAAGCCTCCGGACATGACCTGCACCGGGAGCACGGAGTCGAACCCGCCACCCCCGGGCCAATAGGATCGCTGGTAGTCGTGGTCGGTGGCTTGGAGGTCGGCTTCGGAAAACTTCTCCAGGATCTGCTCCTTGTCGAACCCCTGGGGACGAATCTCGGCGAGGTAGTTACCGGGCCGCAAGCCGGTTGCAACGAATTGCCCCTCGGCGTCAGTGACGGAGGATTTGCCGCCATACTGTAAGGGCTCGCCGCGGTCATAGATCACCGAAAAAGCGAAGACACGCAGGTTGGGAACCGGCTTGCCGGTCTCGGCGTCCACCACGCGCCCGGTCAGTTCCCCGGAACGAGTCAAGAGCAGCCGGGCGCTGGCGGTGGGCTTATCTTTGTCCAGGGTCGTGCGGAGTTGATTGGTGGGAGCCTGGTAGAGGGTGGTTTTGCCGTCGTCGGTGTATCCGGCCTTTTCGGCGCGTACCAGGTAGGTGGCGAACTTGTTCAGGGTGACCCGAAACTCGCCGCGATCATCGGTAGTGGTCTTGCCTGCTTCCTCCGGGTCGGAAACAGGCGTGGGAGTCCCCGGCATCACTACGATGGTGACGTTGGCTCCCGCCACGGGAAGATTCGTGCCGGCTTCGAGCACCACGCCGTGAATCTCCGGTGTTGGCGGCACAGACGCGTCCTGGGCGCCGAGGACTCCGGTCCACAAGAGCACCGCGATGGCACTTCGCATAGGTCCCTCGCAACCCAGGTTCGCTCTTATCGCTGCACGTTGCAAGGTGCGCTATGCTAGGCAAAGAAAAGGCGAATGGAGGACCTCCAGGAACAACTCGCGGCTTTGCGTCGGCGGGTCGCGCGGATCGACCGGCGCTATGAAGGCCCGCCTGCGCCCGCACGGCCGAAAGAAGCGGCTGGCTTCATCCAGGACTTGATCAGCGGTGAAGTGGTGCGCACGGCGTTCGGGGAGCATTTCGAAACCGAGAAGCTGTGGGAGCGCCACCGCCGGCATGGCAGCGTGGATATTGCGGACCTGGCGGAGTTGCCGGAAGATTTGCTGGAGTCACTTTCCGACGGTGCCATCACGCGGTCGCATCCGACAAAGTGGGCGTTCCTGGATACGGAGACCACCGGCCTGGCGGGCGGCACGGGCACGTACCCGTTTCTGATCGGGGTGGGGTCAATCGAAGCGGCGGGCTTCCGGCTGCGCCAGTTCTTCATGCGGGACTACGGCGAAGAGCCGTCGATGCTGGCGCGCCTCGCAGAGCATCTGGCGCAGTTCGACGTGCTGGTGACGTACAACGGGAAAGCCTTCGACCAGCCGCTGCTGGAGACGCGCTACCGTATGTCGCGGGCGCGTCATCCGTTCGACCGCATGCAGCACCTGGACCTGCTGTTCGGAGCGCGGCGGCTGTGGAAGCTGCGTCTGGATAGTTGCCGGCTGGTGGAACTGGAAAACCAGATTCTGGGCGTGGAGCGGCAGGGCGATCTGCCGGGCGAGATGATTCCGTATTGCTATTTCGGATACCTGCGGACGCTACGGGCGTTCGAGCTGGTGCCGATTTTCCACCACAACGCCCTCGACATTCTTTCGCTGGCCTGCCTGACGGCGATTGTGCCGCTGGCCTTCCGCTCTCCGGAGAATGCCGGCTTGCGGCACGGCGCGGACCTGATCGGGCTGGGCCGCTGGGTGGAACGGGCGGGGCGTGGCGAAGAGGCGCTGCGGCTATTCCGCCGTGCGGTGGAAATGGGCCTCGCGGACGACCTGCTGTTCCGCACGCTGTGGGATATCGGAACCATGGAGAAGAAGTTGGGCCGTGCCGATGCGGCGCTCGAGTCGATGACGGAGCTGGCGGCGTCACGGAATCCGTATCGCGTGCGGGCGCTCGAAGCGCTGGCCAAGCACTACGAACATGCGGAGCGGAATTGCGCGATGGCGCTGGAGATGACGCGGGCGGCGCTGGAGATTGAAGTCTCGCCGGCGCTGCGGCGGCGCGAACTGCGCTTGAAAACGCGGATGGAGAGAACCGGC
>PLZX01000079.1 GCA_003152325.1 Bryobacterales bacterium | reverse complement strand
CAGTTCGAGTTTGATTATGGCGTCGGCAGCTTTGGCCGCCAGGAATCCGGCCAGCGCGTCTTCCCGCCGCTTCCGCCGCCGCATACATGCACAGTGTTCACGGCGCGCATCAACCTGCGGCAGATGATGGGACAGTCGCGCTCGCCCGCGGAATGGACCTCGATCCCTCAGAAGACTCCCGGCAACCGGCGCCTGGATGCAGGCTCCGCGATTTCGATTGCGGGTCCGTCCGGGGCGCAGGCGCTGAATCGCGACGCGCGCCAGCACGATTATTACGATGCCTTCCTGGGCGGCATGCCGCCGTTTTCGCGCCAGCCGGCAAAGCCGCTCTACCTGCGCGCCGGCGCGTACACCGTGTCGGCCCCAGGCGGCGCCGATATCGGCCCGTTCTCTTTGAAGCTGGATGTGCCGCGCCCGATCGAGTGGAAGAACCGCACGCGCATCGCCGAAGTGGTGCGGGATGCCGGCGTCACGGTGGAATGGAAAGCCGCGAACAGCGACAATGCCGTCCTGATCCTGGCCGCCAACGCCGACCGCTACAGCGGCGATTCCGCCATGTGCCTGTGCATGGCGCCGGCGCGCGACGGCCAGTTCCGCATTCCGCCCATCGCCCTGGGCAATCTGCCGCCCACGCTGGAGGAAGACGACCTCTCGGCCAGTTATCTGCTGCTGACGGAGATTCCGGTGCATCCGCCCGCGCGCATCGAGGCGCGCGGGTTGGACGCGGCCTTCGCGGCCTTTGTCTCCGCCAGCGCGCGGCTGGTCAAGTACAAGTGAGCCGCCTCCCTACTGCACAAAGAGGTACGCGTTGGCCTGGGTGGAAACTCCACTAACCTTGAGGACCACCAGGTTGTCTCCTGACGGAACGCTGGGAACCAGGATATTGAACTGGTATTCGCCCGACGTGACCAGACCCGCGAACTGCACGGTGGCTGGAACTCCGCCGATGGTGGCCGTAACGGTGTTGGCCGTCGGCGGCGCGCCATTGATGATTTGGCCGAAGTCGGTGGTTGGATTAGTCGGTCCGAAGCCCGTGCCATAAAGAAGGATGACGTTTCCGGCCTTGGCTGGTACGGTTGAACCCGGGTACAAGTTGGTAGGTCCGAGAAGTTGAATCGGTAGTGAGCCGCCAAGCACGGCCGCCGCGTATTTCTGTCCTTGCGGATCGAACATGAAAAGCGACGGGGCAAAGGCCGCTTCGGTTCCATTCAGCAGGTTACTGGTTTTGCCCGCGTAGGTCACCTGCACGGGCACAGATCCGGTTGCCGCATCGGCCGGCGTTAAAACGTTGATCTGAGTGGGGCTGATGTAATAAACGTACGCCGGTTTACCGTCGACGGTGACGCTCACCTGGTCGAGCTGCGTGGGAAGGCTAGATCCATTGAAATCCGCGCCGGTCCAGATGCGCGTGGTGCCGGAGAGGTTCGCACCCTTGATGGTGGTCCAGGAGCCTTGCGAGAATCCCGGCTGGAAGCTGCCGCCGTTCTGCACGTCGGTGATGGTAACGCCTGTCAATGCTCCAACCGGCAGAGCGAGCGAAGGGGAGCTCGAGCCGCCAATCGAAAGAACCACCGGCAAGCTTCCGCTGGGTGTCGTGCCGGGAAGTTGGACGGTCACCTGGTTCGTACCGGGATTCGCGCTTCCAATCGCGACGGCGCTCACCACCGTCACCGCTTGGCCGCCCACTGTCACCGTGGGCAGCGGACTCGGGTGGCCGCTGCTGTCAATCGCGCCCAACCCGGTGGCGTAAAGAATAATCGTGTCGCCGGGAAAGGCCGGGGCGGAGGCGCTCACAGTGGGAGTGCTGCTACCCACTACTCGCTGCGCCACCACATTGCCCAAGCCGCTGCCATCGACGCTGAATAGCGCGGGCGCATACTTCGTCAACGTGATGGGGAAGGGCGCGGACGTCCCGATCTGCACGGTGGAGGGGCCGGTCACGGCGTTGTAGGGAATGGCCAGGCTCCACTGCGTGGCGGTCGCCAGCAACACCTGAGCCGTCTGCCCGCCCACCAGAGCTCCGGCCGCGGCGCTGGTTCCCAGATTCGTTCCGAAAACCGCCGTCGCCGAACCGGGCGCCAGGCTACTGGTGTAAGAGCCGGCATTCAAGACCGAGGTGATGACGGGTCCGGCCGGTCCACTCGGAAGACCCGAAAAGACAGCCACGAAAGCGTCCCCCATAGTCTCGGTTTCGAATTGAGGGTTTTCGCCCCCCCAGACTTTTTGGGTTGCGTTGGCGGTGATCGGCAGGTTGGTGGAAGTAGTGGTGCCGCCCACAATCACATTCCCTTGCCCATCCAGCGCCAGAGCGGTGATGGCGTCACTGGCGTTTCCGCCGTAATAGGAAAGGTAGAGGAAAGATGCGCCGTCGGAGCTGACCTTGGCCAGGAAGGCGTCGCCGCTCGGGTCCGAGAAATTCGGCGGGCCGTTGCTGCCGCCAAAGGTTTTTTGCTGGGCGTCGGAAGTGACTTTGAGGTTGGTGGAGTTGGCGAAGCCGCCCACAATCGCGTTGCCGCCGGCATCCACCGCGATCGCCATACCGGCATCGTCATCATTGCCGCCCAGATAGGTGGCCCAGACCAGGCTGCCTCCGGAGGGGGCCAGCTTGGCGACGAATGCGTCACCCCAAACAAATCCCTTGATTCCGGTGACGCCGGGCGGTCCGGCAAAGGTCTTTTGCGCAGCGGTAGCGCTCACCGGGAAGTTGGCGGACGAAGTGAAGCCCGTGACATACGCGGCGCCGGTGGCATCGACGGCGATGGCCATGACGGCGTCATCGCCGCTGCCGCCGAGGTAAGTGGAGTACAACAGCTTGCCTGTGGCATCGAACTTGGCGACGAAGCCATCGCCGGTCTTGAGCACGGGTTGCGAGTTGTCGCTGGCCGCGCCGCCGTACTTGCTCTGGTACCCGTTCAGCGTCGGAAAATCCGGGGAGAGCGTGCTGCCTCCCACGTACACGTTGCCGGAGCCGTCAAGCGCAATGGCGGTGACGGCGTCGTCCAAAGCGCCGCCCAGGTACGTGGAGAAAACCAGGTCCGTGCCGGCAGGGTTCAGCTCGGCGACGAAGCCGTCACCGAAATTGATCAGCACGCCACAGGAGTTGCAGAGGGGGGGGCTGCCGCCGAGCCCTTTGAAAGTGGACTGGTACGGATTCTTAGTCGGGAAGTTGGTGGAGAGTGTGTCGCCGCCGACATAGGCGTTGCCCTTGCTGTCGACGGCGATGGCGGTGCCCCTCTCGTCGCCAGATCCGCCCAGGTACGTGGAATACACCAGCGCCGTACCGGCGGGATTCAGCTTGGCGACGAACGCGTCGCCGAAAGGTCCCAGGTTCTGGCCGTTTGTCTGGCCCCCAAACTTCGTCTGGTAGGAGCCACTAACGGTCGGAAAATCCGTGGAAGAAGTGTAACCGGTGACGTAGGCGTTGCCGGCGGAGTCCACCGCGATCGCGTCTCCCGCGTCGTCGGCGCCCACCGGGGAGTTGATGCCTTTTCCGCCGCCCAGGTAGGTCACGTAAACCAGTGCGCCGGCCGGCGTGTACTTCGCGACGAAGGCGTCGCCGCCAGTATCGGACTCGGGGCTGCCGCCGTGATAGGAGGGCTGAAAGGATCCGCCGGTGTGCGGCAGGTTCAAGGAAAACGTAAAACCGGTGACGTAAAAGTTGCCCAACGGATCCACTGCCACGCCGCGGCTGGATTCATTATCGGAACCGCCGAGATAGGTGGCATAGGTGAGCGTAGGGTCGATCACGAGTTCCAGGCTGTGGTCGTACGCGCCGAGGGCGAAAGTCACACGATGCCCATGCAGGGCGAACGCGCCGGCAATGGATTGGCGGACGCCGTCTTTCCATTGGTAGACCTCGGGCTTCTTCCAGCGAATGTCGCCCGCTGGCGTGTCGATTTCGAGCGCCCCGTCCGATTCCAGGCGCAGCGCCGAGGCGCCGGAGATATCGAGCGCGATCCGCCGCGCGCTGGCTCCCGGCTTTACCACGAAGTCGTACTCCAGCGAGCCGGCATCGCCGTGGAAGACCAGGTCGATACCGCGATAGACGCCGCGGTACACCGCGCGGGAGAACAACGGAGCGCCGCTTCGCCATCCCGCCGGATCACTACCCAAAAGATAGGTGGCTTTGGCCGCCAACGGATCTGCCCCTACCGGCCGAGACGTGGGTTCCGCGCCCGCCAGTTTGGTCGTCACGGAGGCCGACCGGTGATTGGTACGATCCGTGATGGTCACGGTGGTCCGGCCCGCTTCCACCGTCAGGCTGTACGGTCCTTCGCGCGCCACCAGCCTTCCATCCGCGGCGGTTTCAAAGCGCAGCGGCAAACGCCCGAGCGCGCCGTGGACGTCCGGAGACGCCGCGGCCAGTGAGAAAGGCGCAGCGAGGAAACAGGCAATTAACACCGAATGACGGTTCATAGAGGTTAACCAGTGGGGCCTTATTATAAGCCGTACCCCGTCAATGAAGCAACAGAACNNTTGTCGCGCTCGCGATCGATTTGGGAATCGATCCGGTGGATGAAGACTCGCTCGACCTCCGAAAAGTCGATGCCGGTGTCGTGCGTGGCCGCAACCACCCAGACGGGTTTGCCCCGGAAACTCCCGGGCCTCCGCCAAATGCGCAGGTGATGGCGGCGCGCGAAGGTGTTGTTGGTCTTCTCGAAGATCAGGTCCGGTGGTTTACCGTCCAGCAGCAGCACGGATACGGGAGCTTCGCTGTAACCGCGTTCTTCCGCCAGCGCCCGCAGCGTCTCGAACTTCGACAGCGGATTCAAGCTCGCCGCAGCCGACCATCCGGCTTCCGTGAACGCACGGCGTAGCGCATTCTCGCTACTCACCAGCAACAGGTTGGTGATATCCGAGGGCTTCGGCGGACGCAGCGCGACCGTCTGGTACGGCTCACGCGACACCAGTTGCGCCAGCGCGGCGCGGTCGGCAATCGGCCGGGCGCCCGGCGCGGACCCCCGAGTCTTGCCCGGCGGCAACTCGAGCGGCTCCGCGAGCCGTAACGTCATCTCTACGCCGGGCAGGTAGCCGATGCTGGTGGAAGCCGGCTGAAACACGGCGTTCTTCGCCGCGCTCAGAATGTCGGCGAATCCGGTGTACTCTTCGCCCAGTTTGCTCAGCCCGGCGTCCAACCGGCCGGTGACGGTTTGCGCGGCCAGAATGCCGTTGATCTGGCCCTGCTCGTCCACTGTTTCGCGGGCGTTGTCCACGCTCTCGACGCGCCCCAGAATGGGCCGCCGGGCGCCGCCGGCCTCGAGTTCGGTGAAGCGCAGCAGCAGCACCGCGCGCTCGTCGGCTGCGGCGGGCTCGGCCACTTTCTCTACAATCCCGCGGACCAGCGCACCGGCGGCGATCACCATCCGTCCATTCGCCTCTACCGGCGCGATGACCACGGCCTCCACCGGGTCGGCCGGTTTGGAACTCCGGGTGGAGACGGCGCTCTTGAGACGTATGGAGATTTCAGTCCCGGCGGGCGCCTGCTGCGCTATCGCCAGGACCGGCAGCAGCAGGGCCGCCTGCGCGCAGATTCGTACGAAACGGCCTACCTTCTGGCTCTGGGGAAGCATCCGGCTTCGTGTCTTCCCTGATCGTAACGCAAGGCAAACGCGGATGGCGCAGCCTAATCCGGCCGCGATGCTTTCCGCCTTCATCACACGACGCCGACTTATGGGGTCTGAATACGGACGTCTCGACTGGCAGGCTGGGACTTCGAGCGGTACTCTCGGGGGCGTTATTTTACCAATATCGCTATCGTCAGCGCCTGTTTCCGCCGCCAGGCGGGGGCGGGAACCGCCGACAGCTCATACCGGGGTCCGTCTTCTTCGCTTCCGTCCGGGGATACATAGACGATCTGGGCGATCATCTGCTCAACCGCCGGTGCGTTTTCTGGCCTTAGTTGATCTTCAAGCCGGCGAAGGCGCCTGACTAACGTTCTCATGGCATCCCTTGCGCTCGCTTCCTTCGACGTTATCCTCGTCGGCATCGTCTGGGGTTGCCTGCATGACGGCGCGCACAGCTTCGAGCGTGAGTTGTGCGTGCGGCTGGCCGGTGTCAAGCGCACGACCGGCTGGGTACGCAACGAAGGCAGCGACGTTTTCTGACGTTAGTTCATTCTGAAATGGAAATCCCGATTACACTGTTCGATGTCAGTGCAATAGGAAGGATGCGCGGATGCGGATACTGTACTGGGTCGATGTGGCTGTGTTTTTCGTTCTCGCGGGGAACGTTGTGGCCCGGATACACTGGAGCGCTGTCTCTGTCATCGGTATCGCGATGGCGGCGGCCGGATTCGTTCTCTGGATTTTGGCCCGCGTGCAACTGGGGAGTTCGTTTGCGGTAACGGCTCAAGCCAAAGCTCTGGTTACAACCGGACTATACGCAAAGTTTCGCCATCCGGTGTACCTGTTTGGCGGGGTTGCCTTCACGGGGCTCTTTGTGGCTTGGAATGCGAAGTGGGCGGTGCCCTACGTTTTGTTCTATTGCCTGTTTCAATGGCTGCGGACCAGGAAGGAGGACGCCGTCCTGGAACAGGCATACGGAGAGGTGTTCCGCCAATATAAGGCGAGGACCTGGTTTTAGCTCATTAATACGCGGTTACAGCCGAGAATGACAGTGTTGGACACCGGGGTGCTCCCGCGCAGAGTGGCTACCGATATGGGTCCTTAACGCTCCCACCATTCGCCGCGCCCTACGCATCCGCTACCCTAAAGGGTGGTGGCAAAGTGGCGGATGGGGTATGCGCCGCATCCACCGAAGACCGTCGGTGGAACGGCGAATGGTCTCCGAATCGCAACTATTAACTTTGATTAGCCAGTACGTCAAGTACCCTTAGGGGGCTTCACAATACCCTTCGGCTAATTGCACCAAGATGGCACAAGGCGCCAGACTTAGGCGGACCCGCCGAGGCCACTATCTTAGTCGATGGCTATCCTGCCGGCATCACTCCCGCAGTTGTGAAGCTGCTACCCGGCAAGTACCAAACAGGCATGCTGCCGCCGTGCAGCGCCTCACCAGAGCGACCCAATTAGGCATCGCGCTGGTATCGAAGGAGAAGAGATGACCTGCTCAACCTGCGATAAAACGGTCGAACCACTCGAGGAAACTCTCGCGTTGGCCGAAGACGACCCTGACGAAGAGAGACTCGCCACGGGCGCTGACCGCCTGCGAGAACAGCTGCACGAAGCAGCACAAATGCTAGTAGCGGCAGAGATAAAGGAGGAAGAAACGAATGACAAGCATGCTGACCCTCCAGGCCCCTGGACTTCCGGCATACACGCAGCAGATTGATGTCGAAGCGGGCCAGGTGAGAAGCTTTGGCGTGGCCCTGGAAACGTCAAAGTGACTTCATCATGTCAGGATGCCCGGCCCCGCCGCGGCTGAGAGTCCACGCTCATTTGGACATCCTCCCCTGACGCGGCCGCACCTCCTGGGCGCCGGTGATTTGGGATTCAACGAGCATCCGCCGTGGCACTCCGGCGTGTACCTCGATGCGCCGGAGGGTGCCGCACTTCATCTCGTCGAGGCGCTTCAGCAAACGGACGATCTCATCGCTCACGACGAAGTCGCCCAGGCTGAGTTCTGGCCGCGAGTCCTCGTCCGCGTACAACTTCACGTCTCGCAGCGTAACCGGCCACGGGTCAAATACGGGCACGGAGTGCTTGAACTCCAGATCTTCGATGCTGCCGTGGTTGATAGCCTGGTACAGCCGCACTAGCAGGATGCGGAAAAACACAGA